>NZ_JBLFFK010000023.1:0-95931 GCF_051400715.1 Neorhizobium descurainiae
GGCCGGGGGAGTGTGACATTCCAACTTTGCAGAAACAGGACACTTCAACTTTGCGGCTACATCCAATAATCACATAAGATAGATTATGGAACTGATCCACATGAAAAGAAAATCAACGGCTTGGCGCTGCATCTGTCGTCAGACTGTAAAGACTAAAGCTCGCCTTCCGAGACATCGACATCGAATGCCAGTCCGTCATGGGCCGGCTCCACATTGGCCGGCGTTTCAGCCATGACGATATCGTAGTCCAGAGGAATATGCATATGCGTCAGGACGGCATGTTTCGGTGAAAGCCGCGCGATCCAGTCGAGCGCCTGTTCGAGCGACAGATGGCTCGGATGGTATTTGTATTGCAGCGCGTCGATGATCAGCACGTCGAGCCCCCCGAGCCTGGCAACGGTCTCCGGAGGAAAGTCGCTGACGTCGCTGCTATAGGCCACGTCGCCGATCCTGAACCCCAGCGAATAGATGTCGCCATGCGCCTGTCGATAAGGCAGGAAGCGGATCGGCCCGCCCGGCCCGTCAACGATGATCGGCTCGTCCATGCTCTCGATCAGGAACGGGCGAACGATCGGCGGATAATTGCCGCCCGGCGGCGTTTCGAGGCAATAGCCGAAGCCCTGGCGTATACGCTCCATCGTGAACGGATCGGCATGGATCGGGATGCGATGCCGCTGCAGCATGAAATAGGTCCGCAGGTCGTCGATGCCGTGCAGGTGATCCGCATGCGCATGGGTATAAAGCACCGCATCGACCCGCTGCACATTGGCGGCCACCATCTGCTGGCGGAAATCCGGTCCGGTATCGACCACGACAACGGTGCTGCCGCCATCAGGCCCGATCTGTTCGACCATGAAAGCCGCACGGGTCCGGTGGTTCTTGGGATTGTTCGGATTGCAGGCGCCCCAGTCGCCGTTGGGCCGCGGCACGCCTGGCGACGACGAGCAGCCGAGGATGGTGAAGCGCCGCCGATACCGTGCCACCGGTCAGAGCCTCGGCATCTTGGAGAAGATGCGGAACGCATTCTCCGTGGTGATCCGGGCGATCTCCTCACAAGCGACGCCCTTGCATTCGGCGAGCACCTCGGCCGTATTGATCACATAGGAAGGCTCGTTGCGTTTGCCGCGCCAGCGCTTCGGCGCCAGATACGGCGCGTCGGTCTCGACCAGCAGCCGATCCGTCGGCACGGCTTTGGCTATGTCCCGCAGTTCTTCCGATTTCGGGAAGGTCAGAATGCCGGAGAACGACACGTATCCGCCGAGCTCGACGCCGGTGCGGGCGAGGTCGGCTCCCGAAGAAAAGCAGTGCAGGATGAAGGGGAAGGCCCCCTTCCCGCTTTCCGTGGTCAGGATATCGATCATGTCCTCGTCGGCGCTGCGGCTGTGGATCACGAGCGGCAAACCGGTTTCGCGTGCCGCCGCGATATGGCGGACGAACCCGGTCTTCTGGTCGGCCGGCGTCTGCGTGTCGTAGAAATAGTCGAGCCCCGCTTCGCCGATCGCGACGATCTTCTCATGCTGGTTGGCGAGCCGCACTAGGTCTTCCGTCTGGACGTCCAGTTCCTCGCCGGCATTGTTCGGATGCGTGCCGACGGAACAGAAAACCGAGGGATATTTCTCCGTGATCGCCAAAAGGCCGTCCAGTTTTCGCACCCGCGTCGAAATGGTCACCATCTGCTTCACGCCGGCCTCGTGAGCGCGCGCGACGATCGCATCGCGTTCCTCCGCGAAATCGGCAAAATCCAGATGGCAATGGGTATCGATCAGCATGAACAAGCCTTACGAGGTCGTTTCGGGCGCCACGTAACGCGGGAAGACCGGCTGCGGCGCTTCGAGGGCCGTGCCCGGCTTCAGACGGCCGGCTTGCCCAAGCGCGGCAAAGTCTCGGCTGTCGGCCGGCGCCGCCACCAGATCGAGCAGTTTGGCAGACGATTCCGGCATGAAGGGCTGCAGCAGGATGGCGATCTGGCGCACCACTTCCGCCGTCACGTAGAGCACCGTGGCCATGCGGGCCGGATCGGTTTTCCTCAGCACCCAGGGCGCCTGGGCGGCGAAATAGCGGTCCGTATCGGAAACGACGCCGATGATCGCCGCGAGCGCCCGGTGGATGGCCTGCTTGCTCATCTCCTCCCGGCAGATCGCGATGAGCCCGTCGGCCGCGGCGAGCAGTTCCCTGTCCGCGTCGGTAAGTTCGCCGGGCTCCGGAATGTGGCCGTCGCAATTCTTGACGATCATCGACAGCGAGCGGCTGGCGAGATTGCCGATGCCGTTGGCGAGGTCCGCATTGACGCGGGCTGCGATGAGCTGCTCGTTGCAATTGCCGTCCTGGCCGAAGGAAATCTCGCGGCAGAGATAATAGCGCACGTAGTCGAGCCCGAACTTTTCCAGAAGCTCGAACGGATCGACGACGTTGCCGAGCGATTTCGACATCTTCTCGCCGGCGTTCAGCACGAAGCCATGCGCGTAGACACGCTTCGGCAACGGCAGCCTGGCCGACATCAGGAAGGCCGGCCAATAGACGGCGTGGAAGCGGATGATGTCCTTGCCGATGATATGCACATCCGCCGGCCAGTATTTTGCGCGCGGACCTTTCGGGTCCTCCAGATAGCCGGTGGCGGTGATGTAGTTGGTCAGCGCATCGACCCACACGTACATGACATGCGCCGGATCGTTCGGTACCTTGATACCCCAATCGAAGGTGGTGCGGGAAACCGACAGGTCCCTGAGGCCGGACTTGACGAAGGAAATCACTTCGTTGCGGCGCTCGTTCGGGCCGATGAAGTCCGGGTTCTCCTCATAGTGCTTGAGCAGCTTGTCGCCATAGGCGGAAAGCCGGAAGAAATAACTCGACTCCTCCACCCATTCGACCGGCGTGCCCTGCGGTCCGTAACGCACGCCATCGCGCACTTCGGTCTCGTTTTCGGCGTAATAGGCCTCGTCGCGCACCGAATACCAGCCAGCATAGGTATCCTTGTAGATGTCGCCGTTATCGGCCATCAGGTTCCAGATGTCCCTGGAAGCCTCGTGATGGCGCGGTTCGGTGGTGCGGATGAAATCGTCGTTCGACGCGTTCAACAGCCGGCCCATCCCGCGGAATTCGGTGGAGTTGCGTTCCGCAAGCTCCTCCGGGGTGACCCCTTCGGCACGCGCCGTCTGCTGCATCTTTTGGCCGTGCTCGTCCGTGCCGGTCAGGAAGAAGACATCCTTGCCGTCGAGGCGCTGGAAGCGCGCCATGGCATCCGTCGCGATCAGCTCATAGGCATGGCCGATATGCGGCTTGCCGTTCGGGTAGGAAATCGCGGTGGTGATGTAATAGGGCGTCTTGTCGGACATGGGGCACTCGGGCACTTGGATTTGTTCATGCCGCTCTTAGCGCATGTTTCGCGGATGCGAAACACAAAGTTCCTCTATGAGGTTCCCTCGCCTAGCGTCTGGCGGCCTCAAGGATCGAGAGGATCGTCTGCTTGCGGTCGAGGTTGTAAGCCTGCGCGACGGTGATCTTCTCGCCGATGTCGCTGACGAGTTTCGCCTGACGGTCGGCGGCTGCAAGGTCGCCGCCAAGCGCTGCCGCTCGTGCCCGGCCGACGAGATGGTCGCTCAGATGCTCCAGGAAGAAGCCGAAGATCACGTCGCTCTCCTTGCCGGATAGCACGTCCGCCAGCCGGTGCATGGCTTTGCGCGCCGTCGGGCCTTCCGCGGCGATCACCTCGTCGAAGGCGGCGATGATCTCGGTGCCGCCGTAATTCAGGAGTTTTAGCGCCTGCGAGACGCTGCCCTTCCCCATCGAGAGCACCATTTCCTCGGTCTTGCCGCCGTCGAGCGGCATTCCAAGTCCGGCCAGCGCCTTCGCAAGATCGCCGTCACTCAGCGGTGACAGTTTCAGCGGCTGGCAACGGGAGCGGATCGTCGGCAGGAGTTTCCCGGGCGCATGGGACAGCACCAGGAAGAGCGCCCGCCGCGGCGGCTCTTCGAGAATCTTCAGGATGGCATTCGCCGCATTGCGGTTGAGGTCGTCGGCGGGATCGATGATGACGATCCGCCAGTTGCCCGTGCCGGACGTCTGCGAGAAGAAGTGCCCTGCCCTGCGTACCTCGTCCACGGTGATCGCAGCCTTTGTCTTGCCGGTCTTTTCGTCCACCGGTCGGGCCAGATGCAGAAGATTGTGCGAGGCGCCCGAGGCGATCTGCCGGCTGACGGGCGAATCCGGGTCCGGATCGGCGATATGATCGGGTGCCGTCGCGGGATCTGGATGGGTGAGCACATGATTGGCGAAGCGGAAGGCGAGCGTCGTCTTGCCGATTCCCTCCGGGCCTTCGATCAGGATCGCGTGGTGGCCCTTGCCGGAGCGGTAACTGCGGGCAAGGAAATCCTCGGCGGCCCGGTGACCGTAGAGATGCGGATTGCGTGCCGGCGGTACGGCGCCGTCGAGAATGCCCGGGGTTTCCTCGCTCATCCGACCGATTCCGTGCTGGCCGCCCGAGCGGAGCGGAGCTCGCGCACCATCGGTTCGACGATCGCCAAAATCTCCTCCGCGATCTCCTCTTCCGGGCGCTCGGCATTCACCACGCGGCAGCGTTCTGGCTCGGCCTCCGCGATCTCCAGATAGGCCTCCCGGCGCTTCTCGTGCGTCTCGATCTCCTCGCGTTCGAAACGGTCCGGAGCGTTCTCTGCACTCCGCTTGCGGGCGCGCTTCAGCCCCACTTCGGCCGGCAGATCGAGGATTAGCGTGCAGTCCGGCACCACGCCGTCGATCGCGATCCGCTGCAGCGCCTCGATGAAATCCGGCTCCAGGTTGCCGGTGACGCCCTGATAGACGCGTGAGGAATCGATGAAGCGGTCGCAGAGCACGATCGCGCCGCTTTCGAGCGCGGGCCGGATGACTTCCTCGACGTGATCGTTGCGGGCGGCGGCAAACAGGATGGCTTCCATGCGCACACCGAATTCCTCCGCCGCGCCCGAGAGAAGAACGTGGCGCACCGCCTCCGCCCCCGGAGAACCGCCCGGTTCGCGGGTCATCAGCACGTCATGGCCGCGCCGGCGCAACTGGTCAGCCAGCCGGCGAATCTGGGTGGATTTGCCAGCCCCCTCCCCGCCCTCGAAAGTCACGAACAATCCGGTATGTTCTGCCACGCGTCTTTCCGCACTCACTTCTTTATCGGCTTATAACGCATACGAGTGCGCTGCGAAACAACGTCTGCATGCTAAAGCCAGAAGAACATCAGTTCCAGGAGAGCATCGGTCGCCTGGCTCGTGAGGCTGCCCGTCCCGACCGATTGCCCCGTCACCAGCGGCACCTCCCGCACCACCCGGTCTCCTGCGGAAATTCTCAATACGCCGACGTCCTGCCCTTCGGCGACCGGCGCTCTGAGCGGCCAGCGATAGACGATCCGCCCGCTCAGTCGGTCGGGGTTATTGGTCGGCAGATAGATGTCGACAGGTTCTCTCGCGACGAGATCGACGTAACGTGAGGTGCCGCCGTAGACGCTCGCCTGCCCGATAACCTCGCCTGGGCGGAAGAGCACCTTGGTCTCGAATGACGAAAGCCCCCATTCCAGAACCCGGCGTGCTTCCTCGAGCCTCTCCTTGTCGCTCGCAAGGCCACCCATCGCCAGGAAGAGCCGCGTGCCGTTCCGCTCCACCGAGGCGACCAGCGCGTAACCGGAGCCCTCCGCAAAACCGGCGCCCAGGCCGTCGATGCCGATGTTGAGAGCCATCAGCGGGTTCTTGTTGCGCTGGAAAATCCTGTTCCATTCGAAATCCGGCTGCGCATAGAGCGGATAGAATTCCGGATATTCGCGATGGATGTGTCGTGCGAGCTCGACCAGATCGCGCGCGGTGGTGCGGCTCTCCGCACCCGGCAGCCCGGTGGAATTGCCGAAGACCGAGCGGGTAAGGCCGAGGTCCTTGGCGCGTGCGGTCATGCGCGCGGCGAATTCCGCGTCGGAGCGAGAAATACCCTCGGCCAGCACGATGCAGGCGTCGTTGGCATTCTGGATGATCACGCCCTTGACGAGGTCCTCGACGCGCACCTGGGATTTCAGCGCCGCGAACATGGTGGTCGTGCCGGAAGGCGCTCCGCCGGTCCGCCAGGCATGTTCGCTGACGGGATAGACCGTGTCCTGGCTGATCTCGCCCCTTTTCATGGCGCTGAAGACGACCTCCATCGTCATCAGTTTGGCGAGCGATGCGGGCGGGAAAGTCTGGTTTTCGTTGGAGGCGAGCAGCACCGTGCCGGTCTTCGCCTCCACCATGTAGACCTGTTTGGCCTTGGTGACGAAACCGGACGAAGGCTCCTGCGCGTTCGCGGCTCCGGAGAGGCGGGCGGCTGCAAGGATAGCCAGGCAAAGGAGGAACAGAAGGCGTCGCATCATCACCACAGACCGTTTCATCCCCATGCGTAGCAGTGCCGATTGCGGGCGGCAATCGGCACGAGACTCAACGCACGGGCTTTTGAGCGGGTCTTGGAGATTCGAGGATCATGTTGCCGAACATGACCTGCGGGGCCCTCGACGGTTCGGCGGCATAGGCGGCCGCAACGGTCCTGACCGGCTGGCGCATGTCGCCGCCTGCCGGCCGCTCCGCGGGCACCGGACCGAGTTGCGGCAGCACGGCGAACTGCTCGATAGCCTGGAATGCCCGGGTTGCGGCCGGGACCGGCGCCGCGCCGTTCGGCGTGCGTCCGGCAAGCGCGACCGGCTTCGGCACGGCGGAACCATAGCTCTGAAGCTGGTCGCCGAGCGGCTGGTTTGAGGCGACCATGACACCGGTCGCGATCTGCCCTTCCGGCTGGATCGACGGCAGGCGGTCGCCCTTGCGGACATAGGATGCCATCAGGAACGGCATGTCCCTGCCGTCCATGCGCGCGCGGCCCACATACTGCACGTTGAAATGCCCGGTGCCGGTCCGCTTGATATCGAGCAGATCGGCCGTCTTGCTGGAGACGTCGATGATGCGGCCCGGATGATAGGGGCCGCGATCGTTGACGCGGACGATGACCGACGAGCCGGTGTCCAGATTGGTGACGCGTGCGTAGCTCGGCAGCGGAAAGGTCGGATGAGCGGCCGACAGGTGGTCGCTGTCGTAGACCTCCCCATTGGCGGTGAGCCGCCCGTGGAAGGCCGAGCCGTACCAGGAGGCAAGACCGTTCTTGTTGTAGTTCGGGTCTTCCTTCGGAACGTAGGTCTTGCCCTTTACCTCATAGGGCTGACCGACTATGAAGCGACCGCCGCCCTTCGGCACGGCCTGGCCTTCGCGAACAACCCGCGGGCTGGCCTTAACGCCGTATTCCTTTTCGGAGAAATATTCCTTGCTGCGGGATTTCTTCTTCGGAGCCTCGGTCGTGGCGCAAGAGGCCATCCCCACGCAGACCATCGTTATCCCGAGCCATTTCGCACCCAGCGAAAGCTTGCCGCCACTCAAACCCAAACCCGTCGTCCCATGCCGCTTTCGCCGCGACGAGCAGTCGACAGTCCTCGTTACTGTCCCGCTTTTCGCAGCCATTGAACCGGTTCGGGACATACCCCTATGTCGCCGAACTCAATGGAATGGGAGTTTTGCCGGCAAAATGGCAACAATGCGAATGAAATCGGGCGGATAGATAAACTTCTGCGCACTATGGTTAACCATTGGTTCATGCGGCGGGTGGCAAACGAGGTTTGGAGGGTCCCGACCCGGCCATTACTTGGAATCGGTTTCCGCGTCGTCATGCCAGCGGGTTTTGAACGACAGGTTGCCGGTAAGCACCGGCCGGCCCCGTTCGTCGCGTACTGTGACGGAGATTGCGCCGTCTCCGCTGCCCGGAAGTTCTTCCGAAGCGATATCCACCAGAATCCGGCTCACTTCCCGGCTGATGTCCTCGCGGGTGGATACATCCTGGCCCTGCTCGTCGCGAATGAGGCCGCTGCCGTTGACGAGATCGAAGAAATATCGCGCCATGCCGTTCTTCCCGCCTTCATACATTGCACCCGAATTACCGGTTGGGGATTTTGTTCCTTTCCGGTGGTCCCGCGGTTTGATAGCCCTATATGATGTTTCCCCAAACCTTGTCGGCACAGGAAATCACCGAGGAAGAACGTGATCGAATCCCTGCTTCTCAATCTCGGACAGCATGACGTTCTGACCGACGAGGAGCAGGATATACTCGGAGACATCATTGGCAGGGAGCGGCGGTTTCCGACGGGGGAGGATCTGGTGGTCGAGGGGTTCAGACCTGGCCATAGCAGCCTGCTCATCGATGGCTTCGCGGCCCGTTACAAGCTGACGGCGGAGGGGACGCGGCAGATCACGGCGATCCATGTGGCCGGCGATTTCGTCGATCTGCATGCCTTCCTTCTAAAGACCATGGATCACGGCGTCGTCGCGCTCTCCGCCTGTCATGTGGCCTATGCCGATCACGCGGAACTCAAGCTGGTGACCGAACGCCATCCCCATCTGACCCGCATGCTCTGGCTCGATACGCTGGTCCACGGCTCGATCCACCGGGCCTGGATCGTCGCCATGGGCCGGCGTTCCAAGGCCTCCCACCTCGCCCACATCATCTGCGAACTGTTCGTCCGGCTTCGGGTGGTTCACCGGGTCAACGGCTGGAGCTTCTATCTGCCTCTTTCCCAGGGCGAGATGGCCGATGTTCTGGGGCTGTCGCTTGTGCACATGAACCGCGTCATCCAGACGCTTCGGCGGGAAGGCCTGATCTCGTGGGTCAACCAGACCGTCACGATCCTGGATTGGGAGCGGTTGAAGGAGGTCGCGGAATTCGACCCGACCTATCTCAGTCTCTCGGTGGAGCCGAGATGAGGATTTTGACGCGAAATGATCTCCCTTGGTTGACGCCGAAATGCGGCCGGCTATAAAGCCACAGCCGAGAAGGAAGAGTGTCCGAGCGGTTTAAGGAACCGGTCTTGAAAACCGGCGTGCGGGAAACCGTACCGTGGGTTCGAATCCCACCTCTTCCGCCATTGGCCGCCGATTGCCCTCTATGGGCCGATATAGCCGCCGATCACCGCATCATAACAAGCGGCACAGCATCAGATCGCAGCCACTTCGCCAGCATCGTCTCGGAGCGCTCGCTCCACAATGCCTCGACAAGCGGACCATCGAATGCCCGGCCCCCCAAATGTGCGCGACCCTGTACTTATCTGCAGCGGCTAACACATAGCGCAGATACTGCAACACGATCCTGGAAGGAGGCGAGCAGGCCGGGCGCCGGGTGGTATATGTGCTTGACCTCTTTGCCATGGGGATTGCGAATATCGTTGTCGCGCTACCCCTACGCCCCGAGATCGACGTTCATGGCGAAGTCCCAGGTGCCGGCACCCTTTTTGGCCAGGCCGATCATCATCAGGCCGAGCGCCTCTAGCGTCTGGGCCATGTGCAGGCCACCGACATCGAACGGACGCAGCCCGAGGCTTTCGAGGAAGGTCGAGACGTGCGCCTTTGCTTCCGCATCGTCGGCTGCGATAAACGCGTCGAGGCGTCCACCCTTGGTAAGTACGTGACCGAAGATCGTATTGAACGCCTTCACGACATGCGCGCCGGCGGGGAGGCCCTTGGCGGTCTCCTGCGCACCAGAGCTGCCATGCGGGGTGACGAGGCCCGAAAGGTCGGGGGCAACCGGGTTGGCGATGTCGATGATCACCTTGCCGTCGAGCGCTTCCCCAAAGTCGGCCACCACCGCGGCCGCACCGGAGTACGGCACGGCGAGGATGACGATGTCGCCCGCAGGCGCGGCGCCGTACGTCCCTGCCGTCGCTCCGGCTGCGAGCCGGTCGGCGAGCGCCCGCGCCTTGGCGGTGTCGCGGTTGATCACCTCGACAGTGTGTCCGGCCTTGGCGGTACGGCCCGCGATCGCGGCGGCCATGGCTCCTGCGCCGATGATGCTGATAGTGCTCATGTTCAGTCTCCTGAAGAAGTGGAACGTTGTTCGTGGTCTCTACGCGGGATCAGCCGGCGGGGAAGTAATGGCCGTTGTCCAAGTCGGCGAGCAGGCCGGGCTGAGCGGGTTCCCAGCCGAGGGCTTGGCGGGTGATGAGATTGGACGCCGGGACGTCCAGCCTGACCAAATTCGCGAGGAACCCAAAGTACCCCGGCAGCATCAGGACATCGGCGGGAATGGGCACGGCCGGTAGGTTCAGACGGCTGCCAATGGCCTCGGCGATTTCGCGGAACGGGATACCCTCGTCGGCAACCGCGTGCCAGTGTCTGCCGGCTGGGCCCTTCTCCAGCGCCAGGCGGAACAAAGAGGCGAGATCGCGGGCGTGCACGGCCGGCCACAGGTTCGCGCCGTCTCCGGGGTAGCCGATGACGCCCTTCTCCTTCGCAAGCCCGATCAGCAGCGGGAGGAAGCCGGCATTATCGGTCGTGCTGTGCGCGATGGGAGGAATCCGCACGACCGAAGACCGCACGCCCCGCTCCGCGAGACCGATTACGGTGGTTTCCACGATGTTGCGAACCCGCAGAGTACCCTTATACGCGTCGCCGCCGGGAAGGGCCGGGTCCTCCTCGGTGGCCGGCCGGCCCAGGTTTTCCCACCCGGGCGAGCCAATGCTCCCCGACACGACCAGCGGCTTTCCGGTCCCTGCCAGTGCCTCGCCGTAAGCGAGCATGATCTGGAGCTCCGCGGCGGCCACGGCGTCGATCCCGCCGGAGGGAAGCAGGTCTTGCCTGTGTGCGACGTGGATGACACCGTCGGAGTCTGCGGCCGCCTCCTTGAGCCCGTCGAGATCCTCAAGGCTGCCGCGACGCACCTTGGCACCGAGCGCGGACACCGTCGCCACGGCCGCGTCCGACCTGGCCAGGCCAGTGACCTCGTGTCCGGCGGCGACGAGCTCGGGAATGATGTACGAACCGATATGGCCGGTCCCTCCGATAACCAAAATGCGCATACTGCTGCTCCTTGTAAGTGATGTCATGCGAGAGGCGCCGTTACGGCTGCGCCCATGCACGATTCATCCGTCGAACTTGACAAAGTCCTTGAAGATCAGTTGACCCCAGGTATTGCCGCGCGCCTGGACTAGCAGTCCACCTTCAGAAAGCCCGCCAAGTTTGATCGCCGAGAAACCGAGCTTTTCCGCAAGCGCACCAATCTCCGCTGCGGCGCTGTCATCGTCGCTCGCCAGAAACACGACTCTCCTGCCACCATGTACGGCCGGATCTTGGTCAAGGACGGCAGCCACCAAATGGTTGAAGCCCTTGACCAGTCGTCCACCGGCGAAGGCCTGCGCGACGGACTTGGACGAAGGCTGTCCTCCCAGTTCCTCAGGGGGCACGCCGTAGGCATTGGTCACATCGACGATGGTCTTGCCCTGCCAGGTGGGAAGCGCCGTCGCGACATCCGGGTGCTGTTCGAAACGGACAGCCAAAAAGATGATGTCCGCCTTGACGGCGTCCGCCAGTTTTTTGGGAATGATCGTGGGGCCGATCGCGGCCGCAGCGGATGCAAAGCCTTCCGGGTCACGCGTGGTTGCAACGGATACTTCGATGCCGTTACGGGCAAACGCCTTGGCCAGGGCCTGGCCGATATTGCCGAAGCCGATGATTGCGTAGCTCATGTATTTCCCTCGGTTACCGAGCCCTACGGGCTCCGAATATTTGAACGAAGTCCGGCCGGGCGTAGTGCGTCAGATTTGCGCCAGGCCGCCGTCGACGGCGACCTCGCTGGCGGTCATGAAGCTGCTGTCCTGCGACGCGAGAAAGACGGCTACCGCTCCGATCTCCTCCGGATCGGCCATGCGCTGGAGCGGATTCATCGAGGCGAAGACCTTCTGGCCTTCCTCGCCCAGCGCTTCCTTCGCGAGTTCGGTCGCGGTCGGCCCGGGCGACAGCACGTTTACCCGGATGCCGGTGCCCTTCAGGTCCTCCGCCCAGGTCCGCGCGAGGTTGCGCACTGCCGCCTTGCTCGCGCTGTAGGCGCTGAATGCCGGGGCCCCCGTGGTGCCCGCGCTCGATCCCGTCAGGATGATCGAACCGCCATGGCCCATCAGCGGCAGCGCCTTCTGGACGGTGAAGATCGTACCCTTCACATTGGTGTCGAAGGTTTCGTCAATATGCTCGGCGGTAATCTTGCCGAGCGGAAGCGGGCTTCCCGCCCCGGCATTGGCGAAGACGATGTCGAGGGATCCGCGCTCGGCCTTCACCGCCGCGTAAAGCCGGTCGAGGTCGGCCGGATCGGAGACCGAGCCCTTCACCGCGCGGGCATTGGGCCCGAGGTCGGCCACAGCCGCGTCGAGCGCTTCCTGCCGGCGGCCGAAGATGAAGACGAAGGCGCCCTCCTCGATGAAGCGCTTTGCTGCGGCGCGGCCGATGCCGGTAGCGCCACCTGTGATGACTGCAACCTTACCACCAAGCTTTCCCATGACTTTTCCTTTCGTCGTCTCGGGCAGCGCCTGTTGCCATTCGCGCATACGCACGCTACCTATAATGGATCACTGATCCGCTTCATAATCGGATCGCCGATCCACATATGTGAACCATTGATCCGTTTATCAAGGCAGTCCATGCGAGCCGACGCAGAAAAAAATCGCAGCCAAATTCTTAACGTTGCGCGTGACGTCGTCACCGAGCATGGGGCCGACGCGTCGATGCGCGATATCGCCCGCCGGGCCGGCGTCGGGTTGGCCACACTCCTTCGTCATTTCCCGACGCGGGAAGCCCTGTTCGAAGCGTTGCTGTGTACCAATCTGGACGCACTGACGCAGAAGGCAGACGAACTCGAAACGTCGACTTCGGCTGACGAAGCACTTCTCTCCTGGTTTCGGGAATTGGTGGCATTCACCCAAAGCTATAGGGGCGTTGTCGCCATGATGGCGGCCGCCCACACGAACCCGGACTCCGCTCTTTATGCTTCGTGCGCAGCGGTGCACTCGGCAGGCGCGCGACTGCTGCTCCGTGCTCAGGGCGAGGGAACGGCGCGCGCCGATATGAATGGGGACGACCTGTTCGCCCTGATAACGGCTCTCGGCTGGGCGGTCGACCAACCCTCTTTCGCGCCGCGGGCGGACCATCTCGTTCACCTTATTACGAGCGCCATCCTGACAAATCGGCTTGGCAACGATGTCAAGAAGGCAACGCGATGAATCGGATCAACATCGGATGGCAGCAATGCGCCCGACATCAGGGCGTCGTTCGGCGTGTTACGTGTGGGAGAGTCATAGCGGACGTTAGGTGGTTGATCCCGCCGATTGTCGCATGGAGCCAGTGAAGGCTTGAGAAGAGCTTGCCTGCCGTTGCGCCAGTGCCGACATTTCGAACGATACGCGGGGATGGTCTCAGTTGGCGGCTGTCGGTACTGCCGGGCCCACCTGCGCGAGCAATGAGACGAGCCATGCGAGGCCCGCGTCCCCGAGCGCGACCCGCGGCGTGACGATGTTGAGGTCGAACCGACCGAGCGGCAGCGTCGCGTCGACGCCGACGACGCCAAAGCGGGCAGCATGCTCCGCCACGAAACGTCGCGGCAGCGCCGAGATCAGATCGCTGCGAGAAAGCACTGCAAGCGCGAACATGAAGTTGGGCACCGTCAGCGCGACCCGCCGCGACAGGCCCTGCTCCGCGAGCACGTTGTCGACGAAACCGTGGGCATCGCCCGAGTGGGAAACCACGAGATGCTGCGCGGCGCAGTAATTGTGCAGGTTCGCGTCAGAAACGAAAGGATGTCCGGCCCGCGCCGCGACCACGAAATCCTCATGATAGAGCAGGCGATACGCGAAGCGGGCCGGAAACGCGCCGTTGGGAATGATCGCTATATCCATCGCGCGCGCCTCGAGATCGGAAAGAGCGTCGCGCCAGGCAAGGTCCGGATTCGGTTCGCCTTGCCTCGGCAGCAATTGCCGGATGCTGACCGCAACGGCAGGCGCGGTCTTCGCCAGCACGTCGAGCAGCGGCGGCAGGAACACCGCCGAGACGCCATCCGGTGCGCCGATCGTGAAACGCCTGGTGGAACGCGCCGGATCGAAAGGCTCCGTGCTGGCGACGATACCCCGTATTCGCGTCAGCACGTCCGTAATCGCGGGAGCAAGCTCCTCGGCCCTGTTGGTCGGGACCACACCTTTCGGCGTCTTGAGGAACAGCGGATCGCCCAGCACTGTGCGCAACCGGCCGAGCCCATGGCTGATCGCCGAGGGCGACAGGTTGAGACGTTCGGCCGAACGGCCGACATGGCGCTCCTCCATCACGACCTCGAACAACACCAGCAGATTGAGGTCGATGCGGGACAGATTAATCTGGTTCAGCATATCGCTGCAATCATATCACTTCATTCAAGAGGCGAGAAGTGGGAGTGAGAGCCCGCCCGCCGTTGCTTGGCATTCGAAGAAACAACACGACAGGATTTCCCGTGCTCACACGAACCCGACAGCCACATTTGAAGAGAAACACCGAACTCCGGATGAAAGCGATCTCACGTCGCGTGGCGATGGCGCTCGCCATGGTCTTCTGCGTGAAGTCGGTCCAGGCCGGCGAGGTCGTCGAGCCGCCGCTTGACGAGATCATCCGGCGCACAGAGGAAGAGGCCCAGGCGTTTGTATCGGGCGATATGACCCGCTGGGCAGCGATGATAAAGCTCGCCAAGGACTTTACCCTCATGCAGCCCTTCGGCGGTCCGGTGAGCCACGGTTTCGACGACAGCCCGGAGCGCCTGGCCGTGCTCGCCCGCAACTTCCGCAAGGGCGACGCACACCTTGAGGTAGCCAAATCCTACACCTCCTCAGACCTGATCGTGCTGGTCATAATAGAGCGGCAACACGGCGAAGTCGCTGGCTTGCCCGATCAGGACTGGTCGCTGAGGGTCACGCAGGTCTATCGGCGCGAAGGATCGGAATGGCGTCTCGCGCACCGGCATGCCGATCCCTTGGTCAGGAATATCGGGCCGGAAAAGACCGCGGCCCTCGCTCGGGGCGAATAACCTGCTAGTCTTTCAGACGCTTCTCGAAATCGCGAATGGATTGCTCGATCCAAGGCTCGCGATACCCGGCAGTATAATCGATTTCGGTAGAACTTCCGCGCTTCTTCCAGAAGAACAATAGTCGTTTCAGGATCGCCATCATTCGCGCCGCGCCCTCATTCCGTCTGAGAGAGACCCGGCCTGTGTCTCGCTTGATTCACGCGCCGGGTCTCCGCCGCAAGGCGATGCGGCGATTCTGAATTGGCATTCGCTAAATGAATGTTCGCTGAATAGCCTTAAAGAGGATCGAGCCGGCGGCATGGGGCGAGCCCGCTCTGCCTCCTATGACCGGCGGCTTGGAACTATCGCCTGAAAGACAGGTTGCGACAGGAATGACGTTCAGGAGCGCAACCCATGAAAGATACCGAAACCCCAACGGGCCTGTCGCCGTCGGCGGATCATCCCGCGCAGAAGAGAAGGAAGATGAGCGCCGGTCGGGGACTTGCCCTGTTCATCGCGGGCGTGGCCGCGGCGGCATTCGCCGTCTATCTCTTCGTTGTCGTCTACGGACTTATCGCAGGCACTTGAGAGAAGGCGCCCCCACCAATATGCGGGGAGGAGCCCCTCCCCGCCGGCCGTTATCAATGCGGCCACCCTGCAGATTGCGCGCGCCGTACCTCTGCCGGCGATCGTTCCTGCAGGGTCGTTTTGCGCCGGTTCATTTTTCGAAATAGCGTGGCCGGTCGAGATCGGCAATGAGCCCCGGCCGTCGCGGTTGCCACCCCAGCAGCTCGCGGGTCCGCTCGGCTGAGGATGGGCAGTCGAGCGCTGCGAAATGCGCGAACCAGCCGAAATGGCCGGCCGCCTCTTCGGGAGCCTTGCCGACGACCGGCAGATCGAGGCGCCGGCCGATCACCTCGGCGATCTCACGGAACGGTATCCCTTCCTCGGCGACCGCGTGATAACGGGGCTCGGCAGCTCCTCTTTCGAGCGCGAACCGGTAAAGGCGCGCGGCATCGAACCGGTGCACCGCAGGCCAGAGGTTTTCCCCGTCGCCCACATAGGCCGAAACGCCCTTCTCCCGTGCGATGTTGATGAGGATCGGCACGAAACCATGGTCACCGTCGCCATGGGTGGACGGCGGAAGGCGCACGATCGACGTGCGCACACTGCGCGCCGCCACCGAAGCCGCCGCCTCTTCCGAAGCGACGCGGGGGATCGGGGTCGAGCCGGACGTCGGCACATCGTCTTCGATCGAGAGACGACCTGGCGCAAGAAGCCCGGTTCCGGAGGTGACGATCAAGGGGTGATCGGAGCCGGCAAGCGCGGCGCCGAGTGCTTCGATGGCGCGTCTGTCGATCTCGCAATTTTCCTTGTACTTCGAAAAATCGTGGATGAAGGCGGTGTGGATGACGCCATCCGCCAGGGCGGCGCCGCTGCGCAGGCTCTCCAGATCTTCAAGGTCACCCCGATGCACCTCGGCGCCGGCAGCGGCAAGCGAGCTGGCGCCCGCATCCGAGCGGGCAAGACCGAGCACCTGATGCCCCGCATTGATCAGTTCCTGGACGACGGCAGAGCCGACAAAACCTGTAGCACCCGTAACAAAAACACGCATCAAGACCACTCCATCACATCGTTTAATGACCTCGGCTGCATCTCGCCGCCTGGGTCCTGTTGTGATAGGCGGTTGAGTGAATACGATCTATGCTGTAAAGTCCGCACTATCTTTTCAATCGTCCGGATTTTCCATGGATCCTCTTTCAGACGTGCTATCGCTGCTGAAACCGCGGAACTACATGTCGGCAGGCTTCGAGGCCGGCGGAAAATGGGCGATCCAGTTCCCGCAACAGGGGGAAGGCATCAAATGCGGTGCGGTGGTTTCCGGCTGGTGCTGGCTGTCCGTGGAAGGCATTCCGGATGCGGTGCGCCTCGATACGGGAGATTGCTTCCTGCTGCCGAGCGGGCGGCCTTTTCGCCTGGCGAGCGACATGGCGGCAACGTCCGTCGACGCCGGCCTGATCTTTCCGCCTGCCCGGCGCGGCGGCGTCGTTTCATATAACGGAGGCGGAGATTTTTCTCTCGTCAGCAGCCGTTTCGCGCTGGCCGGCGATCACGCTGGCGTCCTGTTGCGTATGCTGCCGCCCATCGTGCATATCCGGAAGGAAGCTGACCGTACGGCGCTGCGCTGGTCCGTGGAGCGGATGATGCAGGAGCTGCGCGAGCCGGAGCCCGGCGGTTTCCTTGTCGTCCAGCACCTCGCGCACATGATTCTGGTTCAGGCTCTGCGCCTGCATCTTTCGGAAGCGCGGAAAGGAGGCGTCGGTTGGCTCTTCGCCCTGGCGGACAGGCAGATGGGCGCGGCGATCAGCGCCATGCATGACGATCCCGCCCGTCGCTGGACGTTGCAGGAGCTCGCGGAGCGCGTCGCCATGTCGCGATCGACCTTCGCCCTCAAATTCAAGGAGACGGTCGGAGAAACCCCGATGGAATACCTCTCCCGCTGGCGAATGCTGCTGGCCGCGGAGAGACTGGAGAATTCCGCCGATCCGGTTTCCGTCATCGCGCTCTCGCTCGGCTACGAGTCCGAAAGCGCCTTCAGCACGGCCTTCAAGCGGGTCATGGGCTGTTCGCCCCGGCAATATAGCCGTGGCGGCAATCCCGCCGTTCCTTCACACAGTGAGGGAGAGGCCGCCTATGCCTAGGTCCGCCCTCTGTTGCGTGTTCGCTGCTGCAGGCGTCCATCAAGCTCTGCGCAAGCGAAGATCCCTATCGTCCAATCGTCCGGAATGATCCGGTCGTGATTGGAGACAATGATATGTCGAACGAAACCACCTCGATAAGCCAACCCTCCGAACAGGCGATCGCGCTGTTCCTGCAGGACAATGACCCCGACAAGTTGACCGATATCCTGGTCGAGGCGCTTTACGAAGCTTTCCGCACGCTCGAGGACGAGATCAGACGCGAAACCGTGCATTGACGCAGCGTCAGGCTCCGTTGCGTGAGCCGAGCGCTTGTTCGCGGTCCTTGTCCATGCCCTTCTTCTTCTGAGCAACCGGAGTCAGGGATAAGGACTTGCGTTGTTCTCGTTTTGTTCTATCATGAGGCATGCAGTTCGCCTTTGACTTCGGAGCTCCGACGGATATCTCGCTGATGCGCGCAGGATTGCGCTCGGCCTTTGCCGGCTATCGGCCGCATAACGTCCGCGAGCCGGTCGGCCAGCTCATCAAGTCTATGATCAGCAGCCGGACGAAGGACGAGGTTTCGCTCAAGGCCTATCAGAAGCTCGTCAGCTGTTATCCGCGGTGGAGCGATCTTGCCGGCGCACCAGTCGCCGGCATCGAGCGCGCGATCAATGACGTCACCCATGCGAAGGACAAGGCGTTTTATGTGAAGGATTCGCTTGGCCTGATCGCCAGGGACCATCGGGATTTCGATCTTTCGTTCCTGAAGGAGTTTTCCGTTCCGGAAGCGCTGGCCTGGCTGCAAGCCCTGCCCGGCGTCGGCCCCAAGGTGGCCGCCTCGACGCTGAATTTCAGCACGCTCGCCATGCCGGCCTTCGTTGTCGATACCCATGTGCTGCGCGTGCTGGCCCGCTTCGGTGTAGTCGGCCCGCGAGCCGACATCGCGACGGCTTATCACGCGGTCATGGCCGCGGTGCCGGATTGGACGGCTTTCGAGCTGTCGGAATTCCATGTCCTCACCAAGCGTCTCGGGCAGCTCTTCTGCCGCTTCGACAATCCGCTCTGCCGGGAATGCCCGCTCAGGCAGCATTGCCGTTTTGCCGGCTCCACCGCCGGCGCGCAGATATCCCGTTCCCCTCTGCCGGCGGACCGGCCGCCGCTTGTGTTTCCGGGCCGAACGTGATTGCGGTAGGGCATCTCCCCTCCCACGGATTCGCTGCCATGCCCACCACCGCCGTCCCGTTCCTCACAATCGGTTTCCTGATCCTTTCGAACGTATTCATGACATTTGCCTGGTACGGCCACCTCAAATTCGAGAACAAGCCGCTCTACATCGTCATTCTGGCGAGCTGGGGCATCGCCTTTTTCGAATATTGCATGCAGGTGCCGGCCAACCGCATCGGCTACGGCTATTTCAATGCAGCCCAGTTGAAGACCATCCAGGAGATCATCACGCTCTCGGTCTTCGTGGTCTTTTCCGTGCTTTATCTCGGTGAGACGATCCACTGGAAACAGATCGTCGGCTTCGGCTTCATCGCGCTCGGCGCCTTCTTCATCTTCACCAAATAGCCGGTCCCGGGAACCACCGCGCCGTCGCAACGTTCGGATCGTCGTGATCTCAGGTGGTGCGATGAAGAAGCATTCGGGCAATATCCGGATCGGCATTTCGGGCTGGACCTACAAGCCCTGGCGCGGCGTGTTCTATCCCGAAGGCCTGCCGCAGAAGCAGGAACTGACCTATGCGGCCGAGCATTTCCGCTCGATCGAGATCAACGGCACGTTCTATGGGCTTCAGCGCCCGAAAAGCTTTGCCGCCTGGTACGACGCGACGCCGGACGATTTCGTCTTCGCGATCAAGGCCTCGCGGTATATCACCCACATGCGCCGCCTCGTCGATATCGAAACGCCGCTTGCCAATTTTCTGGCCTCCGGCGTCCTCCGCCTCGGCAGGAAGCTCGGCCCCGTTCTCTGGCAGTTTCCGCCGCGGATGACGTTCGATCGGGATCGTTTCGAAACCTTCCTGAAACTGCTGCCGAAGGATACCGAGGAAGCTGCGAAATTGGCGCGGAAACACGATTCGCGGCTCGATGACCGCGCCTATGTCGAAACCGATGCGAAACGGCCGATGCGGCATGCGCTGGAAATCCGACATGACAGCTTTCGCTCTCAGGAGTTCATCGACCTGCTGCGGGAATACCAAGCGGGTCTGGTCGTGGCCGACACCGTCGAATGGCCGCTTCTCATGGATCTGACGGCCGATTTCGTCTATTGCCGGCTGCACGGTTCCGAACAACTCTATGTGAGCGGTTACGACGACAAGGCGCTCGACGATTGGGCGCATCTGATCCGGCAGTGGGTCAGGGGCCGAGACCCAAGGGAAGCGCTGCGCGTCGGCCCGCCCTCCCCGCCGCGCGCCCACGGGCGGGATGTCTATGTCTATTTCGACAATGACGTGAAGGTTCGTGCCCCGCGGGACGCGGAAGCCCTCGCCGACCGCCTGAACGCCGGCCCGGCTTCGTCAGCCGCAAAACCCGCCAGGCGCGCCTGAAACATCATCATTCGCTTTTCCGCGGGCATGCCTTCATTTCCGTCTCGGTTTGATTTAGAGACAGTCCTTCGATCCGCCGCTTGAAGGCGGCAAGACTGTTTGCGCAAGACTGTTTGCAAGGTGTGTTGATCCATGCTCGATTCCCTCAGAGACGCCGCCCGCTCCTGGGTCGCCAAGGCGCTGCTTCTGCTTCTGGTCGTTTCCTTCGGCGTCTGGGGTGTTTCCTACACCGTGTTGACGACGAACAGCAATACCGTGATGACCGTCGGGGATCAGCAGATATCGACTGAGGAATTCCGCCTCGCCTATCAGCGCCAGATCGCCAATCTGAGCCGTCAGTTCGGCACGCAGCTTACTGCGGAACAGGCCCGCGCCTTCGGCGTCGAAAACGAGGTCTTCGCCCAGCTTGCCGCCGGTGCCGCGCTCGATCAGCTTTCCGACGACATGAACCTCGGTCTCTCCGAAGACCGGCTTGCCAACCTGGTCGCCGAGGATCCCGCCTTCAAGGGCGTCAACGGCCAGTTCGACCGCAACCTCTTCACCTCCAGGCTGCGCAATGCCGGCATTCGGGAGGACGACTATATCCGGGAGCGCAGCAAGGTCGCGGTCCGCAGCCAGATCGTCGAGGCGGTCTCCGACGGCTTCAAGCCGCCGCAGGTGCTTGTCGACGCCTTGAAGGCCTATCGCGACGAAAGCCGTTCCGTCGATTATCTCCTGCTCTCCAATGCCAATATCGACCCGGTCAAGGCGCCGGCCGACGACGTGCTATCCACCTGGTTCGAAGGCGTGAAGACCCGCTATCGCGCGCCGGAATACCGCACATTCGCCTATGTGAAGCTGCAGCCTGCCGACATCGCCGACGCGTCCGCGATCACCGACGACCAGGTGCGGGCGGAATACGAGAAGAGCAAGGACCGCTACAAGACCCACGAGACCCGCACGATCGAACAGCTTCCCTTCCCCGACAAGGAAATGGCCGAGGCGGCCGCAACCCAGCTCAAGGATGGCACGGCGACCTTCGACCAGCTTGTCACCGACCAGGGCAAGACCGCGTCGGATGTGCTGCTCGGCGACTTCACCCGGGAAAACGTTCCCGATCCGGCCTTCGCGGACGCCGCCTTCAAGGTCGCGGCGAACGGTGGCACAACGCCGGTCGTCGACGGCACCTTCGGCCCGGTCATCCTGCGCGTCAACAATATCCGTCCGGAAACCGTGCGCTCCTTCGACGAGGTGAAGGAGGAGATCCGCCAGCGGCTTGCGGTTTCCGCCGCTTCCCAGGAAGTCCTGAGCGTCCATGACCGGTTCGAGGACATGCGCAGCGGCGGTACCACGCTCGAGGACACGGCCAAGGCCCTGAACCTCAAGGCCGTCACGGTGACTGCCGACGCTTCGGGCAACAACGAGCAGGAACAGCGGATCTCCGACCTTCCGGCTTCCAACCAGCTCCTGGGCGAGGTCTTCCGTACCGAGCCCGGCGCCGATACCATTCCGGTGAACCTCGGCAATGACGGCTATGTCTGGTTCGAGGTCCGTAACATCGTCCCCGAACGCGAACGCCCGCTGGCCGACGTGCGCGACAAGGCCGTCGCCGACTGGACCGCAGACCAGCAGCGCCAGGCGCTGGCCGCCAGGGCGAACGAGCTCAAGGGCCGCCTGGACAAGGGCGAGACGCTGGCGGCGATCGGCGGCGAGCTTGGCCTTGCCGTCGAGAACAAGCAGGGCCTGCGTCGCGGCGCCGAGGATGCGATCTTCGGCAACGAGGCCATTGCCGCGGCCTTCGCCGGCCCGGTCGACACCACCGCCACTGCGCTCGGTGCGGATGGCGAAAGCCGCCTGCTGATGAAGGTGACCGCCGTCGATCAGACGACGACCGATGCCCTGTCCGGCGACGAGCAGTTGCAGCGCATGGCCGATGACGCCGGCGACGACATGCTCGACCAGATGGTCAACAGCCTGAAGGACAGCTATGGCGTCTCCATCAACCAGGCGGTCGTCAATCAGGTCATGCTCCAGTGACGACGGGTAAGGATGAGCCGCGTATGCCTGAGCTGAAACCTCTTATCGCCAAGGTCGCCAATGGCGAGAGCCTGAGCCGCGAGGAGGCGCGCGACGCCTTCGATATCCTGATGTCCGGCGAGGCGACGCCATCGCAGATCGGCGGCTTTCTGATGGCGCTCCGCGTGCGCGGCGAGACGGTGGCGGAAATCGCCGGCGCCGTCGCCACCATGCGCGCCAAGATGCTGCCTGTGGAAGCCCCCCCGGACGCGATCGACATCGTCGGCACCGGAGGGGATGGTCTCGGCACCTATAACATCTCCACCCTCGCCTCGCTCATCGTCGCCGGCTGCCGTGTCCCGGTCGCCAAGCATGGCAACCGGGCGCTGAGCTCGAAATCCGGCACCGCAGACACGCTGTCGGTGCTGGGCGTCAACCTGGAGATCGGCCCGGACCTGATTTCCCGTTGCATCACGGAGGCCGGCATCGGCTTCATGTTCGCCTCCATGCATCATGCGGCCATGCGCCATGTCGGCCCGAGCCGCGTCGAGCTCGGTACGCGCACGATCTTCAATCTCCTTGGCCCGCTGTCCAACCCGGCAGGCGCCAGGCGCCAGCTTCTCGGCGTCTTCGCTCCGAGATGGCTTGAACCGATCGCCGAGGTGCTGCGCGATCTGGGCTCGGAGACTGTCTGGGTTGTGCATGGCGACGGCATGGACGAGATCACCACCACCGGCATTACGCAGGTGACCGCATTGGAAGACGGCAAGATTCGTTCCTTCGAGCTGACGCCGATGGATTTCGGCGTGCAGCCTGCGACGCTCGCCGAACTCAGGGGTGGCGATGGCGTTGCCAACGCAGCCGCCTTGCGCGCGGTGCTCGGCGGTGCGAAAAATGCCTATCGCGATATCTCGCTCTGCAACGCGGCCGCCTCTCTCGTGGTCGCCGGCAAGGCAGAGACGATCGCCGACGGCATGCGGCTCGCCACCCGATCGCTCGAAAGCGGTGAAGCGGCGGCCGCGCTAGACCGTCTGGTCGCCGTCTCGAACGACAAGGATTGAGGTGATGACGGATATCCTGAAGAAGATAGAGGCCTACAAGCGTGAGGAGATCGCGGCCGCCAAGGCAAGCGTGCCGCTCGCCGAGTTGAAGGCGCGTGCCGCCGATCAGCCGGCTCCGCGCGGCTTTTACCGTGCCCTGAAGGCGAAGCAGGATAAAGGCAGCTTCGGCCTGATCGCCGAGATCAAGAAGGCCAGCCCGTCGAAAGGCCTTATCCGACCGGATTTCGATCCGCCTGCGCTTGCTGCCGCCTACGAGGCCGGCGGTGCCGCCTGTCTTTCGGTGCTCACCGACAAGCCGAGCTTCCAGGGCGCGCCGGAATTCCTGACGGCCGCACGCGATGCCTGTTCGCTGCCGGCGCTGCGCAAGGATTTCATGTTCGAGACCTACCAGGTCCACGAGGCCCGCGCCTGGGGTGCGGATTGCATCCTTCTCATTATGGCCTCTCTCTCGGACGACGAAGCGCGCGAGCTGTATGACGTCGCGGCCGAACTTGGCATGGACGCGCTGATCGAGGTGCATGATGCCGAGGAGACGGAGCGGGCGCTGAAACTCCCCTCGCCGCTGATCGGCATCAACAACCGCAACCTGCGCACCTTCGAGCTCAGCCTGGAGACCAGCGAGAAACTGGCCCCCATGGTGCCGGCCGATCGCCTGCTCGTCGGCGAAAGCGGCATCTTCACCCATGAGGATTGCCGGCGTTTGAGACAGGTCGGCATCAACACGTTCCTTGTCGGCGAGAGCCTGATGCGCAAGGATGACGTGGCCGCCGCGACCCGCCTGCTTCTGACCGGCGAGGCCGCCACCCTGGCGGCGGAATGATGGCGGGCCTCACCCATATCGGCGCCTCCGGCGAGGCGCATATGGTCGATGTCGGCGACAAGGCCGAGACGAGCCGGGCGGCGACTGCCGAAGGCTATGTTCGTATGCGGCCGGAAACGCTGGCGCTCATCCGCGAAGGCAATGCAAAAAAAGGCGATGTCATCGGCACGGCGCGGCTCGCCGGCATCATGGCCGCCAAGAAGACCTCGGATCTCATCCCGCTTTGCCATCCGCTGATGCTGACGAAGGTTTCGGTCGAGATCGCCGAGGATGAGACGCTTCCCGGCCTGCGGGTTACCGCGACGGCGAAGCTCACCGGCAAGACCGGCGTCGAGATGGAGGCCCTGACCGCCGTCTCCGTCGCGTGCCTGACGATCTACGACATGGCAAAGGCGGCCGACAAGGACATGGAGATCGGCGGCATCCGTCTCCTTGAAAAGACCGGCGGCAAATCGGGAACCTACCGGGCGGAGGGCTAAGGAATGGCACTGCTGCCCGTCGCAGAAGCAAAAAGCCGTCTGCTGGACAAGGCGAACCCGATCGAAGCGGCCGAGGCCGTACCGCTCGGAGAGGCGAATGGCCGGGTATTGGCAGCCGACGTCGAAGCGCGCCTCACCCAGCCGCCGTTCGATGCTTCCGCCATGGACGGCTATGCGTTGCGGGCCGAAGACGCCCCGTCCGTTGGCTCCGAACTGACAGTCATCGGCAGCGCTGCCGCGGGCCATGCCTTCGAAGGCACGCTCGGCAAGGGCGAGACCGTGCGCATCTTCACCGGCGCGCCGCTGCCGCAGGGAGCCGATTCCATCCTTATCCAGGAGGACGCCGAAAGGCTCGAAGGCGACCGCATCCGCACCAAGTTCGAGGTGACCAGGGGTCGGCATGTCCGACCGCGCGGCCAGGATTTCGCCGAGGGCGACGCCGTGCTGTCCGCCGGCACGGTGCTGGACTTTTCGCATCTCACCGTCGCAGCCGCGATGAACCACCCGGAGCTTTCCGTCTATCGTCGGCCGCGCGTCGCTATCCTTGCGACCGGCGATGAACTGATCCAGCCCGGCGGCGTGCCCGCCGCAGCGCAGATCATCGCCTCAAACACGTTCGGGGTCTCGGCTCTGGTGCGCGACAATGGCGGCGAGGTTCTCGACTTCGGCATCGTCAAGGACCACCATGCGGAGATCGCCGCCGCGATCGAGAAGGTCCGTGCCGCCGAGATTGACGTGCTGGTGACGCTCGGCGGCGCCTCGGTCGGCGACCACGACCTCGTCCAGGCGGCGCTGAAAGGTGCCGGGATGGAACTCGATTTCTGGCGGATCGCCATGCGGCCGGGAAAGCCGCTGATGGTCGGCCGGCTCGGTGACATGCAGGTTCTCGGCCTGCCGGGAAATCCGGTCGCAAGCCTCGTCACCGGCATGCTCTTCCTTGAGCCGCTGGTGAGAAAGCTCGCCCGCCTGCCAGAGAAGCGCCGCGAGGTGCAGGGCGTCACTGCCAAGACGCTCGCCGCCAACGATCAGCGCCAGGACTATCTTCGCGCCAGGCTCTCGAAGGATCGCGACGGCAACCTGATGGCCGAGGCATTCGAGAAGCAGGATTCGTCGATGATGAATATCTTCGCCCATTCCGACGGCCTCATTATTCGCCCGCCGCATGCGCCGGAACTGCCGGCCGGTTCCCCCTGCCCCATATTGCTCATACGCCCTTGAGCTTGCATTTATCGAGATGTTCGATGGATGCCTATCGATTCAATGGGCTAGGAGCGGCTTGCCGCAGCCGCTAAAACCGGCGGGTTTCATCTCTCCGGAACGTTCGTACCCTTCAAATCCATCTCGCCGGCTGTCGCAACGTGGTGACATGGAAAGGCGACAGCGCCCGGAAAATTCATATCCGCAACCTGTCAGGAGGTTTTACATGTCCAACCCGAAGATCGGCATCATCGTGGGCACCACCCGCCCCACCCGCTTCGCCGACAAGCCCGTCGAATGGCTGACGTCGCTCGCCGGCGAACGCAGCGATCTCGATTTCGAGGTGGTCGATCTGCGCGACTATCCGATGCCGTTCTTCGAGGAGCCGGTTTCTCCGGCCAGGACCCCTTCCTCCCATCCGGTTGCCCAGAAATGGGCTGCGAAGATCGCCTCGCTGGACGGCTATATCTTCATCACCGCGGAATATAATCACAGCATTTCCGGCGCGTTGAAGAATGCGCTTGACTACGTCTATCCGGAATTCATCCGCAAGCCGGCAACTTTTGTGGCCTATGGCGGTGTCGGCGGCGCCCGTGCCGTCGAACAGCTTCGCCTGATCTGCATCGAACTGCAGATGGCGGCGCTCCGCGCGGCAGTGCATATCTCGCGCGATCAGTTCGCAGCTGTCTTGCAGGGTGAGAAGACGCTCGCGGATTTCGAGGTGCTGAAGCAGCAGGCGGCCCTGATGTTCGACGATCTCGCCTGGTGGACGAAGACGCTGAAGGCCGGCCGCTCGTAGCCGAAAAGTGCGGGCTCTCAGGCGGCGCTTCTTTCCTCTGCCGCGGAGAGCCCTACAGGTCCGAGCCTCCGGAAAGGCCGGTTGTCTGGATATAGCGCGCCCGCGGCCGGATCAGGTGCCCGCCTTCGATCTGCTCCATGGCGTGGGCGAGCCACCCGGTCGTGCGCGAGAGCGCGAAGATGACGAGCGGCGCCTCTTCGGGAAGCGCGAAGGTGGCGGCAAGCGTGGCAATCGCGAAATCGATATTGGCCGGTTCCCCAAGCAACTCCTCTCCTGCCTCCGCGAGTGAACCGTAAATCGCCGGCGCGTCGAAACTTGCCATGAGGGCCTTCGCGCGGGGATCGCCCTGCGGATAGAGCCGATGGCCGAAGGCCCTGACCGTCCCTTCCGAAGAAAGGGTTGCACGGATAGCCTCGCGCACCCCGAGCGATGCCGCCTGTTCGGTGAGCCGCGTCACGCTCAGCCACGCGCCGCCGTGCCTCGGTCCTGTCAACGCGGCTAGCCCCGACAGCGCCGCTGCGGAAAGAGCCGCACCTGACGACGCGGTCACACGGGCCGCGAAGGCGGAAACGTTCAGCTCGTGCTCGGCTGCCAGCACCAGCGCCTTGCGGATCGGCTCGGCCGCCTCCGGCCGCTGCCAGCCCGATGCCAGCCGCAGATGCAGCGGCACGGGATCGCCGCGCCAGGGCGCAAGCCCCGCTGCGACCGTCGACAGCACGCCGGCCGCCTCGGCCTTGAGAACGGCGGAGCTTCGGCCAAGCGCCGGCAGGTCGGTCGTCACGCGCGCGGCGAGCCCCGCAAAGGCCGCAGCCATGCGCGACGCACCGCGCTCCTCTCCCACGGCCACGCCGACATTTTCGCTATCCCAGAGAAGCGCGGCGATCTCCTCCAATGTCGCATGGCCGGCTAGCTCGACCGCATCGCGGCCGCGATAGAACAGCTTTCCGTCCGAGATCGTCGAGATCGATGTTGGCAGCACCGGATCGCCCCAGCGGATCGCTTCGGCCGCCACCGCCGCCGATTGCCGCCGCCCGGCATGGCGCTCCGCCAGCCGCTTCACGTCGTCGGCCTGATAGAGGCTTCGCCTCGGATCGCCGGGATCGGGCTTTGCACGAATGCGCCCGCGGCTGACATTGGCATAGAGCGTCTGCGATTTGGTCCCAAGAAGGGCGAGCGCCTGTTCGGCAGTGATCCAGAGCGTGTTCATATTGATCGATTGCATCAAGATTGACGTCAATAAGACTAGGTCCGATCATCTCTTTCGTAAAGGAGAAACACCCATGAAGAATGGACTTGAAGACGTCGTCGCCGCCGAAACCCGGTTGTCGGATGTGGATGGAGAGGCTGGCCGCCTGATCATTCGCGGCATATCCCTGGATCGGCTCGTCGGACGCGCGACCTATGAGGATACGGCCGCCCTGCTGCTCGACGGCCTGCTGGACCGTCCCGCCGCGGTCGGCGACCTGAAGGTACGTCTCGGCCGGATGCGAGCCGAGGTTTTCACCCATGTCCAAGCCATGGACGAGGCGCTGTCGAAACTGCCGCCGGTCGATGCGATGCGGGCACTGATCGCGAGGCTGCCGGATGGCGAGGATTCCGAGACGGCGCTCCGGCTGCTCGCGGCACCCGCCGTCTTCCTGCCGGCTGTGCTGCGGCTGCGGAAGGGTGAAGCCCCGGTGGCGCCCACCCCCGCTCTCTCCCAGTCCGCCGATATTCTCGCCATGCTGAATGCAAGCCTTCCCTCCAGGGAGCAGGTAGCCGCGCTGGATGCCTATCTGGTGACGATCTCCGACCACGGGCTCAATGCCTCGACCTTCGCTTCGCGCGTCATCGCCTCCACCAAGGCCGGCCTCACCTCTTCCGTGCTGGCGGCGATCAGCGCGCTCAAGGGGCCGCTGCACGGCGGCGCCCCGGGTCCGGTGCTCGACATGCTGGAGGCTGTCGGTGCGGAAGCCGACGCAAAAGCCTGGCTCGCCCGGGCACTTGATCGGGGCGAGCGGCTGATGGGCTTCGGCCATCGGGTCTACCGTGTGCGTGATCCGCGCGCCGATGCGCTGAAGGGAGCCTTGAAGCCGTTGACGGCAACCGGTCAGGTCGACCACGGCCGCATCCGGCTCGCGGAAGCCGTCGAGCAGGCGGCACTTACCATTCTCAAAGAGCGCAAGCCGGACCGGCCGCTCGACGTCAATGTCGAGTTCTATACGGCCCTGCTGCTCGATGCGTTGAAATTCCCGCGCGAAGCCTTTACCGGCGTCTTCGCGATCGGCCGCACGGTGGGCTGGATCGCGCATGCCCGCGAACAGGCGCTCGAAGGCCGGCTGATCCGTCCGCGCTCGGTCTATGTGGGGCCGATCCATCAGGCGGCGTAAAGAGGTCGATTACATCCGGACCGACATGCCGCCGTCGACGGTCAGCACATGGCGGTTGACGAAGGAGGCGGCGTCGCTTGCGAGAAAAAGCGCAGCACCTGCGATTTCCTCCGGCCGGCCCCATCGCTCAAGGGGCACGCGCCGGCGCGCGAAGGCGATCATGTCCGGATTCTCGGAAAGGGCGGCATTGGTCTCGGTCGCGAACATGCCCGGCGCGATCGCATTGCTCGTCACGCCGAATGCGCCGTATTCGACGGCGAGGCTGCGCGCCAGGCCGGTCATTCCCTGCTTGGCGACCGGGTAGATCGCGTCGCCGGGCATCGCCATGTCGCCGATGATCGACGTGACCGCGATCAGGCGGCCATGGCCCTGCGCCTTTCATGATTTCCGCGGCATCGCGCGACAGCGAGATCGCCGAAAGGAGGTCCGTCCGGATCAGATCGAGGATTTCGCCATCGCCGAACGCGGCGAGCGGACGCCTGTCGCGGGCGCCGACATTGTTGACGAGAATATCCAGCCGGCCGTGCGCCCTGTGAATATCGGCGATGACGGCCCGGCCCGCGTCGATATCCGCCACGTCGAAGGCAGCCGCCTGCGCCTTGCCCCCAGCGCTCCCGATTGCCGCTACGGCTCTATCGAGCGTTTCGGCAGTTCGCCCCGTGAGAACCACGTGGGCGCCTGCCTCGGCGAGAGCCCGGGCCATCTCGAAGCCGAGCCCTCTCCCGCCGCCCGTGACCAGCGCTACCCGTCCGCCTAAGGAAAATCTGTCGAAAATACTCATTTCAAACCGGTCCGATGAAATCCCGCGATCCGAACACGGCACTGCCAGGAATGCAAGCCATGCCGCACCCGCCGCGGGCGCGGAAACATCGCCGCACGAAAAATATCACGGATGGAGAGAAGAGGCGCCTGAGCGGACGGTTACACCAGACGGCTCTGCTCCAGCGCCGCTTCGATGAAGCTTGCGAAGAGCGGATGCGGGTCGAGCGGCCGGCTCTTCAGTTCGGGATGGTATTGTACGCCGATGAACCAGGGATGGTCCGGATATTCGATCGTCTCCGGCAGCAGGCCGTCCGGCGACATGCCCGAGAACACCAGCCCGCAGCTTTCCAGCCGGTCCTTGTAGTCGATGTTCACTTCGTAGCGGTGACGGTGGCGCTCGGAGATGTCGGTCGAGCCATAGATGTCGGCGATCTTGGTGTCCTTCTTCAGCGCCGCCTTGTAGGCGCCGAGGCGCATCGTGCCGCCGAGGTCGCCCGAAGCGCTGCGCTTCTCCAGCTCGTTGCCCTTCACCCATTCGGTCATCAGGCCGACGACCGGCTCCTTGGACGGGCCGAATTCGGTCGACGAGGCCTTCTCGATGCCGGCAAGGTTGCGCGCCGCCTCGATCACGGCCATCTGCATGCCGAAGCAGATGCCGAAATACGGCACTTTCTTTTCGCGCGCATAACGTGCCGCGTTGATCTTCCCCTGCGAGCCGCGCTCGCCGAAACCGCCCGGCACCAGAATGCCGTTGACCTTTTCCAGATAGGGCGCCGGATCCTCCTTTTCGAAGATCTCCGACTCGATCCATTCGAGCTTGACCTTGACGTGATTGGCGATACCGCCGTGATGCAGCGCCTCGATCAGCGACTTGTAGGCGTCCTTGAGACCCGTGTACTTGCCGACGATCGCGATCGTTACCTCGCCTTCCGGCGTACGGATGCGGTTGCAGACCTCTTCCCAGGGTTCGAGGCGCGGCTTCGGCGCGGGCTCGATGCCGAACGCCGCCAGCACCTCGTTGTCGAGACCTTCCTTGTGATAGGCCATCGGCACGTCGTAGATGTTGGCGACGTCGAGCGCCTGGATGACCGCAGACGGCCGCACGTTGCAGAAGAGCGAAAGCTTGCGGCGTTCCGCCTCCGGAATTTCGCGGTCGGCGCGCACGAGCAGGATGTCCGGAGCGATGCCGAGCGCCTGCAGTTCCTTGACCGAATGCTGGGTCGGCTTGGTCTTGAGCTCCCCGGCCGCCGGGATGTAGGGCATCAGCGTCAGGTGCAGATAGACTGCCGTGCCACGTGGCAGGTCGTTGCCAAGCTGGCGGATCGCCTCGAGGAAAGGCATCGCCTCGATATCGCCGACGGTACCGCCGATCTCGCAGATGACGAAATCGTAGTCATCATTGCCTTCGGTGACGAAGTCCTTGATCTCGTTGGTGACATGCGGGATCACCTGGACGGTCGCGCCGAGATAGTCGCCGCGGCGTTCCTTGTCGATGATGTTCTTGTAGATGCGGCCGGTGGTGATGTTGTCGGTCTTGGTCGCCGAACGCCCGGTGAAGCGCTCGTAATGGCCGAGATCGAGATCCGTCTCCGCACCGTCGTCGGTCACGAACACCTCGCCGTGTTGCGTCGGGCTCATCGTGCCCGGATCGACGTTCAGATAGGGGTCGAGTTTTCTGAGCCGCACCCGGTAGCCCCGGGCTTGCAGCAGTGCTCCAAGTGCTGCGGCCGCAATTCCTTTTCCGAGGGAGGAAACCACGCCGCCAGTGATGAATACATATCGCGCCATGGGAGTCACCGGATACCTTTTCATTCGTGATTCCGCCAGCACAAATTATCCGCTTCTAAGAAAACGGCTGTGGAATCTTCCCAAAATAAAACCGGCAGGCTTTTGGCCTGCCGGAGCTTGAAGCTTTGACCCAAGCCTTACTGGCCGGTCGGGACACCCGAAGGCGCGGCCGGAGCGGCAGGCGCCGAAGGTGCAGCCGGCGTCGCCGGAGCCGCACCCGTCGCGGGGGCGTTGCCGGTCGCAGGGGCTGCGGGAGCCGGAGCTGCCGCGCCGGAACCGGACGGAACGCCGTTGTCGGAAGGTGCGGGCGGCTGTGCCGGCGCCGGGCCGAGCTGGTCGAGAATGCCGCCGCCCTGCCCCTGCTGTCCCTGCGGAATGCGGTTCAGGATATCGCTCGGGCGGCTTTCGTAGCGCGCCAGGATGCCCAGGGCCAGTGAGGTTATGAAGAAGAGCGTCGCTAGGATCGCGGTGGTGCGGGTCAGCGCATTGGCGGTGCCGCGCGCCGACATGAAGCCGGAGCCGCCGCCGATGCCGAGCCCGCCGCCTTCGGAACGCTGGATCAGCACCACGCCGACAAGCGCGAGCACGATCATGAGGTGAATGACGATCAGAACGGTCTGCATATCAAAATCCATGCCTCCGCGACGGGAAGCAACAATGAGGTTGGCGGCTCTTTACATGAGAGCCGCGCGCATTCCAAGCCCTTCTGAAAGCTTTAGGCGATCAGCTCTTCATAGACCCGGTAGATGGCGAGGAAATCGGCGGCTTTCAAGCTCGCGCCGCCGATGAGGGCGCCGTCCACGTTCTCGACGCCCATCAGCTCGCGCGCATTTCCGGGCTTCACCGAGCCGCCATAGAGGATTCGCATGCGCTTGCCTTCTCCGCCGAAACGCATGACGAGTTCGGCCCGCATGAAGGCATGGGCGATCTTGACGTCTTCGACGGTTGGCGTGAGCCCCGTGCCGATCGCCCAGACGGGCTCGTAGGCGATCACGGTGTTGGACGCCGTCGCCGCCTCCGGAACCGAGTTGAAGATCTGGCGCTTCAGGACGTCGAGCGTCTGGTAGGCGTCGCGTTCGTCCGCCGTTTCTCCGACGCAGATGATGGCGGTCAGGTCCGCTTCATAGGCTGCTTCGGCCTTGGCGCGGACAAGGTGATCGGTCTCGGCATGGTCGGCGCGGCGTTCCGAATGGCCGACGATGACATGGGTGCCGAAGCAGTCGGCGATCATTTCCGCCGAGATGTCGCCCGTATGGGCGCCGGAAACGTTCTGGTGGCAGTCCTGGCCGCCGATCATCAGCGGGCTGTCGGTCGAAAGCGCGGTCGCCACATAGATGAGCGTCGCGGGCGGGCATATCAGCGCGTCGACCTTTTCGGACAATGCGCCCTGAACGCCTTCGGCCATGGCCTTGATCTCGGTCAGGGACTCGCGGGTGCCGTTCATCTTCCAGTTTCCGGCAACGAGCGGGCGAACATCGGGCGTCATCGGCAGATATGTCCTCTCTCTATTCGGTTTCTTTCGTCGAGAAACCGGACCTCCACATATACGGGAACCTGTTTAGACGCATCCAGCCTGAATTGGTACGCAAAAGACGGGTCTTGGTTCAAGACTTTGGTTAACGCTTGCCTCCTCAGCCGGCGGAAAGCAGGAAATTCAGCACCTTTCGCCAGTCCACCATGCGGATCGGCGTGCCGTGGCTGCCGGTCTCGAACAGCGTGAAGCGGGTGGGAGAGCCGCTGCTCTTCAGCTTGCGATAGACCGCCTCCTGCTCTCCTGCCTTGTAGACGCTGTCGGCGCTGCCATGGGCGAAATAGATCGGCACCTTGCGCTTTGCCAAAGCGCTCGCGGGCAGGCCGGGATCCGGCGGGCCGCCGAGCAGCACCATGCCTTTGAGGTCGCGCACCGCCTGGCCGTCGCGGCTGATCCCTTCACAGATCAGGCCGCCCATCGAGGCGCAGGCGAGGATGACCGGCCCGCCTCCGGACTGTTCACGGGCATAACGGATCAATGCGGCGATATCGGCCACGCCTTTGTCGCCAAAGGACGTGACGCTCGGCGAATAGTAGGTGCCGCCATTGGCGACGGCGAGGTTCTTCAGCCGGTTGAAATTGCCCCCGAACGTGTAGTCGTGGACGCCGAGCCGCCGGTCTCCCCCGCGGCCGTGGATGAAGATCACGGTGAAGGCGGCGCCCTTCGCCTGTCCCACCCTGGTGACATCGAGCCTCCGGCCGGAAAGATCGAGCGTCTCGTTCTCCTGGTGGCGCCGCACGCCGGGCGAGACATAGGCGTCCTTGACGCGCCGCTCCGGTTCCCGGTCGCGGCCGTTGATGTCGCGCATCTCCTGATAGTCGATCACCTCGTAGGCGCCGCCGTCGGCCGATTTCAGAACCGTCTGACGGGAAAACAGGTCGTCCTTGAACGGCTTGATCGGACCTTCCTGAGCGGCTGCAGGCAGGGCGCCGAATGTGACGAGAGCTGCAAGAACCGCGCCGAAGACGAAATGAATTGTGGACATGATTTCTTTCATCGGTCTTCCGGGTCGGTCGAATCTTGCTATTGCGGTATCGGCAAAGCATTGCTGAAAAAGGCCGTTTCCTTGCGGCATCGCGAAAAAGCCCGCTTTCTGGCAGAATCGCGTGTGATTCGAAACAGCATGGGATGGATATGGCTTCCTCCTCCGCACCCCGACAGGTAGTACCGACTGAGCCGATGGATGACAATAACGACCTTTTCGCCGACCTGCCTATGACGTCGAAGCCGGTCGCCGTCGAACCCGCGCCTGCCGCCCGGGCCGAGTCTCCGACGCAGCGCCCTGCGCCGTCGCAATCTTCCGGCGACGATTACGGCGCCTCCTCGATCCGTGTGCTCGAAGGGCTCGAACCGGTGCGCATGCGCCCGGGCATGTATATCGGCGGCACGGACGAAAAGGCCTTGCACCATCTCTTTGCCGAAGTCATCGACAACTCCATGGACGAGGCGGTCGCGGGCCATGCGGACTTCATCGAGGTGCATCTCGACGCCGAAGGCTTCCTGACCGTCACGGACAACGGCCGCGGCATTCCGGTCGAGAACCACCCGCAGGTGCCGGGCAAGTCGACCCTCGAGGTCATCATGACCAAGCTGCATGCGGGCGGCAAGTTCGACGGCAAGGCCTACGAGACGTCGGGCGGTCTGCACGGCGTCGGTGTCTCGGTCGTCAACGCCTTGTCGGACCTTCTGGAAGTCGAGGTCGCCCGCAACCGCAAACTCTATCGCCAGCGCTTTTCGCGCGGCGTTCCGCAGGGCGGTCTGGAGCAGCTCGGTGATGTACAGAACCGCCGCGGCACCAGGGTCCGCTTCCATCCCGACCCGCAGATATTCGGCGAGCATGCCAGGTTCGATGCCGGCCGCATCTTCCGCATGGCGCGTTCCAAGGCCTATCTCTTCGGCGGTGTCGAGATCCGCTGGAGCTGCGATCCGGGCGTCGTGCCCGCCGGCGGCGAAATCCCGGAAAAGGCCGTCTTTCATTTCCCGGGCGGCCTGAGGGATTATCTTTCCGCCACCCTCGGCAAGGACTTCACCGTCACCCGCGAAATCTTCGCCGGTCGCACGGAAAAGACCGGCGGCCACGGCGCGCTCGAATGGGCGATCACCTGGTATGGCGGCGATCCGCAGGTCCATTCCTATTGCAACACCATTCCCACACCCGAAGGCGGCACGCATGAGGCCGGGCTTCGCATCGCGCTCACCAAGGGCCTCAAGAATTACGCCGAGCTGACGCAGAACAAGCGCGCCAAGGAAATCACCACCGACGACGTGATGATTTCGGCGGTCGGCATGCTGTCGGTCTTCATCCGCGAGCCGGAATTCGTCGGCCAGACCAAGGACAAGCTCGCCACCGTCGAAGCCCAGCGCATCGTCGAGAACGCGCTTCGCGATCCGTTCGACCACTATCTCGCCGGCAATCCCGCCGAAGCCGCAAAGCTTCTCGACTGGGTCATCGAGCGTGCCGAAGAACGCTTGCGCCGCCGCAAGGAGAAGGAAGTCAACCGCAAGACGGCGGTCCGCAAGCTCCGCCTCCCCGGCAAGCTCGCCGACTGCTCGCAGAGCACGGCGGAAGGCGCAGAGCTCTTCATCGTCGAGGGTGACTCGGCCGGCGGCTCGGCCAAGCAGGGCCGCAACCGCGCCAACCAGGCCATCCTTCCTCTCCGTGGAAAAATCCTCAATGTCGGCAGCGCCAGCCGGGAAAAACTGTCGGCCAACCAGCAGATCGCCGACCTGATCCAGGCGCTCGGCTGCGGCACGCGGACGAAATACCGCGAGGAGGACCTCCGCTACGAGCGCGTCATCATCATGACCGATGCGGATGTCGACGGCGCCCATATCGCTTCGTTGCTCATCACCTTCTTCTACCAGGAAATGCCCGAGCTGATCCGCGGCAACCACCTCTACCTGGCGGTTCCGCCGCTCTACGTCCTGCGCCAGGGTGGCAAGACGGTCTATGCTCGCGACGATGCCCACCGGGCGGAACTGATGGAAACGGTGTTCAAGGGCAAGAAGGTCGAGATCGGCCGCTTCAAAGGCCTCGGCGAAATGATGCCGGCGCAGTTGAAGGAAACCACCATGGATCCCGCCCATCGCACGCTTCTGCGCGTGGCGATCGACGACGTGGATTTCGAAGGCACCCGCGAGGCGGTCGACAACCTGATGGGCACCAAGGCAGATGCCCGCTTCCGCTTCATCCAGGAGCGTGCAGCCTTCGCCGAAAACCTGGATATCTGAGCCGGCTGTTGGCTGTGCGAAGACCTTTTCCATTCCATCGGGGCTAAAAAGAGCCTCATCAGGAACGTTTGCATCTACTTCCGGTTTTGGCCGGAGGAAGATTTCATATTTCTATCGCATCTGCGGTCTAGGTCGTAAGCTTGCCTTTAAAGGCTGGCGGTTACTCTTGTGCCAGGAAGCCTCATAAGCCATATGATGGCGAAAACGGAAAAGGATCTGTGGTGAGCGGAAACAACGATCGCAAAGGGCCGAAAGAGCCGCGCTGGCTTGGACCGGTGGCGCCGAGCCGGATTGCGCTCATTCCGCCAATTTCCGCGGCGCGCTGGCTTCTCGTGCTGGTCGCCGCCGCCGGCATCTATTTCTTCCACGGTTTCGTCGTGCCGGTCCTTGCTGCATTGGTGATCGGGTTTGCAAGCTGGCCGCTCTACCGCGAGCTCCTGCGCCGCATCGGCGGCAATACGACGCTCGGCGCCTCGCTCGCGATCGTCTTCATCCTGACATTCCTCATCGTTCCGATCGGGATCGCGATCTCCTATACGACCGGCGAAGTGCGTCAATGGATCGTCTGGGCGGCCGAGGTGAACCGTTTCGGCGCGCCGCCGCCGGCCTGGATCACCGGCCTGCCCTGGGCCGGCGAATGGCTGGGCATTCAATGGGTCCAGCATGTCGGCGCGCCCGGAGCTATCGGCGAGCTTATCCAGATCGTCAGCGGCGCCAATATCGGTAATATCTACCGGGCGATCGTGGCGGCGGGCGATGGCGCCTTCCATCTCGTCCTGACGCTGCTTTTCATGCTGATCGCGCTGTTCTTCGTCTATCGCGACGGCGGAGCCTTCAGCGAGCAGATCGACCTTCTCGGCGAGCGTATCCTGCCGGCCCGCTGGGGACGCATCTCGCGCGTCGTCCCCGCCACGATCAGTTCCACGGTGACGGGCCAGACGCTGATCGCCATCGGCGAAGGCATCGTGCTCGGCATCGCCTATTACATCGCCGGCGTCCCTTCGCCCGTGACGCTCGGCGTGATCACCGGCGTCATGGCCCTCATTCCGGGCGGCGCGCCGCTCTCCTTCACGCTGATCTCGTTCTATCTGGTGGCGAACGGTTCCTATTTCGCCGGCGCGGGTCTGTTCATATGGGGCACGGTGGAGCTCTTCATCGTCGACAAGACGCTCAGGCCGCGCCTGGTCGGCGGACCGATCAAGCTGCCCTTCCTGCCCACTTTCTTCGGCCTGGTCGGCGGCGTCAGCACCATGGGCTTTCTCGGTCTCTTCATCGGTCCGGTACTGATGGCTCTCCTCGTCTCGATCTGGCGCGAATGGATCCGTGAGGTGAAGATGGCCGAAAGCACCGAGGTGGAATCGGCCGATCTCGCCAAAGGTCCGGCCGTGCAGGATCTTCCGCCGGGGGTCCCCGTGGTCAGGAAAGCCTCTTCTCCATGAAGACGCTGAGCGGATCGGGCCGGTAATTTCGAAAGGCTTCGATCACGGCGCGTTGGATGAAGAAAACCGCCTTGATCGGGTCAAGATTACCCACTCTAAGTCGGTCGCCATTATCCAGGGGACGACATGAACGCCGCACTCATCGTCATGACCATTCTCGGCTGCGACGACGCCGGAACCGACTGCCATTATATAGCGACCGCCGAGAACCGTTGGCCGACCATCGAAATGTGCGATGCGGTTTCCGAAGATCAGCTTGCCGGCTATGTGAACCAGCCCTATCCGATGATCATCGCGGTGTGTCAGAAGCCGGAAGCGACGGAGGTCGCAAACGCGCCGGTGCCGCAGGCAAAGCCCGGCGCGCCCGCGCCTGAACCGGTTCAGCAAACGGCCGCAGTACCGTCCCAGGAAGTCACGCCGCAGGAAAGGGAAACACTGGCCGAGCGCGCAATCCATCGGGTAAAGGCCGTTCTGCCGACGACGGAAGGCGTGAAGACGCTGATGACTAGGCCGGTGCGCCTGGTAGAGGACAGCTATTCCTGGGTCGCCAAGAAACTCCAGCGCTGAACGGCTCATGCCGCCAGGAAGACGTCGCTAGCATAGGATCGCGCGCTGAACCGCACCTCCATCCGGTGCAGTTTCTCGACCATGTCGAGAAGCTCGGAAGCCGGCGAGGGCGGCATGTCCGGCCGGCGGCATTTCTCGATCAGCGATGCCGAGATGCTGCCGAGCGCGCCGGCTGCGGCAGCCTTTCTCCAGAGGAAGACCGCTTCGACGAAGACGGCGGCGATATCGCGGCCAAGGCCCGTGGCTTCAAAGAGCGCACGCACCGCATGCATGCGGCCGGTGGCAAGGATCGCCCGCACCCGGCGCTCGTCGAGACCGGAGAGCGATACCATCGCGCCGGCGAAGAAATCCACTTTGCCGGTGCAGAGTGCGTGGATCAGGAAAGCGGGTGTAAGACGCCCCCCCGCCCGCAGGTGCTCGACCAGGCCGGCGATCTCTTCCTGCGGCACCGCGCCGGCGATTGCGACGGTGGCCGACTCGCCGGCTTCGCGGGTCACGTGGTCGATTCGTGCAGGCGCCATGACGGTGCGCACCAGACCGGAATTCGCCAGTGCCGTGGTGATGTGGCTGACCAGCATATGGCGGGCATCCGCGGGCAGGTTTTCCTGCCCCAGGAGCAGGTTGCGGATGTCGCTGCAATGGCCGAACCGCTCGGCGATCCGCCTCAGCGAAACACGGGTGATCGAAGCGGTTTCGTTTTCGAGCAGGACGGTCACCTCCGCCTCGTCGCCGATCTCGGCGATCGCGGCAGCGACCCCGCGTGAAAGAAAGGGCCGGGCGGCAATCAGCCCGCGGGTCAGGCTGTCGCCCCGTCCGGCGAGATCGACGAGGTCGCTTTCGATGAGCACAGGCGAGCGGGTGATCACCGTGCAGGCGATTTCGGGCTGATCCTCGGCAAGCGAGACGATGACGGCACGTGGCGCGCCGGGCGAATCGGCAAGCGCTTCCGCGAGAGCCAGCCGCACGCGCGGTGACGGATCGTCGAGCAGATAGGTCATGGCGAGCGCGGCGGCCCGGTGCTGCTCTCCGGCCATCGGCGAGTGGAGATAGGCTCGCCCCAGCGCGTTGGCAGCCATGGCCCGGTCGGCCACCCTTGCGGTTTCCGCCCAACGAAGAAATGCTTGTACGATCACACCCAGCCCCGATAACACATGCCAGTGAACGCCTGGCCGGTTAAGGCTTACATTAGATTGGAAAAGTTTAAGATTGGTTCACCACGTTTGTTAATCATGCGGAAGCCCTTGAAAACACGTTCCTGGCTGATTGTCGAACCGTTCACCGACGCGGCGGCGGCCCATTCGTCCGGTGCGGACAGGATCCTGCTCGATCTCACGGGTCCATCCGCGTCGTGGCAGGCGGTGTCGGGATTTTGCAGGGTGTGGGTGGATATGGAGCCGGATCAGCCGCTCTCTTTCCTGCTTCCCCCTTTCCTTTCCGGACGAACCGAAATCGCTGCAGAGAGAGCTGTTCGGGCGGGCGCTGCCTCGGTCTTCCTGTCCGGGGCCCGCAACGGGGCCGAGGTTCAGAGATTGGATGTGGCTCTCAGAGTCGAGGAGATACGGGGTGGCCGCGCGCCGGGCGGCACGGCGATTGTCGCGCTGGCCCACGCCGCAGGCATGCTTGCGGCCGCGAGTTTTGAGCGCTGCAGTGCGCGTCTTGAGGGTATCGGCTGGGAAGCCCAGGGCGATCCGTTTTCGGATACCGCCCGCCTCGCCCGCGCGACGATCGGGCTCGCCGCATCCGCCGCCGGCGTCGTGGCCCTGGATGCCGTTTCACCGACCGATGACGATACAGCCTTCCGGTCCGAATGCCTTACTGCGCAAGAAAGCGGTTTCGCCGGCAAGCTCAGCCGGCAAAACCGTCAAATTCCGATCATCAATCATGTTTTTGCCGGTCAGGCTTCCGCGCCTGTCGGCCGCACCATTTCGAAGACGTCGGAGCCCCCGTCGGCGTAATCCCGATAGCCCATGCGCGCGATCGGCCGGGCAAGGCTCATGTCGATCCGTCCGTTGCGAAGGATCTCTTCGCTGATATGGATGCCGACCACCTGTCCGAATACCATGAAGGCTTCGGCCTCCTCGCCGTCCAGCCCCTTGGGTTGGATCACCTGGGTGACGCGGCACTCGAGCGCCGCGTAGGCTTCCGCAACGTAAGGTGCGTCGATCAGCTCGGCCATCTTTGCCGTCAGCCCCGCCAGTTCGAACTCGCTCACGCCATAAGGAACCGCTGCCGAAGAGGCGTTCACCTTTTCGGCGAGGTGGCGGCTCGCAAGGCTCGCGGTGAAGACGCCGGTCTCCTCCGCGTTCTTCAAACTGTGCTTGCGGCCGCTGGAGGAGAACATCACCAGTTTCGGCCGATCGGAGACGACATTGAAGAAGGAATAGGGCGAGAGGTTGATCGATCCGTCCCTGCCCTTCGTGCCGATCCAGCCGATCGGCCGCGGCGCCACGATCGCCTTGAAGGGATCGTGCCTCAACCCGTGCTGATTGGTGTCGGTGGTGTAGAACATCATGGCTCGCCTGCGTAAGTGACGATCTCGGAAAGCGCCGGCCGCGGCCGGTCGGGCGTCGGGAAATCGCTCGAACCGATATGGATGAAACCTGCGACCTTCTCGCCGGGCTTGATGCCGAGCAGAGCGAGGGCCTCGTCGTCATAGGCTACCCATTCGGTGCGCCAGTTGGCGACATAGCCGTGCGCGTTCGCGGCCATCAACATGTTGAAGCAGAGCGCGCCGGCGGACAACACCTGCTCCCACTCGGGAATCTTGACATGCGGCGCAGCGGTGCTGACGACGGCCACCACCAGCGGCGCGCGCGAAAAACGCGTCAGTTCCGCTTCCCGGGCGGCGGCGGTCATATCGGGCGTTTTCTTGAGCGCCAGCGCCAGGAACTGCTCGCCGAGCCGCTTCCGCACCGCGCCGCGATAGACCACCAGACGCCACGGCGCCAGCTTGCCGTGATCCGGAACACGTGTCGCGAAGGTCAGAATCGCCTCCAGTTCCTCCTGCGAGGGCCCCGGCTCCTTGATCTGGGCAACCGGTGTGGAATGCCTGTCGCGCAGAAAATCGGTGAGTTTAACGTCATTTTGCATGGTCAAAACTTTCATTTGGGGCTTGTGCGGTGGGAAGGTCTTGAAATTGCCTTGGCATTGGTCTTCAAGTGACGTCTCGAAAAAGAAGAGTCAACCGGTACAGGAACAGATGTCAGGCACTTCCTTCGCGCTACGCTGGACCTTGGCGGGAGCGCTGATTCTCGCTTCGGTCCTCGGCGCATCTGCCCAGGAGGATGCCTTCAAGAGCTTCCGTCAGCTCGACAGCACCGGAAAGATGCCGAAGCTCAACGCCTTTTCCGCCCTGCCGGCCGGTTCCGCCGGCACCGCCGCCAAGGACGTGCTGTTCGATGCCAAGCTGACCGCTGACGGCGAGGTGATGCAGGAAGGCCTCGCCTGGCGCGTCTTCAGCCCGATTGCCGGCGATGACGGCAAGCTGCCGTTGGTTGCCAGTTCCGATGGCGGCCCGGCGGCCTTCCAGCTCATGCCCGGCGACTATTTCGTCAATTGCGCCTTCGGCCGCGCCGGCGTCACCAAGAAGCTCACCGTTCCCGCCGACGGCAGCGTTCCGAAGCAGACGCTGGTGCTCGACGCCGGAGGCTTCGTGCTGAATGCCGTCGCAGGCGCCGACCAGCAGATTCCGCCCAATGAGCTGAGCTTTTCGATCTATTCGTCGGAAGTCCGGGAAAATGGCGACCGGGGGCTCGTGATGGCGGACGTGAAGCCGAACACGGTCGTCCGGCTCAACGCGGGCACCTATCATGTCGTCTCGGAATATGGCGACATTAACGCGGTGGTGCGCGCCGACATCCAGGTGGAGGCCGGCAAGCTCACCCAGGCGGTCCTGCAGCACCGCGCAGCACAGATCACGCTAAAGCTCGTCTCCCAGCCGGGCGGCGAAGCCATCGCCGATACCGCCTGGTCGGTCCTGACCGCGGCCGGCGACATCGTCAACGAAAGCGTCAGTGCCTTTTCCACCATGGTTCTGGCGGAGGGCGAGTATCTTGCGGTCGCCCGCAACAAGAACAAGATCTACCAGCGCGAATTTACCGTCAAGGCTGGCCGGAATATCGAGGTCGAAGTGCTGATGCGCGAGACGCCGCAGGTGGCCGGTTCGGCGAAAGCCTTGAGCGACAGCAATTAGCCGGCTTTCGGCTTCTTCCTCAATCTCAATTTATTGAACCAGGATCGTCGAACCGACAGCGCCTGCAGGCGCTGTCGGTGATTGGTTAGGCGGCGGCTTTCTTGGCTTCCATCCGGCGAAGGATGTCCGGCGGCGTCGCTTCATGGGCAAGCGAAGCGACAGCCTCCTCGAGTTTCATCGAAGTCTGCGCCTGCGAACCGAGACGGCGGATGTTGACCGAACGCTCCTCGGCTTCCTTCTTGCCGCAGACGATGATGACCGGCACCTTGGTGACCGAGTGCTCGCGGATCTTGTAGTTGATCTTCTCGTTGCGGAAGTCGGTTTCGACCACCATGCCCGCATCGCGAAGAGCCTCCGCTACATCGCGGCCGTAATCGTCCGCGTCCGAGGTGATCGTCGCCACCACGACCTGCAACGGTGCGAACCACAGCGGCATATGGCCGGCAAAATTCTCGATGAGGATGCCGAGGAAACGCTCCATCGAGCCACAGATGGCCCGGTGGATCATCACCGGCTGGCGCTTCTCCGAATTCTGATCGATGTAGAAGGCGCCGAACCGTTCCGGCAGGTTGAAATCCACCTGCGTGGTGCCGCACTGCCATTCGCGGCCGATCGCATCCTTCAGCGTATATTCGAACTTCGGCCCGTAGAACGCGCCCTCGCCCGGCAGGATGCCGGTCTTGATCTCGTTCGACTGCGACTGGATCGTCTTCAGGACGTCCGTCATCACGCTTTCGGCACGATCCCAGAGCTCGTCCGAGCCGACGCGCTTGTCCGGCCTGGTCGAAAGCTTGATGGTGATCTCCTCGAAGCCGAAATCCTTGTAGACCGACAGGATGAGCTCGTTGATCCGAAGGCATTCGGCGGCCATCTGCTCATCGGTGCAGAAGATATGCGCGTCGTCCTGCGTGAAGCCGCGCACGCGCATCAGCCCGTGCAGGGCGCCGGACGGTTCGTAACGATGCACGAGACCGAATTCCGCAAGCCTGATGGGCAGTTCGCGGTAAGACTTCAAGCCATGCTTGAAGATCTGCACGTGACCCGGGCAGTTCATCGGCTTCAAGGCAAAGACGCGCTGGTCCGCTTCCTCGTCATCCGGATGGATGAAGGCATGGGCGGATTTCACCGCGAACATGTTCTCGTTGTACCAGCCCCAGTGGCCGGACGTCTCCCAGAGCGACTTGTCGAGCACCTGCGGCGCGTTGACTTCCTCATAGGTTCCGGCGAGCCGGCGGCGCATATAGGCCGTCAGCGTCTGGAACATGCGCCAGCCCTTGCCGTGCCAGAAGACGACGCCCGGCCCCTCTTCCTGGAAATGGTAGAGGTCCATTTCGCGGCCGAGTTTGCGGTGGTCGCGCTTTTCCGCTTCCGCCAGCACATGCAGATACTGGTCGAGCTCTTCCTGGGTCGCCCAGGCCGTGCCGTAGATGCGGGTCAGCATCGCGTTGTTCGAATCGCCGCGCCAATAGGCGCCGGCCACCTTCATCAGCTTGAAGGCCGTGCCGATCTGCCCCGTCGAGGCCATATGCGGCCCGCGGCAGAGGTCGAACCAGTCGCCCTGGTAGTAGATCTTGACGTCCTGGTCTTCCGGGATCGCGTCCACAAGCTCGACCTTGTAGCCCTCGCCCATGTCGGCGAAGACGTTGCGGGCTTTCTCGCGCGGCCAGACTTCCTTGGTGAACGGCTTGTTGCGGCCGACGATCTCCTTCATCCTCGCCTCGATCCTCGGCAGATCCTCGGGCGTGAAGGGCCAGTCCTCACGGGTATCGGGATGGACACGCTTGAAGTCGTAATAGAATCCGTTCTCGATCACAGGCCCGATGGTAACCTGCGTTCCCGGCCAGAGCTCCTGCACCGCCTCCGCCATCACATGCGCTGCGTCGTGACGGATGAGTTCCAGCGCGCGCGGATCGGTCCGGGTGACGATCTCGATCGAGCCTGTGGTCACCGGGTCGGCAAGGTCCTGCAGCGTGCCGTTGATGGCAACCGCGACCGCCTTCTTGGCGAGCGACTTGGAAATGGATTCGGCAACGTCACGACCGGTCGTTCCGGCATCGAAAGCGCGGGCGGAACCATCGGGAAATGTAAGGGAAACGGATTGAGACATGACTTTCTCCTGTCCAGTCCCGCCAACGAATGCGGGTGGTGACAAAATGGCCGGCCCGATGAGCAGATCGGCCGGCTGTTAACGCGCGCCTGATAGTGTGTTTCGGGTAATTAGTAAAGTGTGCGGGTTATGTGCGACGCTGCCAGTAACGCCACGGAGCCCACCAGTGCTGGCGCCCGTCGAGTGCCTCAGGCACGGGATCGAGGCCGCCGGTGCCACCCGGTCCGCAGCGCGCGACACGGAAGAGCGTCATCCAGCCGCCGGGCCAGAGCCCATGCCGCGCGACCGCCTCGTAGCCGTATTCCGAACAGGTCGGGATATGCCGGCAGGAATTGCCGATGAAGCCGGAGAGCGTCAGCTGGTAGAACCGGACCAGTCCCATGCCCAGGAGCCGTCCGGGCGTCTTGCGGAACGGTCCGGACCAGTTGCGCGAGCGGTTGGCTCTTGATGAGGCTGGGGAATGCCCGCAGTCAGGGGCGCCGCACATCAGGCCTCTCCCGCATTTGGATGGTTAGACCGCCGATCATCCCGCTTTCGCCAGTTGCTTCGCCTCGATCTGGTCGATCGCATCGACCACCGCTTCGAAGGTCAGCATGGTGGAGGGATGGCGGGCCTTGTAGTCCTTGACCGGCTTCAGGTAGCGCATGTCTTCGAACCGGCCATCCGGCCCCTCGCCGTCTTCTTTTAGCATGGCAAGCATATCCTCGCGGGCCTTGCGGATTTCGGCGGCCGTCGCGCCTATCACATGTCGCGCCATGATCGAGGACGAAGCCTGCCCGAGCGCGCAGGCGCGCACCTCGTGGGCGAAATCGGTCACGGTGTCGCCATCCATCTTCAGATGGACGCGTACCTTGGAGCCGCAGAGCTTCGAATGTTTTTCCGAACTCGCATCCGCATCCGGCAAATTTCCCGTATGGATGATATTGCCGGCGAATTCGAGGATCTTGCTGTTGTAGATATCGTCCATGACGGCTCACGCTTTAGGCCCCGTCGGCGTTTGAACACGGTGTCACGTCCGGTGGGCTACCACAAAAGGGTTCCTGACATTATATGTGATCTGGAGGCCGGATCATCAAGAAAGGATGTTTTCACGAAATCCTCTCGAAATCGGAATAGGATATCTTGTAAAAACGTCCGCCGAGGATCAGATAACGCCGGATTGCTTAAAAAATCAGCCGCAGCTGCCCGCGTGTTGGTCAGTCGGTCAGTGAGTAGAGCCAGTCGGATGCGGCCTTGAACCGCATCGGGAGACGATAGATGGATGCCATTGTGAAGAATTTCCCGGCTTCTAAGGAGAAGCAGGCCCGCCCCACACTGCAGGAGGCCGAGGAAGCCGTCCGCGTCCTGCTCCGTTGGGCAGGCGACGATCCGGCCCGCGAAGGCCTGCTCGACACGCCGAAGCGTGTCGCCGCGGCCTACCGCGAACTGTTCGCCGGTTACGAGCAGTCGCCGGAAGAGGTCCTCGGCCGCACCTTCGAGGAAGTTTCGGGTTACGACGATATCGTGCTGGTGCGCGAGATCCCGTTCTTCTCCCATTGCGAACACCACATGCTGCCGATCATCGGCAAGGCGCATGTCGCCTATCTGCCGAAAGGCCGCGTTCTGGGACTTTCCAAGATCGCCCGCGTCGTGGAAATCTTCGGCCGCCGCCTGCAGACCCAGGAAAACCTGACGGCGCAGATCGCCAACGCCATCGAGGAAACCTTGAAGCCCCGCGGCGTCGCCGTGATGATCGAGGCGGAGCACATGTGCATGGAAATGCGCGGCGTGCAGAAGCAGGGTTCGCAGACGATGACGACGACGTTTTCCGGCGAATTCAAGACGAATGCCGCCGAACAGGCCCGTTTCTTCACGCTCGTCCGCAACCGCTGACCGGCGGAGTTTTTAAATGCCACTCGACTTTGAAAAGCCCTCCGCCGACAAGGCGGAACTGGAGGGTGCGGGCGCCTTCACGCCCCGCTTCGATGTAAACGGATTGGTCACCGCCGTCGTCACGGATATTCGCGACGGCGAGCTTCTGATGGTGGCGCATATGGACGCCGAGGCCTTGGCGCTCACGATCGAGACCGGCATCGCCCACTATTACAGCCGTTCGCGCCGCAAGATCTGGAAGAAGGGCGAAACGTCGGGCAATCTCCAGACCGTGCACGAGCTGCGCACCGATTGCGATCAGGATGCCGTCTGGCTGAAGGTTTCCGTCGCCGGACACGACGCCGCCTGCCATACCGGCCGCCGCTCCTGTTTTTATCGGATCGTAAGAAAACGTGACAGCGGCGCTGTCCTTGAAATCACCGATCACGAGCGCCATTTCGATCCGGAAGCCGTCTATTCGGACGGGGGAACCAAGTAAGAACTGCCCCGTTTTTCGACACGCAAGCGTCGGATAAACGATTTCGAAACCTGTCGGTGGCTTAATCTGCAGACTCGGGGGTTGTTCAGCTTTGGAGGTTTTTGTCGATGCTGAACTGGAGTTGGAATCGTCGTGATCCGCAGGCGGCGCCTGCTGAGGCCGGCGGAACGCAAGTCCTGGCACCCCTCCCTCCGCAGATTATCGAAGCCCCCCGCAAAGCAAAGCTCGCCCTCGCCCTTGGCGGCGGCGCGGCGCGCGGCTGGGCCCATATCGGCGTGCTCCGTGCGCTGGACGAAGCCGGCATCGAGGTCGGCATGATCGCCGGCACGTCGATCGGCGCCCTTGTCGGCGGCTGCTATCTCGCCGGCAAGCTCGACGCGCTCGAAAGTTTCGCCCGCTCGCTCACCATGCGGCGCATCGCCGGCCTCCTGGATTTGACGATCGGCGGCGGCGGCCTTCTCGGGGGCATGCGGCTCACCAAGCGTATGCAGGAACATCTGGAAGGCCTGACGATCGAGGATCTCGACCGTCCCTTCGTCTCCGTCGCCACCGAACTCCATACGGGCCATGAGGTCTGGATTTCCAGCGGTTCGCTGATCACGGCCTTGCGCGCGTCCTACGCCCTGCCCGGCATTTTCGAACCGGTCAATTGCAACAACCGCACGCTGGTCGACGGTGCGCTCGTCAATCCCGTTCCGACCTCCGTCTGCCGCGCCTACGAGCAGCCGCTCGTCGTCGCGGTCAACCTGAACTACGACATTTTCGGCCGCTCGGCGGTGGTCAAGCACAATGCCAGCGTCCAGCCCGCCGATGATGGCCGCCGGAAGGAAGGAATGCATGTCGGGGTCACCGGCACGATGGTGCAGGCCTTCAACATCATCCAGGAGCGCATCTCGCGGGCCCGGCTTGCCGGCGATCCGCCGGATTTGGCGCTGCATCCGCGCCTGAGCGATATCGGCCTTTCGGAATTCCACCGCGCCGGCGAAGCGATCGACCGCGGCTATGAAGAGACCATGTCGCAGATCGCCGCGCTGAAACGCGTGCAGGAAGTTTTCGCCCGCTGATCTGGCGGGCGATTTTGCCTTTCGGCGAGGTTTCTTCGAACAATCAGCCGGCGATATAGGCCTTGATCTGTTCGGCCTCGAGTTCGATCTCGCGGATGCGCGACTTGACCACGTCGCCGATCGAAACGATGCCGGCAAGCTTTCCGTCCTTTTCGACCGGCACGTGGCGGAAGCGCCCGCCGCTCATCATGCCCATCAATTCGTCGACGGTCGTCTCTTCCTTGCAGCGTTGCACGCTTGTGGTCATGGCGGACTTGACCGGTTGGTCGAGCACGCCGTGACCCTTGCTCGCGATCGAGCGCACCAGGTCGCGTTCGGTAAAGATGCCGGCGATCCGGCCTTCCGCCCCTGTGATCACGACCGCACCGATCTTGTTCTGGTTCAGGATTGCGGCGACATCCAGCAGGGTCTTGTCCGGGTCTACGGTCACCACGTTGCGGCCCTTCGCATCGAGCATGTTCTTGACGATTATTGCCATGGCTCTCTCCTCGCAAACCAGCTTGGCTCGGGAGCCGTTCCTCTCCCAAGGTGCGGCTCCTTCGCGCAGGAATTGTTTCCTGCTCCTGTCGAAGGATAGGGCGAGGTCAAAAACAGATCAAGGTTGTGTAAGTGGCATGCGGCTTGGCGGCACGGGATCGAAGAAACCGAAAAGCAGGAAGCCGAACAGAAAGCCGCCGATATGGGCGTCCCAGGCGATCGGGCCCATATCCGCCCCGAACAGCGTCACGCCGAAGGCGATCAGCAGATTGCCGATGAACCACATCGCCGTGAAGATGACGACGGTGCGGTTCCTGAAGGATCCGAGAATGGATTGGCGCGGATAGAGATGGCCGTGGGTCCGGTCGTAGCCCCGGCGTGCCGGAAAGGCGAAGCGGCAGGCGGCCCCCATCAGGGCGGAGACCACGCCCGACGCGCCGATCAGCAGCGTCTCGTTGCCCCAGTTGATCAGGGCGTGGAAGAAGGCCGACGCAACGGCGGACAGGATCCAGAACATCACGTAACGGAAGGTCCCGATGCGCCTGACGACCGGCGCTCCGAAAGCCATCAGCCAGAGCGCGTTGAAGAGGAGGTGCTCTATGCTGCCGTGCAGGAGCGAATAGGTGACCGGGCTCCAGAGCCAGGCAAAACCCTGTTCCTCCAGCGGATAGGCGTAGCGCAGCGGCGCAAAGGCGAGATTCACGACGAAATAGGCCCGCGCGTCGTCGTCGAGCAGGTATTCCTGAATGACGTAGATGCCTGCAAGCAGGGCCAGCGTCACCACCAGGCTCTGCGGCAGGTTGAAGACCGGCTGAGAACGCCTGCTGTCGTCCTCCGTTTCCTGCTGTTGCTCAGCCTTGTCCGGCTCGTCGTCCATGCCTGTTCCTTTGCGTTTCCCACCCCTGTTCTGGAATGTTCCGACAGCCATATAGGAGTGGCCTGCCAAAGGAAAGCATCGCAGGATGGTGGTGAAACGGGCGTTTTGTGGTTGAGGATTTCTTAACCCTAAGCCACCGTCCATGGCACGGATTTCGCTGGAAACCGGGAAACGGTCGTGCATGAGGCGCGGCCTGCATCAAAATGTGACAGGTGATGGCGTAATGCGGAATCAGGCAAGCCGGAGAATTTTCGACTATTGGACCGATCTGAGGGGGAATCGTGCAGCTCCGCTGCGCACCGAAATCGATCCCGTAGCGCTACGCCATCTTCTTCCGCATCTCTTCATCGCGGCGGTCGATTCGGACGGCCTTCCGGCCTTCCGTCTGGCCGGCACGCGCATCTGCGATCTCTTCGGTCGCGAGTTCCGTGGCGCGGCCTTCGCCGAGGCATGGCTCGAAGGCGACCGCCCGCGCGCAATCGAGATCGTCCGCAGCGTGATCCATTACGAGCAGCCGGCACTTCTCGAAGTGGGCATGTCGGACGGCGATGGTCGCCGCGATTACGAGATGCTGCTGCTGCCGGTCCGCGCGGCGGAGGAAGCCGGAAGCGACCGTGTTCTCGGCGCCCTTCTGCCGCACGACACGCCGTTTCCGGCGACGCGGCTTCCCGTCTCGGGGCTTTCCCTGGAGAACTGGACCTTCCTCGACGGGCACGGAGCGTCTTTCGTGAGTGACCGCCCCGGCGTTGCCGAGATGCTGCGGCGTCTCCTGCCGGCCCGTTTCCTCCCTCAGAGCAAGGCATCCTGAAAAGGCCTCCCGGGAGGCTGCTTCCGTGGCGTTGCGAGAAATGTTTGTTAACTGCGATGCATTATCTCTTCAGCCGGATTTCTAAAGAGAAAAAGCTCTCTCGATGTATTCATTTCAGCCGGCTCAGCCTCCGTCGATGCAGACCATTTCCGCCCAGCGCACATTTCAGAGGGTCTCGGTCAATATTGCCGGCCGGCTGATGCTGGCAAGCCATGAGGAATTTCCCTGCACGGTGCTGGACATGTCTCCGGGCGATGTCACGTTCGCCTGCGCCGGACGCCCTGTCGTCGGTGAAAGGGTGATCGCCTATCTCGACCACATCGGGCGGCTGGAAGGCGCCGCGACCGGCCTGTCGAACAACGGCTTTGCAATGGCGATCGCCGCGACCGAGCGCAAGCGCGAAAAGCTCGCGGCCCAGCTCACCTGGATCGCCAACAAGCATGAACTCGGCCTGCCCGAGGACCGCCGTCACGACCGTCTGACGCCGCGCAACACCCGCTGCGAGATCGCTCTCGACGACGGCCGGCGTTATGCCTGCCGCATCATGGACCTTTCGCTTTCCGGCGCCGCGATCGATATCGACATCCGTCCGGCGATCGGCACCTCCGTCCGTCTGGGCAACATGCGCGGCCGCGTCGTGCGACACTTCATGGAAGGCGTCGCGATCGAGTTCAACTCGGTTCAGTCGCGCGAAGCGCTGACGGAATTCCTTTAAGATCGCTCTTCCCTGCTCGGTGCTTTTCGCCTTCTTAAGGCCTCCTGTTTGCTGCCGTTTCAATGCCGGACGGTCCCCCGTCCTGTATCAAAACGAACTTTTTTCGAAAAAATTTGTCCCCTTTCGGCACTTTTTTCTGAGAGCAAAATCGCCCCGAACCCGGCGTCTTGGGCCCTTTCGCAGGCGTGCTGAGGCTCGCTTTTCCGGAATGACCGTTGCCGGATACAGCCATGACAGAGCATTTGCCGGTCCTCCGGGCCGGTTTGGTCCGCCTCTGAAAGCATTTTATTTCCAAAGAGATAGAAGAAATTCTCCACTCCCGCCTGCCGGGAATAGTCTGCATTTTATGAAAATTAGGCTCGAATTAGGCTCGATTTTGACGAAAATTCAAAGCGTATTCTAGCTGCTTTTTAGGCAAATTGAATTCAAATAAGATATTGATTTTACTGCGAGATTTTGCGGTCGCTCAAGCCCTCCATGGCACAGTTCTTCCCATAACGGGGAGACAAGAAAATGAACTGCCTCAAGGGACTGGGCCTCGCCGCCGTCACCGCCGTCATGGCGATCTTTTCCGCCGGACACGCCTTCGCCATGCCGCCCGGCGCCATGCGCGTCATCGGCCAGGCCAATCCGCCGCTCGGCCATTACGAGTTCTGCAAGACCTATGTGAGCGAATGCGCCGCGACCTATAAGGATGCGGGTCCGATGACGCTGACGGAAGACAAGTGGCGGACGCTGCTGGACGTCAACTACACCGTCAATTCCTCGATTACCCCCATGACCGATCAGGAAATTTACGGTGTCGAGGAGCGCTGGGCCTATCCCCGCACCGTCGGCGATTGCGAAGACTTCGTTCTTCTGAAGCGCAAGATGCTGATCAAGAAGGGCTTTGATCCGTCGGATCTGCTCATCACCGTCGTGCTGCAGCCGAACGGCGAAGGCCATGCGGTGCTGACCGTGCGCACCGACCGCGGCGATTTCGTGCTCGACAACATGCGCAACAAGGTCATGCTCTGGGCGGATACGGAATATACCTATCTGAAGCGCCAGGCGAGCGACAATCCGGCCCGCTGGGTCAAGCTTCAGGACGGTCGCGCGACCGCCGTCGGCTCCGTCGGCCAATAACTCCCAAAGGAGCGGAACCGGTTGCCCGCGATCGGTCCCGTTCCTAGGATGCCGGGCTGCACATCTGCAGGCGGTTGCCGAAGGGGTCATGGAAGCTTGCGAATACCACGTGGCCGTCGAAGACGACCGGTTCCCCGCATGCCACGCCCCGGCATCGAAGCTCATCGACCGCCGCATGGCAATCCTTGACGTTGAGGACCACCGTCGTTCCCGTCGACGGCTCCCAACCCAGGCCTGCCAGCGTCAATGCGAGATTGCCGCCGCCGCCCGTGGAGAACTCGATCCAGCCGGCGTCCGGCAGATCGTAGAGCGGTTCGCCGAGGCCGAGCGTATCGCGGTAGAAGAGCCGCGCCCGCTCGAGATCGGTGACGGAAATCGATACCACGTTGATTCCATCGAAAAGCTGCACCTCATCCTCCTGCGCAGCCGGCCGTCGGGTCAGCCTTGTTTACGGAGCGTTAACGATAACCCGCCAAATTGCCGCTTATCGCCCGCCCGCGTTCCGTATCCCGTTCCTGTTCCTTTTCGGTGCACGGCGAACTCCCGAGAGTAAGAACATGGAGCGCTCGTCATGGCAGGTCCAGCCCCCGTCCCGTCGGTAGCCGATGAGGCGCCGCTGATCTCCAGCCGGTTCCTCTACCGGCTGACGGCGATCGTCGCCGTGCTCGTCGCGCTCACCGTCGCGATCGGCATCGGCGGCCACTGGTTTGGGCAGCGCATCGCGCTCGCGGGGCATACGGAGGGCACCGAGGAATTGCTGATCCGGATCGGCCAGGACGAGCTCAGCCTCCCGGCCAATACGATCCGCTTCCGCGACCAGCGCCGAAGCGGCGTCGCCGAACGCGTCGATCTTTATCTCACCTGGCCGGAGCTCAAGGGCTACAGTGCCGATCTGCGCCCAAGGTTCGACGATATCGCGCAATCCTCCGCGTTGATTTTCCTGCAACTTTCGCAAAGCACGATGTCGCGGGACATGTCCGGCCGTCTGGACCCCATCTATTCCAAACTCTTCGACGGCGAGCCGCAACCGGTGAATTTCGGGCTGACGCTCCATAGGCTGCGCTCCGATTCCGGTTACGGTAACGAGATCGTGTTGAGCGCCCGGCGCCCCGGCGCTCCGGACTACGTCGTGCGCTGCCTTCTTCCCGGTTCCGGCGAGAATCCGACCAGCGGCGATTGCCAGCGCGATATTCACATCGGCCAGGACCTTACCGTGCTCTACCGCTTTTCCAGCGCGCTTTTGAAGGATTGGCAACATATTGATGCCGCAGTTCGGCTTTTTGTCGAAACCCGGCTGGCGAAATAGCCGCCACGGACGGGTCGGGTTGATGTCTAAGCTGATGCTTAAAATGCAGCATATCCAAGCAAGCTGCTGTTCATCATAAACCTCTTGGTAACGCTATTCCCCTAGTTTTGGGACTGCGGCCGTGACGGGGGCGCGTCCGGGCGTGGTAAATGTGATGCAAGCGATGAGTGCGGCAGTGTCGAAAACAATGTTCTCCGCCTCCTTTTCCAAGGATGGCGCAACGGTTCCGGGACGTTTTCTCGGTTATCTCTTCACCCTGGTTCTGGCGGTTTCCATCTTCTCGGCGCCTGCTGAGGCTGCCCCGAAATACGCCGGCATCGTGGTCGATGCCAAGACGGGCAAGGTCCTCTATGGCGAGGATGCGGACGGCCTGCGTTATCCTGCGTCGCTTACCAAGATGATGACGCTCTATCTCACCTTCGAGGCGCTTGAGGCGGGCCGTATCGGTCTCGACACGAAGGTGCCGGTATCCGGCAACGCCGCTGCCGAGCCGCCTTCGAAGCTCGGCGTCCGCGCCGGCGGCTCCGTGACGGTCGATCAGGCGATTCGCGCGCTCGTCACCCGTTCCGCCAACGATATCGCCACCGCGCTCGGCGAGTTCCTCGGCGGCTCGGAGGATCGTTTCGCTCAGATGATGACCCGCAAGGCCCGGGCGCTCGGCATGACGCGGACCACCTACCGCAACGCGCACGGCCTGCCCAACACCGCTCAGATGACCACGGCCCGCGACCAGGCCCGGCTCGGCATGGCGCTGCGTCAGCACTTTCCGCAGTATTATGGCTATTTCGCCATCCGCAGCTTCAATTTCGGCAAGCAGGTGATCGGCAATCACAATCGCCTGGTCGGCAATGTGAAGGGCGTCGACGGCATCAAGACCGGCTATACCCGCGCCGCCGGCAGCAACCTCGCGACCTCTGCCGAGCTCGATGGCCGTTCGATCGTCGCGATCGTGCTCGGCGGACGCTCCAGCGCCGCCCGCGACGCTACGATGCGCAAACTCGTCGCCGACTACCTGCCGAAGGCTTCGCGCGGCGGCAACAGCAATCTGATCGCCCAGGCTCCTGCTACTGCAGCGCCCGTTCCCGCAGCGCCGGTCAGGTCCGCTCCGGCTGTCTCGGCAGCGCAGTCCGATGCGCGCCAGATGGCGGCCCTCGACCTGCCGAACAGCGGCCCCATGCCGGGCGCGCGCTATGGCGAACAGCCGGCCGCTGCGACCGCCCCGGCAGTCGCTTCTGCCTATGCCGCCGAGCCGGCTCAGAAGAAGGTCATCACCCAGGCCATGAGCACGGCGATGGCCGGTGTCGCGGCTGTGCCGACCCCTGCGCCCGAATACATTCCGGAACGCACGGAAAATGTCGTTGCTCACCGCACCGGCAGGTCGACGGTCGATGACGTCACCACGGCCTCGACCAGGGCGTCGGTCAGCACGGAACGCCCGGCTGCCGCCGCCTCGACGATGCCGAGCGGCTGGGTGATCCAGATCGGCGTCTCGCCCAACCCGAAAATGGCTCAGGATCTCCTGCAGAATGCGCAGGATAAGGGCGGCAAGGTATTGCGTTCCGCCAAACCCTTCACCGTCGCCTTCAACAACAATGGCGAACAGATTTACCGCGCCCGTTTCGGCGGCTTCGACGACCAGAAGAAGGCGGTGGATGCCTGCAACATTCTCAAGAAGAAGGGCATCAGCTGCTGGGCCTCGCTCCAGTGAGCGGCGGGAACGCTCGACAGGAAAATTTCTGCGCCGGCTCGCCGGCGCAGTGGAATCTCGAAAGTAACGCGTAGACGGGGTTTCCGATGGCAATGAACGAAAACAGTGTGGAATTCGCCTTAAGGACCATGCCGAAAAGCAGGGCCAGGGGCGTTGCCCTCAATCCGCTTCACGAGGCGGCCATGCGGCTCGCCGGTCTGGGGCTCAGCCGTTCCAAGGAAAAGACGCGCGATCTGGTCGCCATGCTGCTCAGCCACGGCGCGCGTGCCTGGCGCCATTCCCAGCCGGAGGCGCATATCCACCTGCATATCGGCATCCGTTCCGGCCGCGCGCCGATCCGCCTCAAGCTGCGCTGACTATAAGAGCCCGAGTTCGGCGAGTTCGCGTCGAAGCTCTTCCGGCAGCGCCGCAACGCCCTCGCCGAGCTTGCCGAGGTCGCGCGGCGTCTCCTCGTCCTTCAGGTAGCGCCATCCCTGAAACGGCCGTTTCGGCTGCGGCGCGGTCTCGACGACTTCCGGTCCGAGGATCAGATGGCAGCGCTGAATCCCGTCGCCGCCCGTGAAAGTCTCGATGTTCAGAAGCTTCTGGCGCGCCAGCACCTGCCCTTTGATCACCCAGTAGAGGGAACCGTTTTCCAGAAGTTCGTCGACGCGCTTCGGCACCATGCGCGTGGTATGCGTGCTGTGCGGTTCGAGACCGGCGGCCATCGCGTTGAGCGAGCGCTCGGCCACCCAGTCCCTGAGGTCCTGGATCGAATCCGCGCCGACGCAGAGTTTGATCAGATGTAGAGCCATCTTCCGGTTCAAGACCCAATGGGGCCGCGCGTCAAGTCCTTGTGCCCCATCTCTCCACAGCGGCGGACTAAGGTCAGCATTCGACGACGTTGACGGCGAGGCCCCCGGTCGAGGTCTCCTTATACTTCTCGCTCATGTCGTTGCCGGTCTGGCGCATGGTCTCGATGCAGGCGTCGAGCGGTACGAAATGCGTGCCGTCGCCCTTGATGGCGAGCGAGGCGGCGGTGACGGCCTTGACCGCGCCGAGCGCGTTCCGCTCGATGCAGGGCACCTGCACGAGGCCTGCGATCGGGTCGCAGGTCATGCCGAGATGATGTTCGAGCGCGATCTCGGCGGCATTCTCGATCTGCTCCGGCGAACCGCCCATGACGGCCGCAAGCCCCGCCGCGGCCATGGCGGCAGCCGAGCCTACCTCGCCCTGACAGCCGACCTCGGCGCCGGAGATCGAGGCATTGTGCTTGATGATGCCGCCGACCGCCGCCGCCGTCAGCAGGAAGTTGCGGATGTCTTCCTCGGTCGCATCCTCGTGGAAATGCAGGTAGTAGCGGACCGTCGCCGGGATGACGCCGGCCGCCCCGTTGGTCGGCGCCGTGACCACGCGTCCGCCGCCGGCATTCTCCTCGTTGACGGCCATGGCATAGACGGAGAGCCAGTCGTTGGCGAGCAGCGGGTTCAGCCGGTTGCTGCGCCATTCCTCGTTGAGCTTGTCGTGAATCGCCTTTGCCCGGCGCTTCACCTTCAGCCCGCCGGGCATGATGCCGTCGACCTTCAGGCCGCGGTCGATGCAGCTCTTCATCGCTTCCCAGATGCGGTCGAGACCCGCATCCAGTTCGGCCGCGCTCATTCTGGTCTCTTCGTTCGCACGCTTCATCTGCGCGATCGTCAGGCCCGAGCCGCGCGACATGTCGAGCATCTGCTTGGCGGTCGAGAACGGATAGGGCACGCGGGCGTCGCCCGACGATTTCTTCGAGGTGCGCATGGCTTCGAGTTCGGTGTCCGTCACCACGAAGCCGCCCCCGATCGAATAATAGATGCGCTTCAAGAGCAGTCGTCCGTCCCGGTCGAAGGCGGAAAAGCTCATGCCGTTGGCATGGCCCGGCAGCGGCTGCTTCTTGTCGAAGATGAGGTCGGTCTTCGGCTGGAACTCATAAGCGGGATGGCCGGGCGGCGTGACGCGGCCGGTCCGCTCCACCTCATCGATGATCGCGTCCATCCTGTCGGGATCGACGCTTGCCGGCTCTTCTCCCATCAGGCCAAGGATCACCGCCCTGCCCGTCCCATGGCCGATCCCGGTAAAGGCGAGCGAGCCGTGCAGGCTCACCTTCAGCGCCGCGACATGCGCGCCCGTCGGCCGCGGCCATTCGGCGGAGAGGATCAGCGCCAGGAACCGGTTGGCGGCCGACATCGGTCCCATCGTGTGCGAGCTGGAAGGGCCGATACCGATCTTGAAAACGTCGAGGACGGACAGGAACATGGGAATCCGCAAGAACAATATGACGATGGCCAAGGCTATGTCATGCGGCCCACGGGTTCAGGCGGTTGCCCGACATCCGGTTTGATGGCCGCGACATGACCTTAAAATAGAAACGGCGCGGTACGAATACCACGCCGCAAGGATGAATTTCAGGAATTCGACCGCTAAAATCAGATGGCGCCAAAGAGATAGGCTAACGCCATGGCGCCGGCAAATCCCGCCAGCGCCTTGAAGGTGACGCTCCAGCAGGATTTCTGGGCAGTGCTTTCCATGTTGTCTCCGGGTTCTTGTCGCATGAAAAACGTCCATTCCGGACTGTCATGGCTAACGGTCTATTAAAATTCCGCGCTCTTCGCAATGCAAAAACGGCGGAACCGTGGCCTGGATCGCAAGCCGGCCATATTTGTTAACGTTCAGCCTGTGCCCGGGGTTCCTGCCGAGCCCGGAGGACTTGCCGCGGCAGCCGAAACAAAGCATGACGAAACGGACGTCGCCCCTTGAGTCCCGGTGAAGCCATGACGATCGCCGATTACATAGCGCTTGCCCTCTTCGCCCTGCTCTGGGCCGCCTACTCCTGGGTGACCGCAGGCTCGGGCGCACGCTTCTTTCCCCGCGCCAGCTTGAACCGGGCGATGGCGGAACGCCGTAGGCTGTGGATCTACAATTCGCTTCGCCGCGACCTGAAGATGATTGATACTCAGATTCTGGCCGGCTTGCAGAACGGCACCGCTTTCTTCGCCTCGACATCGATCTTCGCGATCGGCGGCTGTTTCGCCCTTCTCGGCGCGACGGACAAGGTCGAGGCCGTGTTCAGCAACCTGCCCATGGTCGCCTATGGCGGCCGCACGGCTTTCGAGATCAAGGTGGCCGGCCTCACTTTCCTCTTCGGCTACGCTTTCTTCAAGTTCGGCTGGTCCTACCGGCTCTTCAACTACTGCACCATCCTCTTCGGCGCCCTGCCGATGATGCACGACACGAATCTCGACCGCGCCGCCGCCGAACGGGCCGCCGATCAGGTCGTGCGGATGAACACCATCGCGGCCAAGCACTTCAACGCGGGCCTCAGGGCGCTCTTTCTGTCCGTCGGCTATCTCGGCTGGTTCGCCGGGCCCTATATGTTCATGGCGATGACCCTGTTCGTGATCTTCGTGCTCGCCCGCCGACAGTATTTTTCCGAGGCGCGGTTGGCGCTCATGGATCACGATGCCCCGTAATTCAGAAAGACCCCGGAAAGATTGCCAGAAAGACCAATTGTGACTGTAGCCGAAAATCAAAATCCCGCTTTGCGGACGCCTCGCATCGCCCTCATCGATACCCTGCGTGGTGTGGCGCTCATCGCCATGGCGACCTATCACTTCACCTGGGACCTGGAATTCTTCGGCTATCTCGATCCCGGCACGGCAACGCAGGGCTTCTTCCGCGTCTATGCCCGGTCGATCGCGAGCTCCTTCCTGTTTCTGGCGGGTGTCAGCCTGGTGCTGGCGCATGTCCCGAAAATCCGCTGGCATTCCTTCTGGAAGCGCTTCGCCATCGTCGCCGGCGCGGCCGCGGCGATCAGCATCACGACCTTCATCGGCTTCCGCAACGAGTGGATCTATTTCGGCATCCTGCACAATATCGCGCTGTCGAGCCTGGTCGGTCTTGCCTTCCTGCGCCTGCCCATCCTCGCGACCGGCGCGGTCGTTGTCCTGATCGCCGCCGCGATGGTCCTTGATTATGTCCTCGTGCCGGGAGCGCTGGATTCGGCGGTTTTCAACACCCGTTTCCTGAGCTGGCTCGGCTTTGCCGAAATCCCGCCGCGCTCCAACGACTACGTGCCGCTCTTTCCCTGGATTGCCGCCCTGCTGGCCGGCATCGCGGTCGCCAGGCTCGCGATCGCGCAAAACTGGCTGCCGCGGCTTGCCGCCCTCCAGACGAAACCGAACCTTCTCTCCAAGGCCGGCCGTCACAGCCTGATCATCTATCTCGTTCACCAGCCGGTGCTGATCGCGCTCGTCTATCTCTTCTCGCTTGTCTACCCCGCCCCGCCGCCGGACCCGCGCGCGAGCTACACCTTGAGCTGCGAGGCAGGCTGCAACGGGCAGACGAACGATCCGGGTCTGTGCAGGCGCTTCTGCAGCTGCACTGCCGACAGACTGATCGCCCAGTCGCTGATCATTCCCCTGCAAACCGGCACGATCGCGCCGCAGGACGACCGCGTGCAGGCGATCGCCGAGGAATGCTCGATCGGCGCGCAACTGTCCGATGGAAATTGACGGTCAGGTCCCGACGCCGATTTCGGCGAGCCGCGTCAGGCAGGCTTCCTCGACATTGTCGAGCTCGGCCAGCGTATCATCGATATCCTTGCGCTTCTGGCGCAGGTCGTCGCGCTTCTCGTCGATGCGCTTCATCAGGAGCTTGAGCTGGCCCATCTCGCCCGGCGGTTCCTTGTAGACCTGGATGATCTCGCGGATCTCGGCGATCGTGAATCCGATCCTGCGGCCGCGCAGGATTTCCTGGATGAGCCTCCTGTCCGCCGCCCGGAAAAGCCGCGTGCGGCCCCGGCGCTCCGGATGGATGAGCCCCTCGTCCTCGTAGAAGCGAAGCGTGCGGGTAGAAACCCCGAATTCCCGCGTCAGCTCCGTGATGCTATAATATTTGTTCACGACCATGTCCTGCTGTCTGCCGGCCAAAATAATTGACTTTTACGTAATAGTCAATTTGAGCGGTCAGTTCAGGAGCCAGAGCGTCGCCAGCCCCAGAAACGAGAAGAAACCGGTCGTATCGGTGATCGCCGTGACGAAGACGGCGGAGGACACGGCCGGATCGGCGCCGGCCCGGTCGAGCAGCAGCGGGATCGTGATGCCCGCCATCGCCGCCGCGAACATGTTGATCAGCATGGCGGTGGCGATCAGTCCGCCGATATGGACGTCGTGAAACCAGAGGCCGGCTACCATTCCGACAAGGCAGCCGATCACCACGCCGTTGATGAGGCCGACGCCCGCCTCGCGGCGCGCGACCCGCCAGGCATTGTGGATGTCGAGATTGCGGGTGGCAAGCGCCCGCACGGTCACCGTCATCGTCTGCGAGCCGGCATTGCCGCCCATGCCGGCGACGATCGGCATGAGGATCGCAAGCGCCACCACCTCTTCGATCGTCGCCTCGAAGAGCGAGATCACCGAGGCGGAGATGAAGGCGGTGAAGAGATTGATCAGCAGCCAGGGCACGCGCGAACGCGAGGTTTCGGTAACCGAGTCGGATAATTCTTCATCGCCGACGCCCGAGAGCCGCATGATGTCCTCTTCCGCCTCTTCCTGAATGACGTCGACCACGTCGTCGATCGTCAGCACGCCGACGAGCCGCCCGTTCTCGTCCACCACGGCGGCGGACAGGAGGTCGTATTGCTCGAAAAGCTGGGCGGCCTCCTCCTGGTCCATGTCGGCGGGGATCGGATAGTTCGTTTCCCGCATGATCGTCTCGATCTTCACCTGCCTTTTTGTGCGCAGGATCCTGTCGAGATCGACGACGCCGAGCAGCTTGAAGGTCGGATCGATGACGAAGATTTGCGTAAAACTCTCCGGCAGGTCCTCCTCGTCGCGCATGTAGTCGATCGTCTGGCCGACGGTCCAGAACGGCGGCACGGCGACGAATTCCGTCTGCATACGGCGCCCGGCCGACTGCTCCGGATAGTCGAGCGCCCGCCTGAGCCTGACCCGTTCGGTGAACGGCAGCTGCGCCAGGATTTCCTCCCGGTCCTCCTGGTCGAGGTCTTCGAGAATATAGACGGCGTCGTCCGAATCGAGATCGCCGATCGCCGCGGCGATCTGCTCGTTCGGCATCTGGTCGACGATTTCCATGCGGATCGCTTCGTCGACTTCGGTAAGCGCGGTCAGGTCGAAATCGTCGCCGAGCAGCTTGACGAGCGCCAGGCGCTGGTCGGGCAGGATCGCTTCGAGAAGGTCGCCCAGTTCGGATTCGTGCAGCCGGGCGACATGCTGGCGCAGAAAGAGAACGTCGCGGTCGGCGATCGCCGCGCCCACCATCGCCAGGAAATCGGCGCGGATCGACCCGTCATCGGAATAGATGTCGTCGCCGGCTTCGTCGGTTTTTGTGCGCAGGCGGTCGTCTTCGCCGATATCGCTCATCTGCCGCCCTCGCTGCTTGCATCCGACAAAAGGAAGATGGCGGCAAAAAGCATATTGTCAACAACCGGATAGCTCAATCCGGCCCTATTGCCCGTGACGCCGGTTTTCCTGCTAGAACAATTGGCGTTGCGGGTCCAGCCCGCACGCTGAAATGGCCTGGAAAATCCACCCTGCAGAAGACCGGAGGAGGTTCGAAAATGACCGTCCGCACCATCCTGAAATATCCCGATCCGGGTCTTTCCAGACCCTGCGGATCAGTCAAGGTTTTCGACACGGCCCTCGGCACCCTCGCGCACGATCTTCTCGATACGATGCGGGCAGCACCCGGCGTCGGGATCACCGCCGCTCATATCGGCGTCTTCGTGCGCCTCGTGGTGCTGGAACTCTCGAAGGAGGCGGGGCCGCGTTTCTACGTGAACCCGGAAATCCTTTCCTTTTCGGAGGAAACCATGCGCCACACGGAGGGCAGCGTCTCCATGCCGGGTGCAACCGAGGAGGTCGAGCGGCCGCGAAAAATCCGCTTCCGCTATCAGGATATCGAGGGCGCCTTTCATGAGGAGGATGCGGAAGGTTTCTATGCCATCTGCATGCAGCACGAGATCGACCAGCTCGACGGCGTCTTCTGGCTGAAACGGCTTTCGCGGCTGAAACGAGACCGGCTGGTCCGCAGATGGGAAAGGGGAAAATAGACACTCGGTGCTGAACCAAAATCGGTTTCAACCGTTCATCGGTCGTCTCAAGGAGGAGCTACGACCATGAATGCAACCGCAGACAAGACCGCAGCCGAACTGGAGCGAAAAGTATCCGAACGCCTGGCAGGCCTGCCGGACGTCGACGCTTCCCACATCGAACCGCATGCCGAGGGAACCAAGGTCATCCTCGAAGGTTCTGTCGATACCGTGTTCTCAGCCCGCAAGGCGGTTTTGAGCGCGGAGACCGTGGATGGCGTCCATGATGTCGAAAGTCATCTGACCCTCACGGGCAGGAAGGATGGCCCATCCGCGAGCCATTGAGGAAAACATTGCCCGGCGCATCAGTGGTGCGCCGGGAACCGGCTGAAATGAGGAGGTGACCATGCCTGCCAAGCGAAAGGTTGACGACATTTCCCGCGAGGAGGATTTTCGCGATTACGACGACCGAAATATCGATGAGGGCTGGCCTTATGACGATGCCTCCGGCGCCGGTGCCCGGCCGGTCGACAACGCCGCTTATGGCGAGCCCGCGGCCAATTTCGACAGCGAGCGCAACCGCGGCTATCACGTGGATGAAGCGGATTTCGATGGATTGGAAGAGCGCGTGGTCGACAGCGCCTTTCCCGGTACGGACGGGCTTGAGGATTCCGACGATCTGGAAGAGCGCGTCACCGATGCGATCGAGAACCTGGACGTCGTCCCGATGGACGCGATCGACGTGCATGTCGACGACGGCAAGGTGACGATCGAGGGCGTGGTGGACGATGCCTCCGCCTCCCGCAAGATCGTCCGGCAGGTCCAGGACATTCCCGGTGTGCGTCTGGTGATCAACCACCTCAGGCTCTCGGGCGTCGACAGCCGCATTCCCGACGAGGACTAACCGATTTCGACGGAAAGCTCGGGGGCGTTCTTCAGCGTGTTGCTGACGGTGCAGATGTCTTCCGCCATATGGGCGATTTCGGCCTTTTCCAAAGGACTGAGATCGCCTTCGACCGTCAGCTTCACGATGAAGCGCGTGATCCGGGATGGCCCGCCCTCAGCCTTCTCGCCCGTGACATGCGCCCTCACCTCTGCAAGCCTGTCGAGAATGCCGAGCTTGCTCGCCGCGATCCGCCCGCTGAGCACGAGGCATGCGGCGAGCGATGAGAACATCAGGTCGAGCGGATTGAAACCCGGCTCCGAGGCGCCCGTCACCACCTCCACCTGGCCGTTCGTCTCGCTTGTCACCTGCGGGTGACCGAGGCGCCCGACCACCGCCGTCGCGCCGATCGGACGGGTCTTGATCTTCACGTCCACCATTGTCTTGCCCTTATCGCTCCGAAACGGTCGGTCCGAAAATATCCTCGAAAGCCTCGCGCAGCCTGATGTCCACATCGGCCATCATCACCGGCAGGCCGAGATCGACGAGGCTCGTCACCCCATAGGCGCTGATTCCGCAGGGCACGATGCCTGAAAAATGCGAAAGATCGGGATCGACATTCAGCGACAGGCCGTGAAAGCTGACCCAGCGGCGCAGCCTTATGCCGAGTGCCGCGACCTTGTCCTCCGCCATGGAACCGTCCGGCAGAAGCGGCTTTTCCGGCCGGTGCACCCAGACGCCGACGCGATCCTCGCGCCGTTCGCCGCGCACGTTCATCATGTCGAGCGTGCGGATGACGAGTTCCTCCAGCGCGGCCACATAGGCGCGCACGTCCTGGCGCCGGCGTTTGAGGTCCAGCATCACGTAGGCGACCCGCTGTCCGGGACCGTGATAGGTATATTCGCCGCCGCGGCCTGTGGAAAACACCGGGAATCGGTCGGGCTCGATAAGGTCGGCGGCGTCGGCGCTCGTGCCGGCCGTATAGAGCGGCGGGTGTTCGAGCAGCCAGACCAGTTCGTCGGCATGGCCGTCGGCGATCGCGGCGACCTCCCGTTCCATCTCGGCGACCGCCTCCTCGTAAGGCACGAGCCCGTCGGAAATCCGCCAGCGCACCGGCGGAGAGCCGGGCTTCGGCAGCATGGCAAGATTGAGGTCGGTGCGTGTCAGCATGGGAATTCTTCTGGCAAAAACGATGGAAGGCGGCAAGAGGCGGGCTTTCCGGTCGCTTCCATATAGGTATTTCGCTTTCGGATTTTTATCCTTCAAAAATCTGTCACGGCACACTTGTGCCCGGGAAATCGTTTTGCTACATGCTGCCCCGCCGGCGCAAGTCGGCACCTACCACGATGCGGTCGTGGCGGAATTGGTAGACGCGCAGCGTTGAGGTCGCTGTGGGGCAACCCGTGGAAGTTCGAGTCTTCTCGACCGCACCAAAGAAACCCGCTTCGGCGGGTTTTTTGTTGTCCGGAGCTCGATGATGCCTGCCCGGATATCCCGCTTGAAGAACATCGATGCCTGTGGTTGAAAACGCCGTTCCTCGAAAGCGCCGGGCATGCCCTCTTCCACATCTGAAAATCCGCTCAAGGGCATGGCTATCATGGCCACCTGCATGATCGTCCTGCCGGTGATGGACGCGATCGCCAAATACATGGCGACCTTCGAAGCCATGTCTCCCGGCCAGGTGACCTTCTACCGCTTCTTCTTCCAGCTCGTCTGCATCCTGCCCTTGGTGTTTTTCACGGGTGCGGCCGTCTTCAGGGCGAAACGCCCGTGGATGAACCTCTTCCGCGGCGTGCTGCATGCGGCCGCCAGCCTCATGTTCTTCGCCGCCGTCAAATATATGCCGCTCGCAGACGTCTTCGCGATCTATTTCGTCGAACCCTTCATGCTGACCATGATGTCGGCCATCTTTCTCGGCGAGAAGGTCGGCTGGCGGCGCTGGCTGGCGATCGTCGTCGGTTTCGGCGGCGCCATGATCGTCATCCAGCCGAGTTACGCGATCTTCGGCTGGACCGCGCTGCTGCCGGTCGTCTGCGCCTTCCTTTACACCCTCTATCTCTTCTTGAACCGTGCGATCGGCGAGGCCGATTCGCCGCTCGTCATGCAGACCATGGCAGGCGTCGGCGGCACGCTCTTCATGGCGGCGGCGCTCGGCATCGGAAGCGGCATGGACGGGACGGATTTCACGCCCTCGCTTCCGGCCTCCTTTCTCGGGCTCTTCCTGCTGATCCTGCTCGGTTCGATCTCCGGCTACATGCATCTGCTTGTCGTCCGCGCCTTCCGCCTGGCGCCGCTCTCGCTGCTCGCGCCCTTCCAGTATTTCGAGATCATCTCCGCTACGGTATTGGGATATGCCCTCTTCGGCGATTTCCCGACGGCTTCGAAATGGCTCGGGATCGTCATCATCGTCGCCTCCGGCCTCTTCATCATCTGGCGCGAGCGTCTCAAATCGCAACAGGCCGAACCGGTTTAACGGTTTCGTTGGAGGCGGGTTAACTCCGCTCCTTTCCGGACCCTCAACTTCTCTCCGGTAGGACCCACATCAGAGTTTCATGATGAAACGGAGATGGAAGATGAGCGGATTCCGCTTTTCTTTTCCGGCATGTGTCATCGCCGGGAAGGGTCGGATCGTGGCCGACGATATTTTCATGTTGCGCAGATATGCGTTCGCGGACGGCATCCGCTCCTCTGAAGACGTGCTGGCCCTGTTTGCGATCCACGAGTCCTGTCCCGAGCACAACCCCGAATGGACGACCTATTTCGTCGAGAGCCTGACGGCCTATCTCGTCCACGGTACGGAACCCGCGGGCCTGATCGACGAGGCGAAAGCCGGCTGGCTGATGCGCACGATCGCCGCCGACGGCGCCGTCCGCTCGGCCGCCGAACTCGAACTTCTGCTGCATGCCATGGAAATCGCGTCCGAAGTGCCGGAAAGCCTCTCCGCTTTCGCGCTCGATCAGATCCGCCTGGCTCTCGAACCGGATGCGCGCGGAACCTATCACGCAAGCCGACCGGCGGCCGAAGGCATCGCCGCTTACGATCTTGCCTATATCTGGCGCGTTCTGCGCGGCGCCCTGGAACGGGGCCGGCTGATGCTCTCGCCGCTCGAGGCACGGGTGTTGCGCGAAATCGATGCCCTTGCCGCTCCCTCCGCCCACCATCCGGCCTGGCGGGAGATGATGGGGGCAATCGTCACTCTCGACCGGCCACAGGAAGCGCTGCGCTCGGAGCGTTGGCTCCTTTCCGATGGACGGCTTTCTTTGGATGAAGGTCTTGCCGCCTGACGGCGGAAGGAAGGCCGGAACGGCTTCCCTCGAACCCGATTGCGCCTATGCCGTTGACATCCCGGCGAGAACCGGTTCAAAGGCCGCATGAAAACCGATAACCCCCTCCTCCCCCCGGGCTATTCCGCCGTGCCGCCCGGCAAGCTCGCCACCGTCGTGACCTGCCTTGAGATGTTTGCTCCTCCGCCTGCGAAACCCTCGCCGGCAGCGGATACGTCGCTGACGCTGCAACACTGGCAATCGCCCGACATCGAAAGCTATCGCGCTCTGTTCCGCGCCGTCGGCGAGGAATGGATGTGGGTGTCGCGCCTCGTCATGGCGGACGAGAACCTCGCGGCGATCCTCAATGATCCCAAGGTCGAAATCTATGCCCTGACGGATCGCGGGCGCCCCGTCGGCCTGCTGGAGCTCGATTTCCGAGGTGAAAGCGAATGCGAACTCGCGTATTTCGGGCTCGTTTCCGATGCGATCGGCAAGGGCGCCGGCCGTTTCCTGATGAACAAGGCGATAGAAAAAGCCTGGGCCAGGCCGATCCGCCGCTTCTGGGTGCATACCTGCCACCTCGATTCGCCTCAGGCGCTGCAGTTCTATCAGCGTTCCGGCTTCAAGCCTTATGCCGCGATGGTGGAAATTCTGGACGATCCGCGCCTGACCGGCCTCCTGCCGAAGAGCGCCTCGCCGCACGTGCCCCTCATCGAGCCGTAAGCCGCCCGTGTTTTTTGCGACTTGCGGCGTCCGGTTCCGGCTTGAGCCGCAGCACCTCGCCGTGCGAAGGTCGCGCTGAATCTGGAAGTATCAGGGAGAGAACATCATGGATGTCCGTGCCGCCGTCGCCGTCCAGGCTGGAAAACCGCTCGAAGTGATGACCGTGCAGCTCGAAGGCCCGAAGGCCGGCGAGGTGCTGGTCGAAGTGAAGGCGACCGGCATCTGCCACACCGACGACTTCACCCTGTCCGGCGCCGATCCGGAAGGGCTCTTTCCGGCCATCCTCGGCCACGAAGGCGCCGGCATCGTCGTCGATGTCGGACCGGGCGTCACCTCGGTGAAGAAGGGCGACCACGTCATTCCGCTCTACACGCCGGAATGCCGCGAATGCCCCTCCTGCCTGTCGCGCAAGACGAACCTCTGCACCGCGATCCGCTCCACCCAGGGCCAGGGCCTGATGCCGGACGGCACGTCGCGCTTCTCCATCGGCAAGGACAAGATCCACCATTACATGGGCTGCTCGACCTTCGCGAACTACACGGTCCTGCCGGAGATCGCAGTGGCCAGGATCAATCCCGACGCGCCCTTCGACAAGGTCTGCTATATCGGCTGCGGCGTCACGACCGGGATCGGCGCCGTCGTCAACACGGCCAAGGTGGAGATGGGCTCGACGGCGATCGTCTTCGGCCTCGGCGGCATCGGCCTCAACGTCATCCAGGGGCTGCGGCTCGCCGGCGCCGACATGATCATCGGGGTCGATTTGAACAACGACAAGAAGGCCTGGGGCGAACGCTTCGGCATGACCCATTTCGTCAACCCGAAGGAAGTCGAAGGCGATATCGTCCCCTATCTCGTCAACCTGACGAAGCGCGGCGCAGACCAGATCGGCGGGGCCGATTACACCTTCGACTGCACCGGCAACACGAAAGTGATGCGCCAGGCGCTGGAATCGTCCCATCGCGGCTGGGGCAAGTCTGTCGTCATCGGGGTGGCCGGCGCCGGCCAGGAAATCTCCACCCGGCCCTTCCAGCTCGTCACCGGACGCACCTGGATGGGCACGGCCTTCGGCGGCGCCCGCGGCCGCACCGACGTGCCGAAGATCGTCGACTGGTACATGGAGGGCAAGATCGAGATCGATCCGATGATAACCTACACCATGCCGCTCGAAGACATCAACAAGGGTTTTGAGCTGATGCATGGCGGCGAAAGCATCAGGAGCGTTGTGATCTATTGATATCTCCGCAGAGAGGAGCGTCGCGTTCCTCTCTGGTCTTGCCGATCCGCAATTGATAAACTTGCGCTCGGCCTATTCTCCATTGGAGCCAGCATGTCGCCCGCACACACCGTGTCGTTGACGAAGGAACAGCAGGATCTAGTCGATCGCCTGGTTCGCTCGGGGCGCTTCGAAGGTGCGAATGATGTCGTCGCCTCCGGCCTTCGCTTGCTGGAGGAACGCGAAAGAGAGGCATCCAGGTTCATCGCCGGCCTTGAAGCGGAGATCGAAAAAGGCCTGCGAAGCGGTGACGCGGTGCCGATGGAGCCTGCCGGAGAACTGCTGGCCGCGTTTCGTCGCCGGAAGTAACGCCGATGGGTCTCATCATCCGCCGTCCCCAGTTCGTTGAAGACCTTCGCGATGTTTGGGATTTTATCGCTCGTGGCAGCGAGAGACATGCGGATGCCTTGGTTCTGGAACTTGAAAAGCGCTATCTAACACTCTCCGAGAATCCATTTCCCGGCGTTCAGCGCTTCCCGAATTATCCCGGTATGCGGATGTTTTCCTTTTCGCAAGTACATCATCATCTACGATCCTTTGCCCGATTGCTCTGATATCGAATTGATCCGTCTTCTGCATGCCGCTAGAGACTATCATCGTTATTTTGATGATTGATCCCATGCCCCGAATCTACGTCGATGCCGATGCCTGCCCGGTGAAGCCGGAAATCCTGAAGGTCGCGGAGCGCCACGGTCTCGAAGTGACCTTCGTTGCCAATTCCGGCCTCCGCCCGTCGCGCGATCCGATGGTGCATAATATTATCGTCTCCGGCGCCTTCGACGCCGCGGACGACTGGATCGCCGAGCATGCCGGCCCGGGCGATATCGTCGTCACCGCCGACGTGCCGCTTGCCGGCCGCTGTGTCGCGAGGGGCGCGCTGGTGACCGGCCCCACGGGCCGGGTATTCGACGAGACCAATATCGGCATGGCGAGTGCCATGCGCGACCTCGGCGCGCATCTCCGCGAAACCGGCGAGAGCAAGGGCTACAATGCCGCCTTTTCGCCCCGTGACCGGTCGAAATTCCTCGAAACGCTGGACCGGCTCTGCCGCCGCGCCAGATCAGGTACGTAGGAAAGCGGAAACCTTCGATGCCGAACCCCTGGCACAGTTTGAGGCATCAGCGGCATGGGCCGTTCTTCGTCGGCGCCGTCATATCGCTCGTCTGCCTGCCCTTCCTGCTGTTTTACGTGCCTATCCTCGCCCCGGGGATCGCCGCGATCGTCTTTTTCCTCATCTATCTCGGCATGATGGCCGCGCGTATCCCGAAACTCGACGGCCCTATGCTGAGGCAGAAGGGCCAGAACACGGACGAGCCGGCGCCCGTCATCCTTGCCGTGACGCTGATGGCCGTCGCCGTCGCCGTGGTCTCGCTCTTCGGGGTGCTCAATCGGGATCGCCCGGCAGGCCCCGCGGAAATCTCCCTGGCCTTCGCCTCGGTGGTTCTCGGATGGCTGACCATCCACACCATGTTCGCCCTGCACTATGCCCATCTCTACTGGCGGCCGGACGAACAGCGGCGGAAGAACGAGGCGAAACGCGGCGGCCTGGATTTTCCCGAAACGGACGAGCCCGGCGCCTATGATTTCCTCTATTTCTCCTTCATCATAGGCATGACCGCCCAGACATCCGATACCGCCATCACCACCACCGAGATGCGCAAGATCAATCTGGTGCATGGGGTCATATCCTTCTTCTTCAACACCGTGCTTGTGGCCGCCGCGGTCAACACCGTGGTCTCGCTCGCCGTCTGAGCCTCAGGGAGATTCCATATGAAAGTCCTGTCCCAGAATACCGCCTTCGGCGGCATGCAGGGCGTCTTCGCGCATGAATCGGAGGCCTGCGGATGCGAGATGACCTTCGCGGTCTTCGTGCCGCCGAAGGCGATCCATGAGCCCTGCCCGGTCCTTTGGTATCTCTCCGGGCTGACCTGCACCCATGCCAACGTGATGGAAAAGGGCGAATACCGCAGGCTCGCCGCCGAGCTCGGCCTCATCATCGTCTGCCCGGATACGAGCCCGCGCGGCAATGACGTGCCGGACGAGCTCACCAACTGGCAGATGGGCAAGGGCGCCGGCTTCTATCTCGACGCCACCGAAAAGCCCTGGGCCGAACACTACCGGATGTACACTTACGTCACGGAAGAGCTGCCGAATTTCGTCAGCCAGCATTTCCGCATGGACATGAGCCGCCAGGGTATTTCCGGCCATTCCATGGGCGGCCACGGCGCCATGACGATAGCGCTCAAAAAACCGGACCGGTTCAAAAGCTGCTCGGCCTTCGCCCCCATCGTTCAACCGTCGACCGCCGATTGGTCGGCACCCGCCTTCGAGAAATATCTTGGCGCCGACAAGGCTGCATGGCGCCGATACGACGCCTGCGCGCTGGTGGAGGACGGCGCCCGCTTCCCGGAATTCCTGATCGACCAGGGCAAGGCGGACGGATTTCTGGAAAACGGCCTGCGTCCCTGGCTGTTCGAGGAGGCGGTGAAGGGAACGGATATTGGTCTGACGCTCCGGATGCACGAGCGCTACGACCATTCCTATTACTTCATCTCCACCTTCATGGACGACCACCTCCGATGGCACGCGGAACGCCTGGCCTGATCCTCACGGAAACAGCGCGCTTGCGATCGCCGGGCGGCGCTGGCCGTCGAGCCGGAATTCGCCGGCGATGCGGTCGGCGATCCCTTCGGCGAGCTGCCGGTCCGCTTCCGCCGCATCTAGCAGGAAGATCGATGTCCTGAACGTCCCTTCGGCGATCGGCTCGCCGCTTGAAACGGAGATTGCCTGGACCGTCACCGTCACCTCGTGCCGGCTGCCGATCAGAAGCGGCATGTGCGATGCCCTGTCGATGCGCACGGCGATGATCGTCCGCGGCAGCACGGTCGTCCGCACGGTCGCCCGGATCGCCTCGTCGACCAGCATGTCGGTGGCGATCACCAGCTCCCGCGGCACGTCGGGCCGCGCAGTGACGAAAGCGCCGCGCACGTCATAGAGCAGTTTCTCGCGCACCGCGTCGGCCTCCGGCATGCGGAAGGCCGTCAGCGGCAAGGCGGTAAGCACTATGAAAGCGAGACGAAAGACGCGGCGGACCATCGAAAAACCCGGGAAACGGTGCTTCGCGATGTTGCGTCGGTTACGGTTAGGGAAGCCTTAAGCCGGGGCGCGCAAGGCGAGAAAAACTGCCGCCGCCGCCTGCATCTCCTCGAGCCTCTTGGCACGGCGATGCTCCGCTTCCGCGTCCGTCCCCCAGTGCTCGTTGGTCCAGTCCTCGTCGAGATGGGCAAGCGCCCAGGCCTCGTCGGCGGTGATGCGGCCTTCCGCGAAGGCGAGCGCCAGCAGCGCCGAGCCGGTCAGCGACGTGACCGTATGGAGCACGGCAAGCTCGACCGGCGTGTCGTATTTCCTGAGCGTCACGGCAAAGGCGGCGATCGCCTCCTTCGGCTGTTCCTGCGGCATGACGCCCTCGATCAGGATGAAACGGGCCCCGAGCTCGTTCGCGGCCCAGTCGATGATCGGGTCCCATTGCTCGCTCTGCCGGATGACGAGGTTCTCCGGCCCGTCGGCGCGGTAGCAGAGCATGTCGCTTGCCGAGAAGCGCAGGATGTCCTCGAACACGGCTTGCGGATCGGCCGCGATGCCGTCGATCGCGGTGTTGACGAGACGCGTCACCGGCATTGTACGCGGGTCGATGACGTCGATTTGGTTGGCCCATTCGTCGCGCAGCAGTTCGGCAAGCCCGGCGCTCGGAGCGACAAGCCCGTTCTTCGCCGGCGTCTTCACCGGCCGTCCGTCCAGATGGATGGCGTGACCGCCCTCGCCTTCCGAAACCGAGACTTCCCTGTAGAAGCGTTTCGGCAGCGGCTTCTGCATCTGGATCTGCGCCCGCCGTGTGGGATCGGCATGGCTCATCGCTTCGGAAGGATCGGGAAAAATCTCACGCATGAAAAACCTCAGCCGATATGGGCGAGAATCTCGCTCGGATGGTGGACCACGGCGTCGGCTCCCGCCTTCTTCAATTCGTCCACCGAGGCATAACCCCAGGATACGCCGAGCGCCTTGGCGCCGGCCGCCTTCGCCATCTGCATATCGTAGATCGCATCGCCGATGACAAGGGTGTCGGCGGCCTTCATGCCCGTCTCCTCGCAGCATTCCGTGACCATCGCCGGATGCGGCTTGGAGGGGCAGTCGTCCGCGGTGCGCCCGACGACGAAATATCTGTCGAAACCGTGCGTCTCCATGACGAGATTGAGGCCGCGCCGCGACTTGCCGGTCACCGCCCCGATCAGCAGAGAGGCGCGCGGGCCGATTTCGTCGATCAGTTCGCGGATGCCGGGAAACAGCGGTTCCCTGAAATCGAGATCCTTGCGGACGACGGCGAACAGCGACTTGTAATAGGCCATCATCTCGACGTCCTCGCTATCCGCATGCTCCTTGCCCTGCATGCGGGCGATCGCGATGTCGAGCGTCAGGCCGATGATCGCCTTGGTGTCGGCGAACGTCGGCTCGGGCTTGGCAAACTGCGCAAAGGTCCGGCGCATGGTTTCGTGGATGAGGCCGGCGCTGTCGACCAGCGTGCCGTCGCAATCGAACAGGACCAGTTTCATTCTTCGCCGTCCTTGTCGCCGTCGGTCTGATCGAACCCCAGAAGGTTCCAGCTCTGCACCATATGCGGCGGCAGAGGCGCGGTGACCCTCAGGCGCCCGCCGGAAGGATGCGGGATGTCGATATGCCGGGCATGCAGATGCAGCCGCTTCTGGATGCCGCCCGGAAAATCCCAGTTCGGATCGTCGATGAAATATTTCGGATCGCCGATGATCGGATGGCCCATATGGAGCGCGTGGACGCGAAGCTGGTGGGTGCGGCCGGTATAGGGCTCCATTTCCAGCCAGGCGAGCCGCTGCGCGGCCGTGTCGATCACGCGGTAATAGGAAACCGCATGGTCGGCGCCCTCTTCGCCGTGCCTGGCGATCCGCATCCGGTCGCCGTCGGGCGTCTGCTCCTTGACGAGCCAGGTGGAGATCTTGTCCTCGTGTTTTCGCGGCACGCCCTTGACCAGCGACCAGTAGGTCTTCTGGGTGTCGCGCTCGCGGAATGCGGCGGTCAGCTTCTGTGCCGCGCCACGCGTGCGTGCGATCACCAGCACGCCGGACGTATCGCGGTCGAGCCGGTGGACGAGCCGCGGCTTTTCGCCCTTCGGGCTCACCCAGCTGTCGAGCATCTGGTCGATATGCCGGGCGACGCCCGACCCGCCCTGCACGGCAAGCCCTGCCGGCTTGTTGAGCACGATGACTTTATCGTCCTCGTGCAGCACCATCCGCGACAGAAGCTTGAAATCGCTGGAATGCTTCAAATCCTTGCCGGCGATCGGACCGGTCTTCTTCGCATCCGTCTCCATCGGCGGAATGCGCACCATCTGGCCCGGCTGCACGCGGGCGTCGGATTTCACCCGGCCCCCGTCGACGCGCACCTGGCCCGAACGCAACAGTTTCTGCAGCGCGCCGAAGCCGAGGCCCGGATAATGGACCTTGAACCAGCGGTCGAGACGCATGCCCGCCTCGTCCGCCTCGACGCGGATATGCTCGATGCCTGCCATCAAGTGTCTTTCGTAATTCCCTTTGGATCAGCCCTGCCCTTTAGAGCATTGCCCGCCCGAGCGCCAGCCCGGCAAAGACGGCGCCGAGCGAGATCGCCACGCTGGCGACGATATAGGTCGCGGCGACGAGCCCCGCGCCACGCTCGAACAGCGCGACGACATCGAGCGAAAACGCCGAAAATGTCGTGAAGCCGCCGAGGAAGCCTGTGACGATCAAAAGCCGCATTTCGGGGGATGCGTCGAGCCGGCGGGCGATGAGTTCCGCCAGGAAGCCGATCGCGAACGAGCCGGCGACATTGACCGTGAGCGTTCCCCAGGGAAAGTTCGGACCGAACTGGCGCAGCGTCCAGACCCCGACGAGATAGCGGAAGACGGAGCCGGCCGCTCCGCCGATGGCGACGAGAAGCATGTTGATCATGGGCACCTGTGTAATACGGCCGGAAAAATCGTCAAATCGATAAAATGCCGCGCTTTTGTTTAAAGGGGAACAAATCGGGTTCTGCTTACGTCTTTCTATCGAAGAGGAATGGCGACAAGCGACATGACATTGGTGGTGAGCATATCGGCGAATACCGCGGCCATGGCCATCGAGGCCCTGAAGCCCGGCCGGCGCATCTCGTCCAAGGACCATGCCGCCGACATCAAGGCCGACGCGGACCGCAATGTCCGCCGCGCCGAAAATGCCGCCGAACCCGGCGATGTGGAACGCATGCCGCCTTCTCCGTCGGTCGCTCTGGACCTCCTGACCGCCGGCCAGCAACCGCGCCAGCAGGCGACGCTCGATCAGGCGCAATCCGCCTATCGCGATCTGGACGACTGAAGGCCACCGCTTTCAGGCAGCCACGACCCGGATATTCCCCCGCCCGTTCCCCTGGCGGGCTTTTGCATTACGGTAATAGCGGATGAAATCCGGGGCCGGCAGCGGTTTGGAGAACAGCCAGCCCTGGCCGAAGTGCACGTCGCGGGCGGTCAGGTAATCCGCCTGTTCTTCGGTCTCCACCCCCTCCGCGACGATCTGCAGATCGAGCGTCTTGGCCATCTCGATGATATGGGAGGTCACCGAACTCGTCGCGCTGTTGCGGCCGATCGTGTCGATGAAGGATTTGTCGATCTTCAGCGCGTCCATCGGCAGGCCCTGCAGATATTGCAGGCTGGAATAGCCCGTGCCGAAATCGTCGATCGCCACCGCATGGCCTCGCTCGCGAGCCCGGGCCAGCGTTGAACGGGCGGCGTCGATATCGATGAAGCCGCGTTCGGTCGCCTCGAGCCAGATCTGCCGGGGCTCGATCTCCGTCCCGGCGAGCCTGTCTTCGAGAACGTCGAGCGCGCGGCCCGAGGTCACGTCGGCGGCGGAGAGATTGACGGCCACATGCATCGAGCGATCCATTCTGAGCAGCGCGCCGAGTTCGAGGATGATCGCCTCGATCACCTGATCGGTGATCGGCAGGATGAGGCCGCTCTCTTCCGCCAGCGGAATGAAGAGGTCGGGCCTGACCAGCGAACCGTCCGGCCGCTGCCAGCGCAACAGCGCCTCGGCGCCGATGCACGACCCCGTCTTCAGCTCGACGATCGGCTGGTAATGGACGATGAACTCGCGCTTGCGCACCGCGATGGAGAGCTCGCCGAGCGGCGACAGTCTCTTTCTCGACAGCCAGGCGACGATCCCGACGATGAAGGCCGCGATGAACGCGCCGACCGGCAGCAACAGGAGCTGTTCCTGGCGCAGCTTGGCGGCAAGGTTCGAGCGCGGCTCCATGGCGATCGCGATCAGCCCCTTGTCGCGCGCGACGGCGTAGAGCGATGCGGAGGTCATGCCCTTCCGCGGCTCGCCGATCAGCGCGTCGACGAGCTCCGGATCGGGGGAGTTGAGCTTGCTGATCAGCAAACCGTCCTGGTTCGCAAGCGCCAGCGAAATGTCGTCCTCCACGAGGATGTCGACGAAACGGGCCGGGTCCATGAGGACGCTGTAGCTGCCGTAATGCAGCGCCATCACCGGATTCCCCATGCTGGCGGCAGGCTGTACGTGCGTCGTCACTTCGAGCCCGTCCGGCGTCACGTAATCCACGGGCGCCTTGCTGACCTCGCCCTCCTCCACGCCCCAGGAGGTGCATTTCAGGCGTCCGTTCTCGATATAGCCGACTTCCGCGACCGAGGGCGTATTGAAGGCGATCACCCGCATGCGGGCGATATGCTGGGGCGAACAGGGCGGCAGGCGCGGATAGGCGAGCGAATCGAGCGCCAGCTTGGCGTCCTCGAAGGTCCTGCTGGCGCGCATGATCGTCTGTTCGGCCACCCGTTCGAGATTGTCCTGCTGTTTCTCGACCGCGATCATCCAGGAGATGTAGACCATCGCGGCAATCGGAACGATCGCACCGAGGAGGCCCAGGAAGATGGCCGCCGCAATCACGCGGGAACGTCGCAGTTCCATTGCCGAAACCTTTGATGACAGGTTGTATTCCTTCATCGCGGATTTCCGTTAAGATTTCTTGCAGCAACTCGATCAGGTTGTATCGATGCGGGTTCTAAAACCCGAACCATCGCCACGCGATGGCAGGGCGCGACTTGCGATCTTTCGATTTTGAAGTACAGCTTCAGACATCATGCGGCTTTGCCGGTCTAATCCTGCATAATCTTCTCGCTTATGTGGTAGCCTGTCTTTCAACGGAGCATCCCCCATGTCACAGGAAATCCCACAGGAAATATCACAGGCAACCTCGCAGAAAACATCCCTTCTTTTCCTTGTCACCGGCGTAAGTTCGGGACTCGGCAAGGCGATCGCAGGCGCCGCACTTGATGCCGGCCACAAGATCGCCGGCATCGTCCGCCGGCAGGAAGACGCGGCCGCCTTCGAAGCCACCGCACCCGGCCGCGCTACCGCCATCCGTCTCGACGTGATCGATACGGACGCGATCGCGCCGGCGGTCGCGAAAATCGAGAAGGAGATCGGCCCGATCGACGTTCTCGTCAACAATGCCGGCTATGGCCACGAAGGCGTGCTCGAGGAATCGACCATGGCCGAACTTCGCCATCAGTTCGAGGTCAACACGTTCGCACCGGTCGCCTTCATGCAGGCCGTGCTTCCCTATATGCGTGCGCGCCGCGCCGGCCGCATCGTCAACGTCACCTCGATGGGCGGCATCATCACCATGCCCGGCATCTCCTTCTATCACGGCAGCAAGTTCGCGCTGGAGGGCATCGGGGAATCGCTCGGCAAGGAGGTCCGCGAGCTCGGCATTTTCGTGACGGCCGTGGAACCCGGCGGTTTCCGCACCGACTGGGCCGGTCGCTCCATGGTCCGGGCCGGCCGCAGCATCGCCGACTACGACGCCATCTTCGATCCGGTTCGCGAACGCCGGCAGGGTTATAGCGGCAGGCAGGCCGGCGATCCGGCCAGGCTGGGCAAGGCGGTGCTGGAACTCGTCCGGTCGGAAAATCCGCCTGCGCACCTCCTGCTCGGCAGCGATGCGCTCCGCCTGGTCCGCGACAAGCTCGCAAGCCTGAATGCCGAGATCGAGGCCTGGGAAGACGTCTCTATTTCGACCGATTTCCAGGAGGCCTGACATGTCCGAAGCTCCGCTGGAAGGTCTCGAAGCCTTCGTCACCGTGGCTCGCCTGCGGAGCTTTTCGGCCGCCGCCACAAGGCTTTCCATGTCGCCGTCGGCGGTCAGCCAGGCGGTGCGGACGCTGGAACGCCGGCTTGGCGTCGCTCTCTTTCACCGCACGACGCGCAGCGTCAGCCTGACCGAGGCTGGCGAGGCTTACCTGGCCCGCGTCGGACCTGCCTTGCAGGAACTGACCGCCGCGGCAGCGGCCATCGGCGAGAATGCCGCCGAACCGTCTGGCCTGCTCAGGCTCAACGTGCCGCGCTCGGCCTATATGATCGTGCTGCAACCGATCCTTACGGAATTCCTGGAACGCTACCCCGCAGTCGATATCGACGTCGTGGTCGATGGCGCCAGGGCCGATATCGTCGAGGGCGGTTACGACGCCGGCATCCGCTTCGGTGACCTGATCCAGAAGGACATGATCGCCGTGCCGGTCGGCCCGTCGATCTCGGCCTTTATTGTCGCGTCGCCGGACTACCTGGCCCGCTTCGGCACACCGCAGCATCCGCGCGACCTGCTGCAGCACCGGCTGATCGCCTTCCGGCCGACCAATACCGGCCAGGTGGAGAAGTGGGAGTTCGAAAAGGACGGCGAAAAGCTCGTCCTGCCGGGCACCGGACGGCTCACCTGCAACGACCTTGCGGCACTCACCCAGGCCGCGCTGGACGGGCTTGGCGTGAGTTATCTGATCAACGGCCATATCGACGGCCTGCTGAAACAGGGAAAGCTTGCCCGACTGCTGGAGGACTGGAGTCCGCCGCTTGCCGGCTTCCATATCTATTTCGCCGACCGCCGCCATGTGGCGCCGAAACTCCGCGCCTTCATCGACTTCCTGAAGAGCCGGAAATGGGCGGCACCTTCCAATCTCGACGCCTATTTTCGGGCGAAATCCGGTTAAGGCCTGCCGCCGGTGAAACTGCTGCGGTAGAAGGTGCCGGGGTCCATTCGTTGAACGGCCCCGATCACATTCAATTATGCCGGTGGCCACCGGGACCTGCCGCTTCGACCGGCAGCGTGATATCCACCGCGCCGGCCTTTTCGAAGGTCAGCGTCACCGGCACCGTGCCGCCCGCCTTGAAGGGCTCCTTGACCTTCATGAACATGAGGTGCAGCCCGCCGGGCGTCAATTCCACCGTCTTGCCGGCGGGGATGGCGATGCCGCCTTCCAGCTTGCGCATCCTCATCACCTGGCCCTGCATGGCCATCTCGTGCAGCTCCACCGTGCCGGCAATCGATGAGGAGGCCGAGACCAGCCTGTCGTCGGCCTTGCCGTTGTTCTTGACGGTGAAATAGCCGCCGCCGACCGGCTGGCCCGGCAGCATGGCCTTGGTGAAGGCGCCGGTCACGTCCAGATCGCCGGCCTTGACGACATCGTCATGGGCCGCCGTCGCCCCGCCCATGTCCATGCCGGCATGCTCGTCATGGCTGCCCGCCGTTTTCGCGGTCACGGTGAGCACCGGCGCCGGGTTCTTGAAGGAATGCGGATCGGCGCCCTCTGCCGCGACCTGATCCCACACGACCTTGCCGTCCGTGCCGCAAAGCTGCGTGGCCGGGAAAGCGAGCGTCTTGCCCGCCGCAATGCCGGAGATTTTGCCCTGGATGTTGAACGTGTCGTAATAGGCGTCGGCCAGGGTGCCGTTCTTCCAACGGATTTCCACCGGACCCGAGGTCACCTTGGTGCCGTGATCGTCATAGGATTTGACATAGTCGCCCTGAATGATTTCCAGGTCCCAGCCGGGCTTCGGCTGCGGCTTGGCAAGAACGAAGCCCTCCGGCAGCTTGACCTGGAATTCCGTCGTCGCCTTGCCGTCGCAGCCATGCGGCACCTGCAGCGAGATGACCGAGGTGCTTTCCTCGGCCGCGCTGCCGTCGACGAATGTCACATGTGCATGCGCCTGTGTGCCTGCGGCGGCGAAAAGGCCGGAAAGCGCGAGTTTGGTGATGGTCTTCATGGAATGTCCCCTTCCGGTGACAGCGTGCTCTGGCTGTATCGACCGGGATGTGATTGATCTCTTGGATGAACGGCAGGATCAGATCGAAAACGGCGGGGCGCGGGATTTCGGCCGGGCGACGGCGGCCGTGCCGAGCAATACGGAGAATTCAGGAAGCGGATTGACGAGCGAGGCGCGTTCGCCGGAAAGCCATGCCGCATCGTCGGGCGGCGGCAGGATCACCGAGGCGGCAAGCAGGCAGACTTCGCAGAGCGGCCTTGCCGCCGGTGTTTTGTGCCCGTGGTCGCCGTCGGAGCAGATGTCCGCGAACGTGCCGTCCGGCAGGCGGTAGGCTTCGCTGTAGGAATCGGGCGGTGCCGCCTGGACCGGCTGATGGGCAAAGCCCAGCCCGAACAGCAGCGCGGCGCAGAAGATGCGCAGGAAAACCGCCGCTGTCGAAAGCCTTGCCGTCATGATCTCGTCCGTTGGACGACGACGGAATACTCCAATTCGGGATGAAGCGCAAAAGCCCTTTTTGCGTCGGGATCCCTGCGGGTCGCGGTCGGCATTGCATTAGGTCAAATCGCGTTTGCTGCACTGCGACAGAAATCGTGTTCTCCGCGACATGAGGGGCTTGCCAAACCGCCAATGAGGTCGATAATGGCAACGGACTCGCTGGGAGAAGCCGCTTCGATGCGGTGCCGAAGGAGCAACCGCCCCGGAAACTCTCAGGCAAAAGGACCAGCGAGCCCCGACAGGAACTCTGGAGAGAAGCTTTGCTTTGAAGCAAGGCTCGCCGAAGGGATAACAATCTCAGGCGACAAGGACAGAGGGGGCTCATGGAACCGGCGCGGCAACGCGTCTGACACTGAGCCGGCGCCGGCCAAGCGCCAGACCTGGAGGCGTCTTTGGACGATCAGATTCTCAAGCAAACCCCGCTCCACGCCCTTCATCTGTCGCTCGGCGCCAGGATGGTGCCCTTCGCCGGTTACGACATGCCGGTGCAATATCCCGCCGGCGTCTTGAAGGAGCACCTGCAGACCCGCGCCGCCGCCGGCCTTTTCGACGTCTCCCATATGGGCCAGGTGATCGTCCGCGCGAAGACCGGCGCTTACGAGGATGCCGCTCTGGCGCTGGAAGGCCTCGTGCCGGTCGATATCCTCGGCCTCAAGCCCGGCCGCCAGCGCTACGGCTTCTTCACCGGCGAAAACGGCGGCATCCTCGACGACCTGATGATCGCCAATCGCGGCGATCATCTTCTCGTCGTCGTCAACGCGTCTTGCAAGGAGGCGGATGTCGCCCACATGCAGGAAAACCTTGCCGGCTGCGACGTAGCACTTCTCGAAGACCGCGCGCTTATCGCCCTTCAGGGTCCGCGCGCAGAAGGGGTCTTGGCGGCTCTGTGGCCGGACGTGACCGACATGAAGTTCATGGGCGTCCGCGACGCCCTCCTCCACGATGCGCCCTGCATCATCTCCCGCTCCGGCTATTCCGGGGAGGACGGTTTCGAGATTTCGGTTCCCGCGGACCAGGCCGAACAGATCGCGAGAGCCCTGCTCGAAGATCCCCACTGTATGCCGATCGGCCTCGGTGCCCGGGATTCGCTCCGCCTCGAAGCCGGTCTCTGCCTCTATGGCAACGACATAGACACGACGACATCGCCGGTCGAAGCCGCGCTCGAATGGGCGATCCAGAAGGTAAGACGCCCCGGCGGCGCCCGCGCCGGCGGCTATCCGGGTGCCGCCCGCATCGAAGAGGATCTGGAGAAAGGTCCTGTCCGGCGCCGGGTCGGCCTCAAGCCGGAAGGAAAGGCGCCCGTGCGCGCCCATGCCGGCCTGTTTGCGGAAGATTCGCCGGAATCGCCGATCGGCGAGGTCACCTCCGGGACGTTCGGGCCGAGCACCGAAGGCCCTGTGGCCATGGGTTACGTTCCCGCCTCGCTTGCCGGGCCGGAAACCCGGGTCTTCGCCGAAGTGCGCGGCAAGTATCTGCCCCTCGTCGTCACCGCCCTTCCCTTCATCACCCCTGCCTACAAACGCTAAAATCCTCCGGAGAGAACCATGCTGAAATTCACCGCCGAACACGAATGGCTGAAACTCGACGGCGATGTCGCCACCGTCGGCATCACGGCGCATGCCGCCGAACAGCTCGGCGACCTCGTCTTCGTCGAACTGCCGGAAGTGGGCGCCGAGCTCGCCAGGGACGGCAATGCCGCGACGGTAGAGAGCGTCAAGGCTGCCTCCGACGTCTATTGTCCGCTGGATGGCGAAATCACCGAGGTCAACCAGGCGATCGTCGACGATCCCTCCATCGTCAATTCCGATCCTCAAGGCGCCGGCTGGTTCTTCAAGCTGAAGCTCAAGAACGCCTCCGACGCCGACGCGCTGCTCGACGAGGCCGCCTATAAGGAGCTCATCGCATGAGCGACCAGTCCGATTTCCATTTCACCGACTATCAGCCCTACGACTTCGCCAATCGCCGCCATATCGGCCCCTCGCCGTCGGAAATGGCCGAGATGCTGAAGGTCGTCGGCTATCTCACCCTCGACAAGCTGATCGACGCCACCGTCCCCGCCTCGATCCGCCAGGAGGTGCCGCTCGCCTGGGGGCCGGCGCTCACCGAACGCGAGGCGCTCGACAAGCTGCGCGATACGGCCAACAGGAACAAGGCGCTCGTCTCGCTGATCGGTCAGGGCTATTACGGCACGATCACGCCGCCGGTCATCCAGCGCAACATCCTCGAAAACCCCGCCTGGTACACGGCCTACACGCCCTACCAGCCGGAAATCTCCCAAGGCCGCCTCGAAGCGCTCCTCAACTTCCAGACCATGGTCTGCGATCTCACCGGCCTCGATGTCGCCAACGCCTCGCTGCTCGACGAGGCGACCGCCGCCGCCGAAGCCATGGCGCTCTGCCAGCGCCAGGCGAAATCGAAGGCGACCGCCTTCTTCGTCGACGCCGCCTGCCATCCGCAGACGATCGCGCTGATCGAGACCCGCGCCGCGCCGCTTGGCTGGACCGTCGTCGTCGGAGACCCGATGACCGATCTTGACCCGGTCGACGTCTTCGGCGCGATCTTCCAGTATCCCGGCACCCACGGCCATGTCCGCGATTTCTCCGGTCTGATCGCCCGCCTCCACCAGACCGGCGCGGTCGCAGCCGTCGCCGCCGACCTTCTGGCCCTGACACTTCTGAAATCGCCCGGCGAGATGGGCGCCGACATTGCCATCGGCTCCTCCCAGCGCTTCGGCGTGCCGGTCGGCTATGGCGGCCCGCACGCGGCCTATATGGCCGTCAAGGACGCCCACAAGCGCGCCATGCCCGGCCGTCTCGTCGGCGTCTCGATCGATGCCCGCGGCAACCGCGCCTACCGTCTTTCGCTGCAGACCCGCGAGCAGCATATCCGCCGCGAAAAGGCGACGTCCAACATCTGCACCGCCCAGGTCCTGCTCGCCGTCATGGCCTCCATGTACGGCGTCTTCCACGGCCCGGACGGGCTGAAGGCGATCGCCCAGCAGGTGCACAAGAAGGCCGTGCTGATGGCGAAGGGCCTCGAAAAGCTAGGCTACCGCATCGAGCCCGACACCTTCTTCGACACGATCACCGTCGAAGTCGGCCATATGCAAGGCCTCGTCATGCGCGCCGCCGTCGCCGAGGGCGTGAACCTGCGCAAGGTCGGCGAAACGAAGATCGGCATGTCGCTCGACGAGCGCACGAGGCCCGCGACGCTCGAAGCCGTCTGGCGCGCCTTCGGCGGCGATTTCAAGGTTTCCGATTTCGAGCCGGAATACCGTCTGCCGAACGCGCTTCTGCGCAAGTCGGCCTACATGACGCATCCGATCTTCCACATGAACCGCGCCGAAAGCGAGATGACCCGCTATATCCGCCGGCTCTCCGACCGCGATCTGGCACTCGACCGGGCAATGATCCCGCTCGGCTCCTGCACCATGAAGCTCAACGCGACCGCGGAAATGCTGCCGATCACCTGGCCGGAATTTTCCGACATCCACCCCTTCGCCCCCGCCGACCAGGCGCTCGGCTACAAGGAGATGATCGACGATCTTTCCCAAAAACTCTGCCAGATCACCGGCTACGACGCCTTCTCCATGCAGCCGAATTCCGGCGCGCAAGGCGAATACGCGGGCCTGCTCACCATCCGCAACTACCACATCGCGAACGGCGAGACGCATCGCGACGTCTGCCTCATCCCGACCTCCGCGCATGGCACGAACCCTGCTTCCGCGCAGATGGCCGGCATGAAGGTCGTGCCGGTGAAGGCCCGGGATAACGGCGACGTCGACCTCGACGATTTCCGCGCCAAGGCCGAACAATATGCGGAAACCTTATCCGCATGCATGATCACCTATCCCTCGACGCACGGCGTCTTCGAGGAGACGGTGAAGGAAATCTGCGAGATCACCCACAGATACGGCGGCCAGGTCTATCTCGACGGCGCCAACATGAACGCCATGGTCGGCCTTGCCCGGCCCGGCGACATCGGCTCGGACGTATCGCACCTGAACCTGCACAAAACCTTCTGCATCCCCCATGGCGGCGGCGGCCCCGGCATGGGTCCGATCGGCGTCAAGGCGCACCTTGCCCCGTATCTGCCCGGCCATCCGGAATTTGACGGCCGTGAGGGCGCGGTCTCGGCCGCCCCGTTCGGTTCGCCGTCGATCCTGCCGATCTCCTGGTCCTACTGCCTGATGATGGGTGGCGAAGGTCTGACGCAGGCGACCAAGGTGGCGATCCTCAACGCCAACTATATCGCAGCCAGACTGAAGGGCGCCTATGACGTGCTCTACAAGTCGCAAGCCGGCCGCGTCGCGCATGAATGCATCATCGACACGCGCCCGCTCGCCGCATCCGCCGGCGTCACCGTCGACGACATCGCCAAGCGCCTGATCGACTGCGGCTTCCATGCGCCCACCATGAGCTGGCCGGTCGCAGGCACGCTGATGATCGAACCGACCGAGAGCGAGACGAAGGCCGAGATCGACCGTTTCTGCGATGCGATGCTGGCGATCCGCGAGGAGGCCCGCCTGATCGAGGAGGGGCGGATGGACAAGGTGAACAACCCGCTGAAGAACGCCCCGCACACGGTGGAAGATCTGGTCGGCGAATGGGACCGTCCCTATTCCCGCGAACAGGCCTGCTTCCCGCCGGGCGCATTCCGCATCGACAAATACTGGTCGCCGGTCAACCGCATCGACAACGTCTATGGCGACCGCAACCTGGTCTGCACCTGCCCGCCGATGGAGGCTTATGCCGAAGCGGCTGAATAGAGCGAATGGCAACCGGGCGGCGCGGCAAACGCGTCGCCCTTTCTTCGACCGTTGACACGCAGGCACATTCCTTTAATCGCGAAAGCGAAAAGGAAGGACGAACACGATGGAAGATCGCTCGAACGGCAATACGCTCTGGAACAAGTTTTTCGACACGGATTCGATCACCGGCACCGGCCGCTTCGTTCTCCTGATCCTCGTCTTCATCGTCATCGGCGGCGGCCTTTCCTGGCTCGTCGGGTGAAAGGCAATCGGCCTGGATGTAGCCGCGCTATCGCCAGCTGTCCAAACTCGCCTCACCCTGCCGCAGGCACGAGCCCGTAGCGGGTCATGATCGCCTTGACTTTCTCGGGATCGGGCGGTCCGCCGGCGGCCATGAGATCGGCGAGTTCGCGGAAATAGGCCGGGCCAAGCACGCCGGGCGTCAGGATGTTGAGCACGGTTGCCGGTTCTTCGCTGTCGTTGCGGAAGGAATGCACGACACCGCGCGGAATGAAGGCCGAGCCACCCGGTCCGATCGCCTGATCGGTGCCGTCGATGCGAAAGACAAGGGTGCCGGCAAGCCCGTAGACGGCCTCGTCCCAGCTTTGATGATAATGGGGCGCCGGCACCTTCGCGTTGGGCTGTACGGTCATCCGGAAGAGGTCCAGGCTTCCGGTCGTATCGTCCTTGCTGTGCAGGAATTCGAGCGTCAATCCGCCGATCTTAATCGCGTCCATGCTATTCCTCTCCGTGGTTGTATTTTCTGCAACCGGCAGGATACAACGGACCGCGTGACAGGCCAATGTCCGGCGCCGAATAAGGTACGATCTCGGTCGGAACCCCGCGGCGTGAGGCCGCGGAAATTTTCATGGACCTTGTCGGATCGGCAATGCCTTGTCCGTCCTTGGGTCGTATGTTCCACCTAGTCAGAGGATCACGATCATGCCCAGCACCATACGCCTGCACCGCGTCCTGGCCACCAGCCCGGAAAAGGTCTATCGCGCGTTCATCGAGGCGGACGCGCTCGCCAAGTGGCTTCCCCCGAACGGCTTCACCTGCACCGTACATCACTTTGAATCGACAGTCGGCGGCAAGTTCAAAATGTCCTTCCGCAACTTTACGACGGGCAACAGCCATTCGTTCGGCGGCGAATATGTCGAGCTCGTTCCGGGCGAGCGCCTGCGCTACACGGACAGGTTCGACGACCCCAACCTGCCTGGCGAGATGGAAGTCACCGTGACGTTGAAGAAGGTTTCGGTCGGGACCGAGATGGATATCATCCAGGCAGGCGTGCCGGACGTCATTCCGGCCGAGGCCTGCTATCTCGGCTGGCAGGAATCGCTGCGAAATCTGGCAAGGCTCATCGAGCCGGAGATCAACGAGTAAGAGCGTTCGGAAGCGGGTCGCGGAGACGGTTCCGCGATCCCTCAAGACACACTCATCCCTTGGCGATCTTGAGATTTTTCAAGTCGGACGGGGCGCTGAAAGCTGCCTCTTAGGTTAGTTTAATAGGTGACACCTCTCAGCGCCCCGTTCGGCGGTTTTTATCCGCGACTCCGGTCCCTCTGCCTTGGTCTTCCCGGACGGTGTTCGTCTGACCCTTCCGGACCACGGGCGAACCGACTTATCGCCAACAGTCCAGTCGGCCGCCGCCGAACTCTCCGATGATCTCGGACGGACTTGAAAAATCCGGCGAAACCATCCGGTCAGCCACTCTGTGTGCCGCACAGGCACGCCCGGCGCGCGCTTTCGGGCATCGGAAGCGAAAAGGCCGGTCCGTAAACCTTCATCGCTTCTCCCGTGTCGCCGGAGGGAGACCATTTTCCGCGGACCCGGACGTTGAGGCTTTGCGTCTTATCCTCACCGTCCGCGCCGGCCCCGCCTCGCCGGAACGCCTTCCGGTGTATCCGCGAGCGGGACGAGAAAAGCATGACGCCGGAAATACCCATGGGGATGAGGAGAACAGAAATTTCGCGCAAGTCCTTGATTGATATCGTTGGACATGTCCATTCCATCCCCGTCCTCCGCTTGAACCTTACCCCGCCAGCCGCTTTGCGCCACCATCGATATCCACCGCAGCAAACGCGGCGGCGATCACCTCCACCCCGGCACCCGGGCGGGTCGCCTCGGCGGAGAGGATCTGGCGGAAGCGGCGGGCGCCGGCAAAACCCTGGAAGAGCCCGACCATGTGGCGGGTGACGTGATGCAGCCTTCCGCCCGACGCGATCACCTCGTCCGCATAGGCCATCATCGTGTCGCGCAGCGCCAGCCAGTCGACGTCGGAGGCGGCAGCCCCTGCAGGACTCGGACCTGTGACCAGCTCGTCCACACCGGCCAGCAGCCCGGCATTCTGATAGGCGGCGCGGCCGAGCATCACCCCGTCCATGACAGCAAGGTGCCCCACCGCCTGCTCCAGGTCGGCGATGCCTCCGTTGATGCCGAGAAACACGTTCGGGTTCTCGCGCTTCATGCGATAGACGAGGTCGTAGTCGAGCGGCGGGATTTCGCGGTTCTCCTTCGGCGAAAGCCCCTGCAGCCAGGCTTTTCGCGCATGGATCCAGATCGCGTCGGCGCCGGCACCGATCATCCGGGCAAGAAAATCCGGCAGCACCTCGGCCGGCTCCTGCTCGTCGACGCCGATGCGGCATTTCACCGTCACCGGCACGGTCGAAACCTTCTTCATCGCAGTCACCAGATCGGCGACGTGGCCCGCGTCGCGCATCAGGCAGGCGCCGAACGTGCCGGACTGCACCCGGTCCGACGGGCAGCCGACATTGAGGTTGATCTCGTCATAGCCGTAATCGGCGGCGATCCGGACCGCTTCGGCAAGCTTGCCCGCATCCGATCCGCCGAGCTGCAGCGCCACCGGATGTTCCGCGGGCGAGTAGGAGAGCAGCCTTTCGCGCGGCCCGTGGATGATCGCGTCCGCCACGATCATCTCGGTATAGAGCAGCGCCCGCGCCGAAAGCTGCCGGTGCAGGAAACGGCAATGCCTATCCGTCCAGTCGATCATCGGCGCAACGGCGAAGACGGGAGCCCTGAAATATCGGCCTTCTTCCTTTTTATCAGTCTCTTGCGGCACTTTCTTCTCCGTCTGGTTTGCGCTCGTTTTATACCAAATCCGGCGGCTTGGCACCGGATTTGGTCCCGTGGAGCAAATATAATGCCCGCGCAGCCATAAGCGCCCCTGGACGCGGCTGCCGACGGTGATGATCTCCTTCGGCTTCCCCTACTATCTCTACGACGCCCCAAGGGTGCCGGCCTATATCAACGCCTACTCGACTCACGAGGCGATGCAGAAGGCTGCCCTGGTCGCCGGGCATTGCGCAAGGTCTGCAGGAAAGGCAATTTCCGCTCATATTTCAGGCGGAAGCGGGCGTTTCTACGTCGGCGACAAGGAAAAGAACACTGTTATTGCATTGTTCGGCAACAGATTTAGGTTAAGCAGGAGATGGGCTGCAAAAACTATCTGATCGACGGTTGCTCCGGAGCCGGCAAGACCTCGGTCGCCGCCGAACTGGACCGGCGCGGGCATCACGCCGTTCACGGTGACCGGGTGCTGGCGTATCAAGGTGATCCGCAGACCGGCGAAAGGCTGGACCTTCTTGTGGTCGCAAGGCACCGCGGAGATCCGGAGTTCATCTCCCGGCATCACATCTGGGACGTTGGCCAGGTCAAAGCCCTGATCGCCGACCGAACCACCCCATCACCTTCTTCTGCGGCGGCTCGCGGAACGTCGACCGCTTCATCGACCTCTTTGACGCAGTCTTCGTGCTCGAGATCGACCTCGAGACGCTGAACCGGCGCCTCGACGGCAGACCGGACGAGTGGGGTTCCGAGCCGGCCGAGCGGGCCTTGATCCTGCGCCAGCACGCGACGCGGGAGGACATTCCGCCGAACGCGACCAGCATCGACGCCACCGGGCCTATCGCCCGCGTCGTCGACGACATCCTTGCCCGCTGCGGGTGACGCCGTGGCCTTTCCCCATCCAGAGTGCGTCGAGACCGCTCTGGCTCTGAAGAAGCCTTCCGCCTGACTGCATATATCGGCCGATGCGGCGCGTAGCAGAACCGAACGTCGATCCCTGAAATTCCGGAAGGCCTGCGGCATGGCCGGTGCTGACCACCAAGGGCTGCCGGATGAATATCCTCCGCCATAATATACCTATGGTAGCAAAATGATCGATTCACAAAACAAGAGGTTGACCAACGAGCCGGCATGATATATTTGAAGACCATCGATGCTTTGTTTGCTGATATTTGTTTTTTGCCGCGCCACGCGCCTCTTGACGAACTTCCCCTCTCAAAAGTCGAAACAACCGCTGTGCGTCGCCCAGTGGTAATTCAATGTTGCTATGAAAGGGTTCGTTATGACCACTGGCACAGTTAAATGGTTCAACGCCACCAAGGGCTTCGGCTTCATTCAGCCTGACGACGGCAGCGCCGACGTCTTCGTTCACATCTCTGCTGTCGAACGTGCCGGCATGCGCTCGATCGTCGAAGGCCAGAAGCTCGGCTTCGAACTGGAACGCGACCAGAAGTCGGGCAAGATGTCCGCAGGCCAGCTCCAGGCCGCTTAAGCTATAGCTTCCCATGACCACGGATGTACTGGCATGGTGGCAAAAGCGTTCAAAGGCCAGGCGGATGTCTGGCCTTTTTCCGTTGCGGTCTTGGGGCTGACGCGAATCCGCAGGGGTAAGCGCGATATCTGCTCTCGAACTACGGCCGCCTGAAATCTGATAAGGAAGACACGTTGAGACACCCGAACGACAACAGCTTCGCCGAGCGCCGCAAGACCGCAGAGAATGCCAAGCGGCAGCTTCTGGCGAAGTTTGCGTCCGCTCCGAAATCGACCGACCCCGTCATCCAGGAGCGACGCGCCGCGCGCGAGGCCGTTGCCGCCGCGAGGGAGACGCGCCGTGCTGCGCGCGACGCCTTGAAGGCGGCGGAGAACGAGCGCATTCTAATGGAAGCGGCAGCTTTGACGGCGGCCGCAGAAGCCGATCAGAAGGCCGAGGCCGAAGCCCGGCAGGCGGAAATCAACGATCGCATTTCCCGCGTCGTGGCCGATGAAGCCGCCCGCAAGGCGGAACGCGATCGCCGCTACGCGGCGCGCAAGGCCCGTCAAGGCTGACGGTTGAAGAATGTCCCCGGAAACGGGGCAAGTGACCCCCGCTTCGGTGGCACTCACGCCGAGGCCGAAAAGCGAATCGAATTCCATGAACGCTAATGCCTATGCAGTTGAGGCACCTCCCGAGGACGCCGCCGGCGTCTGGCTGAAGGTTCTTTCGAAATACCGCCAGCCACGTTTCGGACGCAGCACATTCGAGCTTTTCGTGACGGTCCTCCCTTTCGCCGCATTCTGGGCGGGAGCCTATATCTCCGTCTTCCAGGGTTTTTGGCCGGGGCTGGTCCTGGTGCTCCCGGCCGCCGCCTTCCTGCTACGGCTGTTCATGATCCAGCACGATTGCGGGCACGGCTCGTTTTTCGCCCGCCGGCGTCTCGACAACTGGACAGGACGTATCATCGGGGTGCTGACCTTGACGCCGTATGACTATTGGCGGCGGGCGCACGCGGCCCATCACGCGACGGCCGGCAATCTCGATGAGCGCGGCGTCGGCGACATCACCACGCTGACCGTCGCGGAATATCATTCCCTTCCCTGGTCGGGACGCCTTGCCTACCGGCTTTACCGGCACCCGCTGGTCATGTTCGGCATTGGGCCCGCCTGGCTTTTTCTCTTCAAGCAGCGCCTGCCTTTCGGGATGATGGGCTCCGGGGCACTGCCCTGGGTTTCCACCATGGCCACGAACCTGGCGATCGCAGTGGTCACGGCGCTGATGATCTGGGCCGTCGGGCTCGTGCCCTTTCTGCTGATCCATCTCCCGGTCGTGCTGCTCGCGGGAGCGGCCGGCGTGTGGCTCTTCTATGTTCAGCACCAGTTCGAGGAAACCCATTGGTCGAAGGCCGGGGAATGGCAGTTTCCCGAGGCCGCACTTCACGGTGCCTCCCATTATGATCTGCCGCTGCTGCTCCGATGGATCACCGGCAATATCGGTGTACATCACGTTCATCACCTATCGAGCAGAATTCCCTATTACCGGCTGCCGGAAGTGCTGCGCGATCATCCCGAACTGGCGGGTATCGGCCGCATTACCTTATGGCAGAGTGTTCAATGTGTCCGGCTCGTGCTTTGGGACGAAAAGAGCGGCAAGCTCGTTTCCTTCCGGGATGCCGCGAAGGCGGTGATGCCTGCGTAAACTTACCCGCGGCACCGGGTTGGTCAAAGCTCATCGCGTTCAAGGCATTTCCCAAAGAACGCTTAAGCGCTCCGGCATGTTCGGAGCGCTTCCTCCATCTGCAGCGCAGGAGAAAAACGAATGATCCGTTTCGAAAAGAAGGCAGATCCGCAGCCATTGCCGGAGAAAGTCAAAGACAAACTATTCGACGAAATCCCGGAGGACGTGGTCGACGTAGATAAGAAACCGGCCGCCGGCGGCACGCGTCGCCGTCCTCGGCAAGCGGCCGAAGATGATCGCCTCATCTGAAGGGGCCTCCAGGTGTCGAGCATGCCGCATCTGGCGAACTCCCTTTGAAAATTTGGCCGCAGATCAGTTGCCCCTTCCCCGAACCGGCGCCAGCCCCGACGCGGCACGGTTGGAGGCTTGAACCCCATTCCATCATCCGCCAATTTCGCTCTTCATTATTTCGGATATTTGCCGGCAGAGGGATAGAAACTGGGTAGGACGTCAGGATGCTCTTACGAAGTGTCCTGCCGACACCTCCAGCAATGGTTTCGAATGAACGATGTAGTCCAGGGGCCGCAGAGCGCTCGATAGTTCGCTAGGATCAGCCGAACGCTTTTTGTAACGGCTCTCCGGATCGGAAGCGGCACGGCCGCCAACAGCTTTTGCGCTCGCGCTTCATCGATGCTTTTGTCGGCAGCTGATCGCGCAATGCAAAGCCGTTAGCAAGCGCCAGGCATCTGATCCGTTCTGCTTTGGCGCGACACGCCGCGTCGTCCGAAAGAGCAAGCTTCAGCTTCGCCTCCGGCCGCACGACCTGCCGGCTGACGACGGTTTTAGCAATGCAAGCCGCTCCGATGCTTTCATAAACGAAACGAAACGAAACGAAACGAACCGGACCGCAGCGTGCCACCCAGGCATACTTTCAGTCATAGCTTGTTGGATATTAATGCGTTCTGGGAACTCGTCCGGAGCGACTACCATCTGACCGTAACGTGCCGCCGGCTCTAACGCACCTATGGTGCCGGTTGCACGCCCCGCCGCCGCAGTCACGGGCGCGGCATGAGCGGTCAACGCCAGCAGAGAGGATAAGGATATGTCCGAACGAGGCATCAACAGATACAGCATCGCTTCCGCAGAGAACAACGTATCCCGACGCACGCTCCTGACCGCGGCAGCAATCGTGCCGGCCGTCGCGGCGATCGGAGCGACGGGCGCGGCCGCGCAGACGCCCAGCGGGAACGGAAAAGTGGCTCTGGTCACGGGATCTTCCCGAGGCATCGGCGCGGCAATCGCCATGCGTCTGGCCCAAGACGGCTACAGCGTTACCGTCAACTGCGTGGTCAACCGCGATCTTGCAGCAGGCGTCGTGCGCGACATCGAAGCTGCGGGCGGCAAGGCGATCTGGGAACAGGCCGACGTCAGCGATCCGGCGGCGGTACGTCGGCTCTTCGACGCGAACGACAATGCGTTCGGCGGCCTCGACGTTGTCGTGAGCAATGCCGGCATCATGCGGCTGGCGCCTTTCGCAGCCATGACCGACGAGGATTTCGATCGCATGGTCGCCGTCAACGTGAAGGGCAGCTTCAATGTACTCCGCGAGGCGTCTCGTCGCATACGCGACAACGGACGCATCATTGCGCTCTCATCGAGCATAACGCAGCTCCGCACACCGACCTACGGACCCTACGCGGCGACCAAGGGCGCGCAGGAGCTCTACGCCAGCATATTGGCCAAGGAACTGGCCGGCCGCATGATCTCGGTGAACGCGATGGCTCCGGGCGTCGTCAACACGACCTTGTTCACCGACGGCAAGACCGAGCAGCAGATCGCCGGGTTCGTGGAGCGCACTCCCCACAAGCGACTGGGCGAACCGGAAGATATCGCTCGCGTCGTGTCGGCCCTGTGCAGCGGGGACGGCTGGTGGGTGAGCGGCCAGACTGTGTTTGCCAACGGTGGCATCGTTTGACCGGAAGAGACGGGTGGGGTCGGGCGGCATCGGCCGCCCGGCCCTACCGCCAATCTTCGCTATAGAAAGAGGCATCGGCCACGGCGCATCGCGAAGAGGCGCGGGATCAGCGCCGCCCCCGGGCGGGTGATGATCGTTTGCTGCCCATCGAACTTGTCCCCGATCCATAAAAATGTTTGCCTGATCCGCGCTACCGGATGATCTCGGCCACATAGTCGAGGAATGCGCGCACCTTCGCGGACATCAGCTTCGGCGTATGGTGATAGACATAAAGCGGGAACGTCTCGTCAGCCCAGTCCGGAAGGAGTTGGATCAAGCGTCCGTCGGCTAGGAAGGGGCGGGTATAAATCTCGAGCGGCTGGCCGATTCCTTGGCCCGACAGGCAGGCGGCGAGCAGTCCGCCCGTGTCCGTCACCATCATCTGCCCGGATATCCTGATCGAGATGGTTTCTTCTCCTTTCGTGAAATCCCAATCGTAATGCTTGCCTGTCGCGGGGTCGCGCATAAGGATGCAATCCCGCGATTCAACGTCGCGTGGATGCGACGGCATGCCGTGACGCTCGACATAGCTCGGAGAGGCGCAGGTCAGCACGCGCGTCTCCGCCAACAGGCGGCAGATGAGCGAGGAAGGCTCCGGCGGCCCGAAATGAATGCCCACGTCGAAGCCGTCCGCGACGAGATCACCCATCCTGTCTCGCACATGCATTTCCAAGGTAAGCTCGGGATATCGAGCCAGGAAGGGATGGAGATTTGGGCCGAGGACGTAGTGGCCGAAGCAACCATCGACATTGATGCGAAGACGCCCCCGCACCTCGGCGCCTGATCCTGCGGCTCGTATGGCCGCATCTTCGATACTGGTGAGATGCGGTGCCACCTGCTCGTAAAAGCGGCGCCCTTCGTCGGTCAGAGTGATCGAGCGGGCATTTCGATGAAAGATGCGGATGCCCACGCGCTGTTCGAGCCTCGCCACGGCGCGGCTGACGGCCGATTGGGTCAAGCCGAGGGCTTCGCCAGCGCGCATGAAGCTCCCCGCTTCGATCACCGCTGAAAGAACCCCGATTCCGTTCAGAAGCCGGCTGTCAAATGCCATTGCCGTACTTTCCGTCATCGATTGATCCCATCATATTCATGAGATGCATTCATCGCAATGCGCGATCGGAGCGATGGCCGGCTTGGATGGGAGGAAGATCTGCTCAAAATCCTGTCGCTTAGCAGGATCAGCGCTCGCGAATGCTATTCTGAAGAACGGAACCGTTCCAGAAGGTGCGAGCCCCTTAGTTTCTCCGGTCGTCTTCCGCCTATTCGCTTGAAGATTGAAGACCGCTACCCAGGAACGTTGCAATCGGCTGCCGGTTCACTCCTTGAAAAGATCCTTGTCGGCGCTTGAGGGTAAGTGATGTCTACAGCAGGCAATTTCAAAATCAGCCTCTCCCACCACCGGGAGGCAAAGGCATGGGCCGCCAAAGCGCTCTACCGGTATAATGTGCAGGCGGTTGGAATTGAGGTGGAGGAGGAAGCAAGAAGACGAGGCTGTCAGCGCGCCGTCGTGGAGACCAGCAGCTTTCAGGCGCCGGGCTTTTATATCCGGCTGGGTTATGAAGAATTCGGGCGTGTAGCTTTCGCAGTTGAGGGCCATGCCCGGATCTTTTTGTCAAAGCACTTGTAACGAAGCCTGCATTCGCACCGGCGCCAAACCGGCTGAAATTAGTGTGCAGGAGGAACATCCGTCCGTGGTGCGAGTTGGCCGAGAAGCATAAGTCCGATCAAACGGAGGAGAAAATGATCGAGATTGTTTCCGCTCCGGAGCACGTCGCCGCGTTCCGTGTCACCGGCACGGTCACGGCAGACGATTACGACAAGGTTATTCCGACCATCGAGGAAAAGCTGAGTGGCTACGAAGATATCGCCGTCCTGACGGACCTCACCGGTTTCGAGGACATGACGGCCGACGCGTTGAAGCGCGATTTGCAGTATGGTCTGAGCAAGCTCGGCGAGTTTCACCGGTTCAAGCGTGCCGCTGTGATTTCCGACAAGCAGTGGATCAAGGCAGCGATGGACATGACCGGCACGCTTTTCCCCCAGATCGAAGCGCGCGTGTTCCCGGAAGAGGAGAAAGCGCAGGCGATGGATTGGGTGTCGAACGTTCACTAACGCGCCGACGATGAGGTGCCCCCGCATAGGTTTCCTTTGACGAAGGCTTCGATACGAGGTTGTTGCACCTCTTCCGTCGACCTTTCCCGCATTTCTTTCTTGACAGTTGATGGCGTGATCTTGTTAATACGTATTAGCAGCTAATACGCATTAGCGGTCAAGGGGAGATCGGGAGGACATCGCGTGGCAGGCCCCAGGCGCTTGACGCAGCACGACATCGCCAAACTCGCCGGCGTCAGCCAGGCGACCGTTTCGCTGGTGCTGAACGGCGCCCCGGCGGCGCTCGCCCGCATCCCGCAGGAGACCCGCGAGCGGGTCCAGCGCGTCATCCGCACCACCGGTTACGTGGCCGATCCGATCGCCCGGCGCATGGCCAAGGGTTTGAACCGCATCCTCGGCGTCTTCACCTACGAGCCGGCCTTCCCGAGCGAGCAGGCGGACTTCTTCACGCCCTTCCTGCTCGGCATAGAGGAGGAGGCGCAGGCCCAGAATTACGACCTTTTGCTTCTGACCGGCGCCGGCGTCGGCAAGGACCGGAAGATCTTTGCCGACGGCAACCGGCTGCGCATCGCCGACGGCTGCCTGGTGCTCGGCCGCGAATTCGACCGGGCGGAGCTCGAGCGGCTGGTTATGGGCGACTATCCGTTCGTGGCGATCGGCCGGCGCGAGGATGCCGGCGGACCGGTTCCCTATGTCGGCGGCGATTACACCAGCGGCACGAGGGCGCTGGTCGAAAAGGCGCGCAGGTTCGGGCATCGGAAGCTCGCCTTCGTCGGTCCTTCGGGGCCGGCCGAGTCCATCGTCGACCGCTGGAGCGGCTTTTCCGCGGCACTTCGGGACGGTGCCGGGCTGGTTCTGCATATCGATGCCGTCGGCCGGCCGGCCGGCGAACTCCTCGACGCGCTTTTGACCAGCGGCGCCACGGCGGCTTTCTTCATCGAGCTTGCCGATGCGGTGCGCGTCGAGGCCGCCGCCCGCGGCCGCGGGCTGTCTCTGCCGGGTGACTTTTCCGCTGTGGTTCTCGGCAGCCATATCCGCGCCGAGCGCAGCCATGTGCAGTTCGCCTCCTTCAGCATTCCCCGCGAGGAGATGGGCCG
>NZ_JBLFFK010000024.1:0-85228 GCF_051400715.1 Neorhizobium descurainiae
GCTGCGTCCCCGCCGCATGTTCTGAGGGAGTGGATGGTGACTACAATATATACGCACGTGAATTTCTTTCGTGACCATGGAGACGCCTGGTACGGGCATTGGGGATTCGACAAGGAGAACGCCTGCCACGGCAACGGCAGTTCCCACGACAAGAGTCTCTATTGGTTGCCCCACCTGGAAAGCTGCTCCATCGAGGGCGGTCCAGTCATGGCGATGACCCTTGTTGAAGGGATGATAGATCCAAATCTTAGAAGCCTGGAGGAAGGCTGCGAGAAGAATTCGACCGGTGGCACGATTGGTTGATGATGGTCGCGATCGAACGCGCTTATGACCCCCGTGGGAGGATAAAGAAATGGAAATGCAGGTAACCGCGATTACGACAGCGCCTTATTTATTGGCGCTCGGTGCCGCAATATTGCTCGCCGACGGTGTATTCCTGGTGATCGCTGCCCGGAGAGCCCGAAGCTAACATCAGCGCTTCTCCTCATGTCGAGTGCGTTCCTCACGTGTCAAGACCGAGGCAGCGCAGACCCTGACCACCGCGCGATCGATCTTCCCGCTGATCCGTCGGCGTAGTTCCCCGGATGCCGATGAGATCAGTTCCCGTTTTGAAGCCTTCCAGAGGCCAGGCCGCGTAATCGTGCAGGACATCATCCGCACGGATGGCCTCGCCGCCATCGATAATAGGCGGCCGAGGGGGCGACGGTTTTGGCAATCATGATTCCCGGATCCGGAAGATACAATGGTCATCGAACGCTATGGGACGCCCCCATCCCAGAAGGGGGATCGCCATGAAATGCCGGGAGTGGTCGGAAAGCGTGGAGATCCAAGCGCGCGTAGCCTCTTCCTCCAGGACCGTGAGCCACCAAGAAGTGCGCACATGGTCTTCGAATAGGACGCGAGCGGCAACGGCAGGCTGGTTGACGTGTTTCGGCGTGAACGGCGGTTACCTGCATTCGCCGTGGTTTCGCAGGTGGCACAGAAAAGCCCCGTTCACTGCTAGATGCCTGTTCGGGCGCGGGCCGGGCTACGCGGGCGGAATCGGCAGGGCTTGCGAGTGTTTGACCTGGCTTAGGGCGAAGCTGGACTCGATCGATGCGACACCCTCGAGTCGGGTAAGCCTTTGCTTCAGGAACCTCTCGTAGTCCTGAAGATCCCTGACGACAATGCGCAACAGATAATCGTGCTGCCCCGTCATCAGATAACATTCGACGATTTCCGGCCATCGCTCCACGGCGGCCTGGAAGCGATCAAGTTGCTCCTCGCGCTGCCTCTCGAGCTTCACGGACGCGAATACGCTCATCGGAAGTCCTACCTTGACCTGGTCGAGGACCACCACGGTGGACTTGATCACACCTGCGTCGCGAAGTTTTCGGATACGCCGGGCGCATGGCGACGGGGAAAGGCCTACCATTTCGCTCAGCGCTTCGATCGTCACGTGCGCGTCCCTTTGGAGCGCTATGAGAATCTTGCGGTCGATCGCGTCCAAATTAGATTTTGGCAAAACTTCCCTCCTGTGCCGATCCGTTTAGCCAGTTGAGCTAATCTCAGCCTTTTCGGCAATCGTTTTTAGCCGCAATCGCCTTCAGGATCTGGATAGTGTGCACCTGTCGGGGAGAGGAGGGTAGGATGGCATCGAAGCTTGCATGTCTCGAACAGTTGGAGCGAAAGGTTCTCTGGCTGGCGACCTGGATGATCCACAATGCCAATCATGTCCGCGGGAACGATGATGGACTGAAGGTCGGTGGTCACCAGGCATCTTCGGCGTCGCTCGCAACCGTCATGACCGCGCTTTACTTCTCGGTACTGCGCCCGGAGGATCGGGTCGCGGTGAAGCCGCATGCAAGCCCGATTTTCCATGCCATTCAGTACTTGTTCGGCAACCAGACGCTCAACAACCTGAAGGCATTCCGGGCCTACAAGGGTGCCCAGTCCTATCCGTCCCGCACGAAGGATATCGACGATGTCGATTTCTCGACCGGGTCCGTAGGGCTCGGCGCGGCCCAGACCATTTTTGCGTCATTGGTGCAGGACTATGTCCGGGCGAAGGGTTTGGCGCGGGAGCGGCCGGAAGGACGCATGGTCGCACTCGTCGGCGATGCCGAAATGGACGAGGGCAATATCTTCGAGGCGCTCCTCGAAGGCTGGAAGCACGGACTTCGCAATACCTGGTGGGTGGTGGATTACAATCGCCAGAGCCTCGACGCTGTAGTGCGCGAAGGACTTTGGGAGCGCTTCGAGGCAATCTTTCGAAGTTTCGGCTGGGACGTCGTCGTCCTGAAATACGGCAGCCTGCTGGAGGCGGCATTCCGGGAGGAGGGCGGCGCTGCGCTGCGGGGGTGGATCGACGATTGCCCGAACCAGCTCTATTCGGCCTTGACATTCCAGGGAGGTGCTGCCTGGCGCAAGCGGCTGCTCGACGACCTTGGCGATCAGGGCGCCGTGACCGCGCTGATCGAGCGACGGTCGGACAAGGAGATCGCGCGGCTCATGACGAACCTCGGCGGTCACGATCTTCCGCTTCTGATGGACGCCTTCCAAGAGGCAAGGGGACATGATCGCCCTGTCTGCTTTATCGCCTACACCATCAAGGGCCACGGCTTGCCGCTTGCCGGCCATAAGGACAATCACGCCGGCTTGTTGACTCCGAGTCAGGTGGAAACATTGCGCGCCTCCTTGAACATCCGCGAGGGTCATGAATGGGAAGCGTTCGAGGGTCTTGCCGGCTCTCCGGCCGAACTTGCGAAATTCCTCCGGGAGGCTCCGTTCAATAGGGCTGGCCGGCGACGTTACTCGGCCACGCCCATTCCGGTGCCGCCAGAACTCGGTATCGCCATCCAACCCTCAATGTCGACGCAACAGGGCTTCGGCTTACTTCTTCACGAAATCGGCAAATCGGACGGGGCCTTGCCCGACAGGATCGTCACGACATCACCGGATGTCACCGTATCGACCAATCTCGGCGCATGGGTGAACCGACGCAAGCTGTTTTCCCGCACCGATATGAAGGATCTGTTCAAGAGCGAGCGGATCCCCTCGACCTTCAACTGGGAGTTTTCGCCCACCGGCCAACATATCGAGCTTGGCATCGCCGAGATGAACCTGTTTCTCAATCTGTCGGCCCTCGGCCTTTCTCACTCGCTTTTTGGAGAAAGGCTCCTGCCGATCGGAACGCTCTACGATCCGTTCATCGAGCGCGGGCTCGATGCCTTGAATTATGCCTGTTATCAGGATGCCCGTTTCATCCTCGCGGCAACGCCGTCCGGTGTCACGCTGGCTCCTGAGGGTGGCGCGCACCAGTCCATCGCGACACCATTGATCGGGATGGGGCAGGATGGTCTGGCGAGTTTCGAGCCCGCCTTTGTCGATGAACTCGCGGTGATATTGCGCTTCTCCCTTGACTATATTCAGCGATCCGGGGACGACGGACCGGATGCGGTGACGTGGCTGCGCGATGCTGTCGGCGGGTCGGTTTATCTCCGCCTTTCGACCCGCTCCGTCGAACAACCAAATAGAAATATATCTCCCCCTCTCGCCGAAGAGATCGTCAACGGTGGATACTGGATGCGTAGACCTGGTCCGAATGCAGATCTTGTTGTCGCCTATACCGGAGCGGTGGCGCCGGAGGCGATCGAGGCCGTCGGTCTGATGGCTGCAGACCGGAGGGACGTTGGGCTGCTCGCTATCACCTCCGCCGACCGATTGAATGCGGGTTGGACAGCAGCGCAGCGGGCACGCGAGCATGGATTGATGCATGCACAAAGTCACGCGGAGCGCCTCTTGTCCGCTTTGCCGTCGCACACCAAGCTAGTGACCGTCGTCGATGGTCACCCCGCGACGCTCACATGGTTGGGCTCGGTTCACGGTCATCGCACCAGATCCCTCGGCGTCGAGCATTTCGGGCAGACCGGTACGATCGTCGATCTCTACCGTCATTACGGAATCGATGCTCAGGGAATTCTCGCTGCCGCCGAGGGAATATCCGCCGGAAAGCCGCTCCGCCATCTGAGGTGTGGTTCATGACGCCTCAGGTCCCTACGTCGGAACGAATATCGGAGTAAGATATATTGCATCATCACCCCACGAGGCGCAGTCAATGAAGGATCACCGCCGGCATCCAGCCCCCTTCGCGAGCTTCAGCAGCGGTACAGAACCATCGATCGCCATTCCAGATATTGACGTCGATCTGACCGTATTTCGGGTGGCGCGGCAAGTAGTATGAGCGCGTGCCTGATAACACGTCAAAATTGCCCTTGATCACACAATCCGAAGTGGCCGCGAGACCTCCGCTGAACACGATCAACGAGAGGGCTACAGTCACCGCCGCAAAGACCATCAAGCGGGACCCGCTGATCATACCAATAAAATGGAGCAGTCTCATCGCCCCTCCATGCCCTTCTTCGGTGGCGGAACTGCGGCACCCACATTCCGTTCCGGCCCTTTACAAGGCATCGTTAATGCTCCGTGAATCGCCACCTGCCTGGTATCTACCCGAGAGGCCGGCGCGTGACAGGCTAACGCGACCGACCTCCGGCTGCGGCTCTGCGGGGCAGGAGGGTCTTGTTGCAGCATGTTCCAACTTCGGCGTTGCCGCCGCGTTCCAAAGGCGAGGCCCGGCACCAGAGGGGGGTACGTGCCGGGCCTCTTGCCGCAGTGGGGTATTCGGACGATCCTGCGGCAATGGAAATCTGCCAAGCCGGTAATTTAGATCAAGCTCACTCAGTGTAGGTTTCGTCAATTTCCACAGGTCCGCGCCAAGGTGGGAAACCTCATCAAATATCGGATAAGACTATGGCACGACGCATCTGCAGCGGCGCCTTCCTATGCCAACAGGAGGCTCTTCATGGACAAATATTACGCCTACTTCCCCTGCTCGCTTGATCGGCTTCACCGAGGACACGGGCAAGGACGACGGCTATAACGAGACGCTAGCCTATGGCGCCTATTCCGAAGGCGATGTGAACCTCGTCTCGATAACGTTCGACGAGCTCGACGCGTTGCAGATGAAGATGCTCAAGCATCCGAAGAACAAAGCTGAATTCTTCCGCATGCGGTCGCTATCAAATCGTCCGCACGACAGCTCGGAACATCCGCGAGCCACTACCCTGGAAGGTTTGGCGCTCTTTGATGAAGGCATGCAGGACCGCATGGCGCGGTTCCTGCCCGGGCAGTGTGGAATCGGCAAATATCTCGCCGCGCGGTTGAGCGAAGACACGCGGATCGACAACCCGGCAAAGGAATGGCCCAGCCTGCCGACGACGGCGGGGAAGGGCAACTGCCGCGGCCAGCATACGGCCGTGACGACGCTCAAGGTTCGTTCTGACCTGGTGGAGGTTACGCGCCGATCCTCCAAGGGCAGTAGAAGTAACTGTCGGGTGCGGCGCCGGCCGCCCAGCATCAGAGGCGTGTTAGCCTCTCGCCGGTGAGAACTATCCGAAAATCTCCATTCGGAAGAAGGTCAACGAGATACCCGTCAGGTGTATAGTAAACAGTTTCCGGCCGGGGCTGATCATCATTGGACGGGCCAACGTTCCTCGTAACTTTCATGACTGTTACGGCAACGCCCCTCTCTGTCAGACAGCTTATAGGCTCTTCCCTGTAGCCCGCCATGTCACCCGCAAAACTGCTTGCCCGATTACGACGAATGCTCGGCAGTTAACATGGCGATGAATGGCACTGCAAGTTTGGAAGCGCAGACCGTCCTCTAGCTTATGGTGGACGTAATCTCTCAGAAACGAGTAGCCCATTATCATACGAAATTCATGCGATGTGAGACTTGCCGTTGTTGGGGCTCGGCTGACGCAGTGGTTCGGCCCGCGGGATCGCTCCGTCAGGCAAGCACACATAGGTGCGGATTGAATTCTCCGATCGATGAACGTGGTTCCCATAGGGGCAAACGATCTGCGTTTGCCTGATTGGACGGGATTTGTCTTCGATAGAGAACAGGTGAAACGGTCTACTGCAGACCGAGCAAATTTCGATTACCAATGCAGCCTCCTACAATGATGGGAAACGCCTCCGGTTTCCACTCAGGCGATCCCATAGATCGGTTGTATCCAGCATCCGCGACAATGAGTTGAACGATGATATTGCTACTTCAGAAAGCAAGCTATTTCGTCACCCATTCGAGGGAGATATCGAATGGTCGAAGGCGCAAATTCGCGTTTAGTTAGCGTCGCGTTCTGGTTGATTACGAGTTTTCGCAAGTATGAAATACCATCAGTTCACCTTCTTGCCGGCAGGTGTGGGCCACTGGTCGGAAGATTGCGCGCACGTTGGGCGGCATTTCAGGCGAGACATTCACAGCAGCATCAGGTGAGCAGCGGAGGCACGGCATACCCGGTGCCCCGCATAGGCACGCTTTTGGTCCGCTCCCCGGTCTATCCGGATGAGCCTCGCATATCCAGCCCGTGTCTTCGCATCCTGTGCAATGCGGCATCACCGCGTCTCCGCAGGCCAGCATAACACAACAGGCGAGGTCGCCAATGCGTTTCCTGCATACTCAACCGTTCGCGCTGCCGTGTCTCGCGGCCTTCGTGCCGGCCACTATCGCGTCGTGTGCCGACAGCTAAACGGCAGCGATCAAGGAAATGAGCAGCCCGATAACATGGCCAGCAATTGTCGCTCATCCCGAATCCCGTGCTGGAAAAGCGAGATTAGATCAACGGCGACTTGTGATGCCGCATCGGTCTCTTCGGGGATATCCCGACGTGTCAGTACTTCATCGAAAACGCGTCGCAACATGCCCATTTCGTGAGGCTCAATCGCCGACGTGATCTGAGTATGTCTCTCAAGCATAGCTAACGAAAATAGGGCGACCGCTTGCTTTTCAGGGCCTCGAGCACCAGTGTTACAAGCAAGCACGTGATTTCTTTCATCATTCAAGTTACCACTGCCGCGATGACAGAGGGTTCCTTTTGCGTTTGCGGACGATCGATACGTCAGCGACGGTAAAAGCGCAGCGTCAGACAAACGAGCGCCAGCAGTACGGTCAGGGAGCTTGCCAATGCGAGCGGCCACCAGCCCAAACCGAGGAAGGGGTTGCGCCGGCGGTACCTGCGGCTGTCAAACCAAGGATCGCCGCCACAACCAACGCGGCACCGCGGGAATGATCTCCCTTGGAGGCAACAATAGCTTGGTGGAAGCCGATCGGTCCCTGGATGCCAAATGCGCCGTTCGTCAGGACCCAGAGGGGAACAAGTACGCTAAGACTGCTTCCGCCAGTTCCCACGTAGGCGAGGATCAGCAGGAATCCCAGCAGAAGGCCCGCTGTCCCGATAAGGATCATACGCTCGACGCCGAACTTCCGGGTGAGCGTGCTTGATAGGTTGGATGCCAGGATGAAATTGGCTATGCCGCAAATCTGGAGAAGAATGAAATCCTGGATGCCGTCGTTCAAAACCCCTCGTAAGATCGAGAGATAGCTCCGGTGTGTCTCAAGAGCGTCCGGCCGATCGGGAAGTGAATGGCTGTAGACACTGCTGGCGATGGCACAGAAGACAGCGAAGCCACCAAGGACCAGGAAGGACGTTCCCAACCACCCAATTCGAGCAGAAATGCCCCAGCCACGGGGGCAAGTGCGGGGGGCAAGGACTCGATAGACCCCAATCTTGCGAACATTACGGCCGCTTTGTCGCTGGCAAAGGGGCCTTGAATGAAACCGGGTGCGAATACCGCCGGACCGGAGCCGAACGCGCCTTGTGGGAAGCGCAAGGCAACAAGCCACTCCAGTTTAGGTGCGAATGCTGCCAAAATAGATGCAATTGCAAACAGGCTTAGCGACCAGGTCAGAAGCTTGCCGGCAGAATACGTCGCTTCGAGCTCCCCGAAAACCAGCAATCCGATAAGCGTGTCTGCGGCGTAAGCTGCGAGCACCATCTGGGCTAAAGCCGGCGTACCTCAAAGCTGGCGAGGCATCGTTGGAACAGCAGGCAGGACGAGTCCCGGCATACCGAGAGTAGTGCCAAACGAAATCAGCAAAAACATGAAGCCGGGGGAGGCGCTGCGAGTCATAGGCGCGCGTACCACGCGGGGATAATCACACCTATCGTGCTGCGCTTATCACACTGAACAATTTTCTTGATGCTTCTCAGCAGTCGCCCAGCCTGCGGAGGCCACGTCAGCGGCCGACTAAGCATGGTTTCCACAGGCATTGCTAGTTCCGTGACCGGGTGAATCTCTCAGGCTTGCCAGGAGTTCGATCCAAATGGCCGCGTTCTTGTGCTGCGGAGGTATGAAAGGATGCGGAACGGCCGAGCCAAAGGGAGTGGTTTCCGCAACTCTGGAAAACGATTCGACAGTCCGACAGCTTGCTGTCAAGCTGCCGTTCTGGTAGGGGAACTGGGGCCAATCTATGCGGTCAGTTGAAGTGGTCCGCAATGGCGATAAGTGGCTTGTGCGGGTGGATGACGGCCAGCTCGATGAGCGGGAGTTCGTTATCCGGGACAACGCGATTGCCTGGGCGAGCGGGCACCGTAAGCGTTTGGGCCTTTCTGTAGAGCCCATCGTGATCGAACATCCTCAGCAATCAACCGGACTTCTCAGCGCTGATTGAAGGCCGTCGAAGCGGGCTGTCGCAACAGGGTGATCTGGAACTAAATCCAGCCAAAACCAGTAACCAGGATGCCGCAAGGCCGATCGCCGCGGCGATCAGTGCTCCAAAGAGCAGACGGAAATCAGTCCGGGCTCCAGATCGCAGGTCGCGCACGTCGTGCTTCGTCTCGGACGAGACATCCTTGATGTTGCCAATATCGGATTTAAGCTCGGCGACACGTGCCTCCATGCCGTCAAATGTGTGACCGCCCGTCCCGTCATCCTTCGCATCCAGCACAATCTTCAGCGCCCGGATCATGCCGGCTGCTTCCAACAGCGCCGCCTTTATCTCTTCGTCAGGGACCAGCAGGATCGATCGCGACATGGTTAGGAGGTCGATCGCCGGATCGCGATCGAGACTGTCCTGCTCTACCCCAACCTGCTCGCGACCATCGAGAACTGTAATGTAAGCCCGCTGAGAAGCCTGGCGCTGTCATCCTCAGAGAGCTCTCGACCTCATTTGCCGCGCGTATAAATTCGGAAACGAAATCGGAAATGATGCTCATTACGCCGACTTCTTCGTCTCGATGAATGCCTTGTTCAAATGGTCGTTGATCTGCCTGACCCGTTCTTCGCCCATCGGTAAATGATCCTATCCTCACGGTTTGCCGGTGTGTCCGTATCGATGACAGACCACGAACCTGGAGTATCTAGGCGCAGAAGGTATCGGTCTATCGGCTTTTCGCTCATTGCCGCGTCTTTGCTTTCACGAGCGCGACCATCGCCGCTGTTGTGTGCAATATTCGTGTCGCCCAACACCTGCATACACTGGTCGGCGGCCGCCGTTTGCTCGCTCAATGCAGCGTCTCCTCATCGGGTTCCTGGTTGCGCGAGTTCAGCATACCCGCCAGCACATCGGCCTCGTCGAACTTCAACTTCGCCCGCGCTTTGCCGCCGACGCTCACCGTGCGGCCAGTCTCGGTGCCGAATATCTCGTCGGTGTCGGAGCCGCCATTGCGGAGGTCGTACCGGTCGTTTGGCTGTGATGAGCTCATGGTGCGAAGCTGCCACGACGCTTGTCGGAGTCAAGTAGTGCCAAACAGCATCGCAAGGGCAGGAGATTGGGGGAATCTCTGGGGGACGGGGGGTGCTGCCCTCGCGACACAGACCTAATGCCTGCCGAACGGATCGGTTCCATACAAAACGGCCGGAGCGCAAAAATCCACTTCAGCCGTTAGACCCGTCCCTTTGCCAAACGCCTGCTCGACACGCCGGCAATCAGAAGGTCTTCCGCTTTACAGTCCTGGCGACTTCATCGGTTATCGCAAAGCGAAACTCCTTCTTTTCAGTACCGACGAGGCGGGCTGCCCCCTTTTCAATGAGCTTGTCCATGACACGGGGCCTGCGCGGGGGAGTTACATCCGGGTGTCGGGCATAAAAAGGAGAGTTGCTTCAAGCTTTTGTCCTAACTTCAACACTGAACGGTATTTCTCCCGCTCCGTTGTCTGCCTCTCTACGCTGAAAGGCCATTGCGGTCGGAGCCTTCGCCGTTCTCCAGCATCCACTTGTCGGAGCAACTTCTTTCTCATTCGCTGCCAGGCCGCAGATTTCGGCAAGCTTCGCGTCGACCGCTTGCTTGTCCCATTTGGGTTCCGAAGATGGCGACGGCATCTTGTGCGTCGCCACCACATGGAAAACGTGCTCTCAGCGATCTCGAGATAGGCTGCAGGTTCCTTGCGGTCGATGCGGCGAGGGGAGCCGCTCATGCCAGATCCGACAACTCACCGTTATGCCAGAAATCTATGCGTTTTCGCCTCTTCCACGCCGAGCTCAGTCACCTTCCAAACGGAATCGCCATCCCGATCTTCTTCCCGCAACGATGGCATCCTTCTCCGCCGACTTCTCGAATGTGAACGCCGCAGCGTCTGGGATGGCCGCCTGTGTTCGAGCGTCGGGATGGGCTACCATGTGGAGCAAGGCCTTCTGTGTCAGCCAGTCGAGATCTATGATCCGCGTGAAGCGATGGGTTTGAGCGTTGTCTCTCCGGATCATCAGCTTAACCGCTCAGTGCCGTGGTCCTCGTCGGCTACGGCCTCTACCCTACGACAAATCCCTAAAGCGGCGTGATGCTTGCATCGCGCAGATCGTCGGCCGCAACATTGGTCGCTTCCAACGCGCAGCCGCACGGGGTCTGCTCCTGGCGCAGTTCGCGTTGCCGCCTCACAGGAGCAGCCACGTCTTCATCATGAAGATGCAGAGCCAATCCCGTAGCGCTTGGATTCCCACGATCAGGCCGTAGCTCCATGCTCGGAATCAGATAATCGCCACCATTCTGCTGTCGATAGGGGATGGGCGGGGTCGTTGCGAGCGTCCGCATTCTCCCGCGTAGCTGCTCGGCAACAAGCGTGAAGCGCTGCCGGTCTATCCGGTCGGCCTTGTAGACAACGAAGGGCGGCAGCACGGAATAGCCGGGATAAAAAAGGATGCCATGATTGATCGGGAACAGCAGGTCTTCGATCGCCCCGTTGATCCCCCGCGCGGAGTAATGCTCCTCCCATCCGCCGGCAGTCACGATCAGCATCGCCCGCTTGCCGGCCAGCATCCCTTCACCATAGCGGTCACCCCAACGTCGGTCGTTGTGCTCACCGACGCCATAGGCGAAGCCGTACGAATAGACCCGGTCGATCCAGCCCTTGAGAATAGCCGGCATGGTGAACCACCAGAGCGGGAACTGAAGGATCAGGCTATCCGCCCAGAGGAGCTTTTCCTGCTCGGCACGGACATCCGGAGTGAGCGTATCGGTCGAAAATGCTTCACTCGATGCCGTAGGCACCTTCAGCCGCCCCTCCGGCGCAAGCAAAGGAAAGTCCTCCCGGTCGATCTGTGACTTCCATCCCTGCGCGTAGAGGTCGGAAACGAGCACCTCGTGCCCCTGCGATGTGAGCTCCTCAATCGCGACATCGCGAAGTGCCGCGTTGAGCGAGCGTGGTTCGGGATGTGCAAAGACAAATAATACTCTCATTGGTCAATTCTCCAATTGCAAAGCCGACCAAGAGATGGACGTGGGCAGACCAGTGCGGTAGATGTCGGGAAAGGATAACATTCTGCCGAAAAATGGATAAGTCGGACGTCACACTTGAGCGCATGCGCACGTTCGTTCGTGTGGCCGAGCGTGAGAGTCTTTCTGCGGTTGCCCGCGAGCTGAGGATCGGCCAGTCAACGGTGACGCGGCATCTAAGGGAACTCGAACAAGCCCTGGGCGTGCCGTTGCTCAGCAGGACGACGCGCCGCGTGACGCTGACGGAGGAAGGTAGTGGCTACTATGGCAGCTGCGTACAGATCCTGCGATTGGTGGAGCAGGCAAGCGACGAGGCGCGTGTTGCTCGTGGCGCCCCCGCTGGACCAATCAGAATTTCCTGTACAGCGGCTTTGGGTGTCCTGCACGTCAGTCGGCTGATTTTTGCGTTTCAGGATCACTATCCGGACATCGGCATTGATCTTAGCCTCACGGACGAGCGGATCGATTTGGTGCGGGAGGGGGTTGACATGGCGCTTCGTCTTGGTCCGCTCACCGACAGCTCAATGAAGCTGCGGAGTATTGGCGAATCCAGCCGCTTGCTGGTAGCGGCACCTGTCTATCTTGCAAAGCGAGGCAGGCCGTTGGCTCCCGAAGATCTGCCGGCTCATGAAGGCATCCGCATGTCAAACATCACAGGCAGCGACAGGCTCATCCTGCGTCATGCGAGTGGCTCACGCCATGAGGTGTCCTTCGACGGAGGACTCCGTGTAGATCACGGGCTCGCCGCACGCGAGGCTCTCGTCGCCGGACGTGGCATCGCGCCCGCGCATCTATGGCTTGTCCACGATCTGTTGGCAGACGGCCGGCTCGAAGCGGTCCTACCGGACTATGCGCCGCCGTCCGTGCCGCTGAGCATGCTTATTGTGCCGGAGCGTGCAGGCATTTCTCGTGTCCGGTTGCTGGTGGAATTCCTGACCGAGCAGATCGGCGGTCTCGCCGGTATCGATAGGTCTTGATCGCCTCAGAGATCATGCGAGCATTGTATCAGAACCGAAAACCCTGTCAGGAGATCGAAGTCTTGCACGGTGCAAGTCCGCGCTCAAACCCGTCTCTCAAAGAGGGCCGTAAGCCAGTCGATGAACACACGGACGCGCGGGGATAATTGCCGGTTGCGTGGGTAGAGGACGGAAACCGGCGTCGGCGTTGGCAGGTAGTCTGGCAGCACCTCGACTATCTTGCCTGATTTAAGATCGGCCTCGGCGCGATACCGGGGACACTGGATCAAACCGAAGCCGAGCAAAGCAGCCTGGTAATAGCTGTCGGCCCCGTTGACTGACATCATTGACGGGAGGGTCATCTTCGACACTTCACCGTCAATGGTGAACTCAAGCGGCAGCACGCTTCCGGTGGCGGACGAGTGAAACCCGACGGCACAATGCCCGTGCTGCAAGTCACCCGGAACCTTGGGCGTGCCATGCGCCTCGATGTAGCGCGGGGACGCCAATGTCACCTCGTCAAGCATGGCGAGGCGGCGGGCGATCATGTCGCTGTCCTGGGGCACCCCGACGCGCAGCACGCAATCAACGCCCTCGCGGATGAGGTCAACGAACCGGTCGCCCTCGCTCATGCGGATTTCGATGTCGGGATAGGCTCGGAAAAACTCGCGCAGTCCCGGAAGAACCCGATGGCGAGCAAGCGTCCCCTGCACGTCGATACGCAGCAAGCCCCTGGGCTTGACCCCACTGAACGCGGCCTCGGCATCTTCGACCTCGGCCAAGATGCTCAAGCAGCGCTGATAGTAGGCTTCACCGTCCAAGGTCGGGCTGATCTGGCGCGTCGTGCGCTGTAGCAGCCTGACGCCCAGGCGCGTCTCCAATTGCTTCACCACGTCGCTGAGCGTGGACCGGGGCAAGCCCAGGTCCTCCGCCGCAAGCGTGAAGCTGCGCCTTTCTGTGACGCGGGTGAAAACCCGCATGGCATCGAACTTGTCCATTTGTCGCATTCCCCGGATAGTGTTGTCGGATTATGCATCATCCGACGATCTGAAGATGTCATGCTCCAATCAAATGAGCGCGTGGGCGCCATCACTGAGGAGCCACCTCGATGTTCTTGAAACTCGCTTCGATCACCGGGTTCGTGCTCGTAGCGCCCTGCGAAATCCAAGCTCAGGAGGCCGACGGCGAGCGCTTGTTCCGGCAACGCTGTTCCAGCTGTCATTCGCTTGAAGCCGGGCAAAATCGGACAGGTCCGTCGCTCGCCGGTGTCAATGGGCGAACCGCCGGGACCGTTGAGGGTGCTCGGTACTCGCTGGCGCTCCGCGACTCCAACGTAGTGTGGAATGCGCAAACCCTGGACAGTTTTCTTGTTAGCCCCCGCCAATTCGTCCGCGGCACAACGATGGCCATCAGCGTGACGAACGAGAGTCAGCGGCGAGCGCTGGTCGATTTTCTGACCACGCGTTGAGGGCTCCCTGATCCATCGCTTCTACGCGGCGGCAGCGCCGATTCCCGATCCGATCGAACGGATCGAGCACGCCGACCGTTTCGTCACGAGCACCGGCGCGGTCATCCGCCACGGCGGCAACGAGGCTTTCTTTTCGCCGGTCCGCTCTGGCGGACCCTTCGCGCTGTCATCCCCGTGGTGAAAAGGCGAAGGTGGTCTTTCTCTCGGCCCATCTGGATTTCCGTGCGGCCGAGCCGCCGATTGAGATATACGACGCCCGGATGACCGAGCTGGTCGCCGCCATGAAGGCTGGCGATCTCAGCACACGCTGGCCAAGGCGGCCACTGAGCGTCGGATAATACCATCCGGAGAGCATCCAGGCATGCATATCCATCGCCTCTGCGGTTGTGCCGAGGGTCGTGTCTTCCGTGAAGTCGCGCTGGCCGGCGGCCACCTCTATCTCGACGTAATGTGGCACCTCGTCGGGCTGTTCCGCCTCCGGGGCTATGTGTCCGGCGACGCGGAGGTCACGGAGATCAACGGTCCGATCGGAAGATGGGCAGGCAACTGCGCCTGTGGCTGGATCAGGGCGACGGGAGGCGCGCTAATGCTCCCCATCCCCGTCACTGCAGGGAAGGGCGAACTGCACTTTCCGATCCGCTTGCGGATTCTCAGCCCTGGCGCCGGTGTTCAATCGACCACGCTTGCGCCCATGGCGGCACATCGCGAGATCGGGCCAATGCCCGATTGCGCCATCTTCGCCGCTAGGGGCTGGGAGCCGTGCCATCTATGAGCAACCGGCCTGGCTGATGTCGCCGAACGTTCTTCCGTTTCCCATCCACATCGTCTCGGCCGGTAACATTCGCGAGAATCTCATCCCGGCCGTCGACGGCCGGCGCTGGGCTTCGATTCCCGCCTGTAACCCGAACCACTGATCGGCGTGGTCGCGTCACGATCGGCATGATCCAGCGCCAATGCACTGACGACTACAAGATCGTTCCCATCCGACGGAAGGTAAGAGAGCTTTCCGGACTGACGCGGAAGCCCTCTCCGAAGATCCCGGTCGTACAGCAATGGATCGGAATCTTGATGGACGAAATCGTCCGAATGACGCCGAGTTTCGAGACCTGGCGGCTGAACCGATGGCCGCTGGTCGAGCGCCTTATGTCGTATAGCGAATGCCCGCGCTGGCTCGAACGGCACGGCTATCCTGTCCCACCGAAGAGTGCCTGCATCGGCTGCCCCTTTCATTCCGATCCTGGCTGGCGCGCCATGCGTGATCCTGATTCTGAGGCGTGGACTGCGCCGTCGCTGTCGACCAGGCCATTCGAACGGATCGGCGCGGCATCCGCGGCGCAGTCTATCTGCATCGCTCCGGCGCTGCCCTCGAAGAGGCGGACCTCTCTACCTCTGCCGACCGTGGACAGCTCGACCTTTGGCCGAAAGCGCGGACTATGAGTTCTCGTCGCGTGCATGCCGATCGACTGCCGAATTACCGCCGATGGAGGGCTCGACCGAGATTCCTCCTGCCCCTCACGGCGGGCCTGCCTGGATCGAGCGCGGCTTGAACTCGCCCGTGACCGTTTCCGAAGGTCTCTCATGGGTCAGGGCGTCACCGGTGTGACTGTGTTGAGCGCGGCTTCGGGCGCGACGACCAGCAAGATACTTTCAATACTCCGGCTATCGTCGATGAACCGTCGTGTTGAGGTCCAGCGGTGGTGCGACGATCCCGTGGTTGGTCTTGCCGGAGGTAGAAAGCGATCTGCGGAGGGAGGCAGGTCCACTCGGGCGGAACTGCGAGGCAGCCATCGTTCGGTCCTTGTCGCAGTGTTAGGCCCGCCCACTGCGTCCTCGATTTGGCATGTCTGGCCGAAGGCCAGCGCCGCTAGGCGCCGCCTCGCTCTTACTCCCGCAACAGCCGTTTGGCACTTTCTTCCCCTGGGCGCAGGCGCCCATTCCTCGCGGGTCAAGAAAGTCCCGCCCTGGCCGCCCTTCACTCCGTTTCGGCCCCTGCTGGGTGCGGGCCAACCGCCTCCGGCCGGTCGCCGGCCATCGAGGTCGCGATGGGCGCGGCCCGAAAAACGAAAGGAACTTCACCGTGGCTACCATCGGCTCCTTCATCTCTAACGGCACTGGCTTTACCGGCATAATCAAAACTCTCAACCTCAGCGTAAGGGCCCAGCTCGTCCGGATCGAGCGCACCTCCGAAGACGCCCCCGACTACCGGATCTTCGCCGGCAATGTCGAGTTCGGCGCCGGCTGGATCAAGACCGCGAAGGAAAGCGAACGCGACTACGTCTCCGTCAAGCTGGACGACCCGAGCTTCCCGGCCCCGATCCAGGCGAAGCTGGTCCAAGTCGCAGGCGAGGAAGCCCTGCAACTCATCTGGGATCGGCGGACGGCGCGGACCTGAGCAGGAACTAGCCGGCCCGCCATGCGGCGGGCCGGCTAGCGGTTCAGGAAAACGATATGTGCAAACCCCCTAATTCCCTTAGAAAGGCCGGATCATGAACAGCATCATCACGCACGCGCCACACCACCCCGACAACATCGTTGTTTGGCCGGATGGGACTTGGGCGGCGCTCGGCGAAGTGTGGAATGGCGGTTTCAGCTACAAGTCCGATGATTTCGAAATCGTCCGCTTCGATAATGCTGCAAGGTTAAAAGAGCTGGGACTCGCGGACGAGCTTGATCTTCCCTGAGCTGTGGCGCTAGCCGCCGAGTTATCACGGCGGCCAGCCCGCCGCCAGCGCTACGAGGTCGAGGCCAGAATGTGAAAACCATGGACCAGCTCGCTGATCGGGCTGGTTTGAATGGCATAAACGTCTGTGCCCGGGCGCAGGAATACGGATTGATCGGCCGGCGCATGGCGTGGATACTGTATCGCAGCATCCACGCCAATTACAGGAGTGCGCCATGGTCAAGCCCACTCGACCAGCAATCGCAAGTCGGGAGACATCATCGCCGAGGCGTCGCGCCATTCGGTGACCATCACCCAGCGCAGCAAGCCGCATCTCGTGCTCCTCAATATCGAGGATTACGAGCGCTTGAAGAGACGTGCCGATCCGCGCTCCGCCGGCACCCTCGAAACAATGCCCGACGCACTGTTCGCTGAATTTCAGGAAGCCGTCGAGGGCTACGCGAACGAGGGCGAGGGCACCAAGCCATGAGCTAGGACGCCATCCAGACCGGGTGCGTCGTGCGCAATCCCTATCTCTGGGCGTGAGAGGCGGCGCTCGGAGAAATCGGGGAGCCGCAAGAACCGGCCAGTCGCCATCGGCGTCAGGCTCGCCCTCAGGGACGGCGATCTCATCCTGTTCTTTCCGATCACCACGAAAGAACCGGCGCCCGGCGCCTTCGCTGCGGAGATCCCGGCTACGGAAAAGCGCCGCGCCGGCCTCGATGGCGATCGGCGCCTGTGGATCATTCTCGGCGAGTACAACGCCGACATCGTCGGCCAGTCCTTCTATCTCGAACCGGAACCGCCGATCGGCCGCTTCAGCAAGGCCTTCTTCCTCCCGCTGGTGCGTGAGTTCGTCGCCCGCCGAAAGGCCTTGAAAGGCGTAAGCCGCACTCGATAGCCGGCCGTCGAGACGCTATCAGCCGTTCAGCGCGTCCTTGACCGCCTTGGCGGGCGTGAAGGCGAGCTTCTTCGAGGCGGCGATTTTGATCGTCGCACCCGTCGAGGGGTTGCGGCCCTCGCGCTCGGCCGTCTCCTTGACCTTGAATTTTCCGAAACCGGGAATGTTGGTCTCGGCGCCGCCGGCCGCAGCGTCGGCGATCGCCTTGAAGACCTGGTCGACGATAGTCTTGGCCTGTGTCTTGGTGAGGTTCTGATCGGCTGCGATCTTATCGGCGATTTCGATTGCTGTTGGCATGGACATGGCTCCGTTGTTGTTTCAGAGTCTCACTGGCACGCGACAGCGCATCGTGAAAGCGTCCGTTTGCGTCAGCACAGCAAAATCCCCTAGAAAATGTGGGGTTCCCGGAGTTGCGGAACGTGATCAGCCTCCCGGGCCGGCTGCGTTCTTGCCATTCTTGGACGATAACCACGCCGTTGTCTCTGGCGTAGAACGTCGAGAAACTGTACAACCGCATCCTCTTCCCGCTCGAAATGATGGTGCATGGTCCGACCGCGTGCGCCGATCCGACCCCATCGCCGTGTCAGGCAGACGTCTCCGAACAAGGTCTCGTCGATTGACATGGTGGAGTACCGCGCCATGTTGCGAGCGGGGTCGGTACGTTCGACGTAAAGCTGATAGGGTTGTGCGATCATGCCCGCGGGATCACCTGCGCTCGCGCAAAGGTCCAACGAGAGATTTGAATCGGCCGTCGACAATCGATTCATATCGGTGAAGTATGACTGTGGCGATTCAAACATTTGGGCGGGCCGCTTTATTCGCGCCAGAGGCGCTCACCAAATCCGCAAGCGGGTGACGATCCTCCTGCGGCCCAGCCGCACCGGACGCGCAATCGCGGAGACGCTGTTCCTCGCAGATCAGGCGAGGCGCCGGCTGATCGCCGGAAGCGGACGCGGCCCTGGCAGACCGTGGGTCTCTTCTTCTGATTTTCCATTCTACGCCAGCCCATCCGGGCGTCAAAGACACCGCGCTTCTCCAATTTTCAGTCGGTACCCTGAAGGGCGCCGTCAGAAAACCGGCTCCCCCGCTCGCCGTCAAGCGGCCGCTAACGCGGTCCTTGCCCCCTCTGGCCTACAGCGGGGATCCCTTTCGTCAGAACGAAAGGAGACAATTATGACTGATTTCAATCCAGTTGCACTCATCCATTCAGTCGAGCGCATTCGCGGAAAGGTGCTTCTCAACTGCTACTATTGCAACACGCAATTCGCTCGCGATCTTCATTACAGGGGTCTCGAAAAGCTCGATGAGATGACCATCGATCTGACCAGGGAGGTTCAGGTGAAACGCGAGTTCTCGATCGCGAGAGGAACGTCACTGCAAGGCGGCGTCGACGTTGCCGTTCCGCATGGCTCGGCTCGTGCCGGTCTTGCCAAGACATGCCGCGCCGCGATTTGCCGGTATCATCGCGGCAGCTCGGGCATGGCACCTTTTCCCGCGTCCCAGATCCAAGCCGCAACGCTGCTTCCAGCGATGACGGCGTCGATTGTAGCGCGAACTTTGGAGTCCGCTTCAGGCGGTACCACGTAGAGAGCGATCGGTTGCGCATCCTGTTGCCGCAGCACGACGGTGGCAAGCGGCTCGGATGACGGAAGGTTGTATCGAAGCGTTTTGACGAAGCTCGCGCCACGTCGGGTCAACGCGGCCAGCAATTCGACGTCCTCGATCGTTTCGACGGGGAGCCAGTTTTCATCGACGACCATCAGGCTGATCGCGTCAATCGCGGCAATGCCGGCAAGGTCGAGCCCGAACGTGGCGATCGCGACGAGATGGGCGTCAGTATTCGCGTTCCAGAGTGCAAGCTCCGCTGCGAAGCGTGAGGTCATGCGCCGATGCGCATCTTCGGCCAGCATGAACGGATATTTCGGCGCATGCCTTACCACCATGCGGTGGCCGAAGCGGGCCGCCTCGAATTCCTTGACCTCGCCGATCAGCACCGCCAGCGGCCGGCTCTTGCCGCCTGAGCGAAGGACGCGATTGATAAACGCGGTCCGGCGCTCGACAATCTCAGCCTCGCGCTCCGAATTGAACATCTCGGGGATATAGAGGACGTCGGAAAGCGGCTTTTTCCTGGTGGCCTTGCCGGTCGCTGCCTCGATCAGGAATTTGCGGATTACCGCCCAGTTCCTTTTCCTCGCCATTGCCGGACGCCAGCGATTGACCTGTGCCTGGTCCCACAAATAGTGAAGGAGCCCGCGCATCGACAGCTTTCCGCCTTCGGTCCGCACCTCACCCGGCTCGGAGGCATCGCCAGGTGTCGGCGCGGCCCGATCTGCAGTCTTCGAGAGGCTGAAATCGAGCTTCAGATTGGTCGTGCCATCCTTGGTGTTTTCCTGGATCACTCCGTCGCCCAAATGACCGAGACCGGAGAGCTCGTAAGGCGGCTCGTAGGAGTCGCAATCCTGGTCGTGCTGTGGACCGGTCCCCGGCATGCGCTTGAGGATATGCCGGTTCTCAAAGCGGGCGATATACATCGCCACGCCCTTAGCGCAGCACAGGCACAACGGATGCTCGCGGCGGAAAAAGGCGCTCGCCAACCGCGCCTGGAAGTCCGCGGCATCGACACCCAGATCCTTCCCGTCGATACGAACACGTCGCGTCATCGCCGCCCCCTTACAGGCGTTCTGGTTGTCACGCGATGGATGGCTTCGCCTGAGGAGAGGTCTCGCCTTCTCTCTCCGGCTCGTCTCTGCGCTTGCCGATAGTGGAGCGGATCCTGTTCAGGACAGGTGGAAGAAACGGCACGTCCTCCCATCCGACATCGCCGACGAAAAGCTGCTCGCTGTTTCGGTTCCGCCAGTTCACTTCGGCGCGCGTCACGAACGGCGGCGCGATCTCCGCGAGCGCGGCGAGCGGGGCAAGCACGATGACGCAGAAGAGCGCGACGGTCCTTAGCAGCGCGTCGGTCAGCGGCGAAAGCTCGCCGGCGGCCGCAATCGTACCGCCGCCAAGGATCGCCATGATGATGACAAAGGCTGTCCAGACCATCAGCGGTCCGAGCAGCGAATAGTACGGTCTTCGCCAATGCCGCATGCGCGTTTCCTTTCTTTTCCCTTGTGAGTGGGACACCTACCGGTAGGGCGCTAGATCGCCTGCCGGGAGGCTGACTGGCCGGCTGCCGCCGGCATGCGGTCGCGGCCCCTACGGGTCCGCGGTTCTCCTCTCTCAATGACGTCCGATCATACAGCTTCTCGGCCCGCCTCAAGGACGAACGGTGCCCCCGATTTTCTGCCGACGCCCCATGGGCGCCGGCAGAAAATCGGTTGCCCCATTCGCCGGCTCCGCCGGTCGCTCTGCGCTCCTTGACCCGGTCCTCCTGCGCGTGCCGCCGGTCGACGTCATCAAGAAGGAGACGATCATCATGACCATCATCGATCACATCAACGAACTGCGCGCTGAGCTCAACGCCTGCCTCTTCTCGACCGAAGAGCGTGCGGAGCTGGAGGCCGAGCTTGCGGCGCTGCTGGCGGAGCGCGACGAGGCCGTGAAGGCACAAGATGCCCTCTTCGAGATCCTCATGGAGGCAGAGACGCGGTGACAGCGCCGTCGAGGCCGGGGAGGGGTGCTTCCCGGCCTTCTTACGCCCGGTTCGATCGGCAATCTTCGTCAAACAACGCCTCCTTTGTCGATCGGCTCACCCGAAGCGCCCGGCGACAGTGATTTCCCATATCCGTCCAGCATCGCCGCGACCTCTCCGAGAATCGCCGAAAGTCGCGTGGCCGCTCGAACGGCAATCGCCATGTCGTCGCGCTCGAAGAGCGCAAGGCAGATCTCGCCGGAGTCATGGCGTGACTGGTAAGCAATGCCGTCCGGCCGGTCGCGATGCGCAAAGAGCGTATCGCCCCAGAGGCCGCATGGCGCATAAGGGCCGGTCGGGACCGCGTTATCGGTGCCGAGCGCCTGCAGGCCCGATCCATACATCCGCACAAGGCGCAGCGGGCGTTCGCAGGTAAGCTCGCTCACCGAGCGGCTGGTGATGTCGTTCATCGCCACCATCAACCGCCGCGGATTGCGCAGGATGGTTTCGGCCAGCGCTGCCCTGCGGCTCATCCCCACATAGAGAACCCCGAAATGACCGTCAGCGCTGTCAAAGCGGTTTGTCGGCGGATTGCCCGGACCTGGGCCGAAGAAGACCGGATCCACTGCCGAGCGATGCACACGTTGCAGGCTATGGCCTGCCGGAACCTCGTCGATCGGCAGGCTTGCCGACACGAGCCAGTCGGACGGTGGCGGCGCCGCGCCCGATGGGCCCCGGTGCGGCACAGTCATCAGGCAAAACCGTCCGTGTTCTCAGCCCGGATCAGGCGGCGCACATCCTCCCTGTCGCCGCCGCGCAGCGCGTCCAAGGGCGACCGGCCGGCCAGCGCGGCATCGGGCGCCAGAAGGAAGTCGAGGGCGACCCATGGGCTGGAGCCTTCGAAGCCACGCACGACATCACTGACCCCGGCGGCCACTTCGCCGTCGGCGAACTGGCAGGCCGGATAGCGCCAGTCGCTGCCCTCGCGGACCGCAAGGATCGCGCCGGCACGCCGGCGCTTGTCGACGGCTTGTCTTGTGATGCCGAGCACCTTGCCGGCCTCTTCCGCCGACAGGGCGCCGCCGGCACGCTCGATCAGCTGCTGGCGATGCTCGACATTGCGCGCAAGCGCCGGAACGAGAGGATCGAGTTCGATCACCGCCGAACCGACCATATCGGAATGGCTGAGCAACTGAGCGAGCGAGCCGGCATCGGTCGGCGCCGCCAGTGCATCGGTGAGTGCCTTCGCCGGCACGTTGGCGGCGATCCGCTCAAGTGCCGACATAGCACGGCGCAGGAATGCCGCCTGCACGGAATCGGGGGCGGCCTGGATATTGAGCACCAGGCCCGGCGTTGCGGAACGGCTCATCGCGGCCTCCTTTGGTTGACCTGTTACAGGTATGGATGGATATGCGACAAAGTCAACCTTTCGCTTGACATTCCGTCTCGCGCGAGGGCTTTCTGTTTCGGCCTTGTCAGCACCCTCACAAGGGAAATGGTCCGGGTCGAAGCATAAGGCAGCATGACGGCCTTCCTGCCGCGCCCAATCGAACCCCGCAAGAAGCTCATTAAGGAGACCCACGGAGCACCGACGATCATGGAAGAGCGCATCGAAAGTTCGGAAGACACTGCGCAAAGCGAGGGATCCTATCGCCCCCACCCAGGGCCGGTCAGGTTCGCGGTCGCGATGTTCTGCTGCCATTCGATCTCCTCCTCATACTGGTCCATTTCGTGTTCATGGTGGCCTGGTCCGCCGTTTGGTGGGTGCTCTACATGTTCCGCCCGGTCGTCATGCTCTGCGGCGTCGCGGCGATCATGTCGATGCCGATTTCTATCGTCGTCTGGTTCCATCCCGATTCCCCAAACGGACTTCTCTTCTGATATTCCTGCTCAGCGGCGCCGCGATGCTCGCCTTCTCGTTCGGATATGCCGCGCTCGTCGACTTCCTTCGGCCCTCAGACGTGCGCGACCGCTATCGGCCGTTCAGGAAGGTCTGACGAAACGGTTTGCATCCGCGGCCTCGGCCATGTCCTTGCGCCGGAAATAGATCGCCCGCCCGCAGCGCAACGGCCCATGTCCCTGCACGATGATGATCTGCTCGTCCTTGCGCATCGTCTGCGTGATCTCGTGCGGCATGATCAGCGGCCGGCGCTGGTAGCTGAGGCTCTCCGATTTGCGCGTCCCGCTGTTCGATGTCGACCAGCCGACATTGCGCGAGCGCCCCTCCACCTCCACCGTCATCTCGCCGCATTGCGCCGAGACGTTGCGCGCCGTCTCGAGCGCCTTGATCGCGGCATAGCTCGCGAACGCGCAACCGTCGATCCACGACATCGCGCCGTCCCGTCCGAAATGCTTCTCAAGCTGTCCGACCGATTGGTACATGAGCATCAGCGAGATGCCGTATTTGCGGCCGCGGTCGCGTGCCTCTTCGAGCACACGCATGTAGCCGAGCAGGTCGACCTCGTCGAGCATGAACAATGCCCGACGGGCGAACGTACCATCGGTCTGCGTCATCGCGTTGATCAGCGAGCCGATGATCACCCGGCCGATGCCCGGATAGCTTCTCAGGATCGCCGCTGGAATATTGAGAAAGACGTCGACGTTCTTCGTGACGATGTCGCTCGAACGGAAAGCGCTGCCGCAGACGAGCGCCGCGTAGTTGTCGAGCGACAGCCACTGCGTATCGTTCGACGCCGTCGAATAAACGCCGCTGAATGTCTGCTCGGTCATGTTCGTGAAGACCCCGAGCGTCTCACGGATGAACGCGCTCTCTGAGTTCTCTTGGACCTCGCGGAGCATCGCGAGCACGGAGGGCTCAGGCTCGGAAACGATCTGGCGCAGGCTGCGCAGGTTTCGCCGGCCGGCATATTCGCGCGCGAGCATCACATGCGCGAGCAGCCCCGTCAGAAGGTTATGAGCCTGGTTTTGGAAATAGGATCCGGTGGAACTCTCAAAGCGGGCGCTTTCCGACAGCAGCATATGGGCGGCCGCGACAATATCCTCCTCCTTCGATTTCGAATTTTCGATCCAGTCGAGAACGTTGAAACCGGCAATCGGGTTCGCCGGATCGAGCACCTTGCAGTCGCGGCCGAGTTTCGAACGGCGATGCTCAAGGACCATCGGCGCCACCTCGGTCGACGGATCAAGGCAGATCATCGGGCCGGAATAGCGCAGCGCCGTCGGGATGACGTTACTGGTCGTCTTGTAGCCGCCGGAACCGGCGAAGAAGAGCATATGGGTTGAGTCGAAATCCTGCTTGTAGGTGAGAAGCGGTGCCGCGCCGCCGCGCCCCCAGGTCGACCGGTCGCCAGGGTCAAAGGGGATGTCCCGAACCGGCTCCTTGTCGACGCGGTACCGCTCGCCGACGACGATTTCGCCGTCCGGCGGAAACACCTTCGCCGCTTCCGACATCGTCATCCAATCCGCATCGCCGAATGTCGCCTTGCGGGCGCGTTTGAATGGATCGGACACCGCAAACGAGATGCGCGCCGAGACTGCCACGGCGACGAACCCGGCGACAGCGCCGCCAACGGCAAAGACATCGAGATAGGAGAGCACATCCGTCCAGCGCATGCTGCCCTGGACGGCGGGCGGTGACAACCGCGCGAATTCCCGCACACCGTAGAAACCGGCGACGCTCATGAACGCCAAAAGGTTCCCCATAGCGACCACCCGGCGCCGGTGCAGCGGCAACGCGAAAACCGTCACCAGGCCGGCCAGCGGGCCGAAGATCAGATTGGGCACGGGCGCGGCTCGCATGAACCAGTAGGCGTATTTCGGCGGTAGCCCCACCGCCACATCGGGCCAGCGCTCGACCGTTATGGCGACCGTCAGCCCTGTGACGAGAAACGGTACGAGGACCAAAGCCAGGGCGAGGTCACTCAGTCTTATCTTTCTCATCAGCTTCCCTCTCCTGATCCTCTTCACCTTTTGTCGGCTGTCGCGGCTCCGCCCCGAACGATTTCCGTCCGATGGCCGCGAGCCGGCTGTACGCGGCGCTCCCCGGCGTGATGTGGCTTGCTTCAATCAGCGCTCCCAGCAGAAACGCGCGATTGGACGAACGCAGGCCCGCTTTGACGACCAGGCCGCCGAGGGCGATCTTCTCGCGTGTGTCGCGCTTTCGTTCTGTCATGTCCCGCCGCAGCCGCCGTTCCAATTCGACAATGCGCTGATCGATCCGCCTACTCAGCCGCGCGATCAGCGACAGTCCGGCCGGCGCGAAAGGTCTTCACCATATTCTCGAAGGCGGCGTCGAGCTCATCGTCTGAGATGTTGAGTTCGCCGAGGCCCGCCTTGATGGCCGCGCGTGCGAAACGTCCATGGTCCTTCATAATGACTTTTTTGCGTCTTTCTCTCAGGCGCTCTATTTCGGCATCTATATCGGATACCGTTGATTTTCGGCTTCCATTTCGCTGATCCATGGAAATCCTCCTTCTTTTCGCCTATTTTTAAATGACTTATATAGAATAATTAAAAACGCCTGTTGGCGCAAGCCTGTGGCTTACGCATCGGTCCCGCGCCCGCAGGGCGCATCCCAAAAACGGAATTGGCCCAAAGGTCCGATCGGTTTGAGGGGGCGCAATATACGTCGCTGGCGCGACGTGCTTTGGAGGGCGGCGGCGGCCATGGCGATCATGTTCGTTCGGGCACAGGTGATCAGCAGGGGAGCGGGCCGCAGCGTCGTGTCCGCCGCCGCCTATCGCCATCGAACGAAGATGATGGACGAGCAGGCCGGCACCGAGTTCCGCTACGAGGGCGGGGCGTCCGAGCTGGTGCATGAGGAGCTGGCGTTTCCGGACGAGACAACCGCCTGGCTGCGGAAGGCGATCGATGGCCGCTCAGTCGCCGGCGCCAGCGAGGCATTGTGGAATGCCGTCGACCGCTTCGAAGAGCGTGTCGACGCCCAGCTTGCCCGCGAACTGATCCTCGCTTTGCCCGAGGAACTGTCGCGCGCCGAAAACATCGCGCTCGTCAGGGAATTCGTCCGCGACAACATCACGTCGGCCGGCATGGTCGCCGACTGGGTCTATCACGACAAGGACGACAATCCTCACGTGCACCTGATGACCACGTTGCGGCCGCTCACCGAGGATGGTTTCGGGCCGAAGAAGGTGCCAGTGCTCGGCAAGGACGGCAATCCGATCCGCTCGTCACGCCGGACCGGCCGAACGGCAAGATCGTCTACCGTCTCTGGGCCGGCGACAAGGAGACGATGAAAAACTGGAAGGTCGCGTGGGCGGAGACGGCAAACCGGCATCTGGCGATCGCTGGTTTCGATATCCGGCTCGACGGCCGGTCATACGAAGAGCAGGGCCTCGACGGTCTCGCGCAGCGTCATCTTGGACCGGTGCGCGCGGCGCGGGCGCGAAAAGGGCTGGAATCCTATTTTGCGCCGAACGATCTCGCACGCCGGTTCGCCGCCGCAGACCGCCTGACCGCCGATCCCGGCCTTCTTCTGAAGCAGCTCAGCCGCGAGCGGTCGACCTTCGACGAACGCGACATTGCCCGCGCGCTGCATCGTGTCGTCGACGATCCGGCGATGTTTGCCAATATCCGCGCCGCGATCATGGCCTCCAACGACCTCGTGACACTCAGGCCTGCCACCAGGAAGGGGCAGGCTGCGGACGCTGAGGAGCCGGCGATTTACACGACGCGGGCGATGCTCCGCACCGAATACGAGATGGGCCAATCCGCGCTCACATTGTCGAAGCGTCGCGGCTATGGCGTCGCGGCAAAGACGGTTTCGGTTGCGATCGCCGTAGTCGAAACTGCTGATGTGGAGCGGCCTTTCCGCCTCGACCAGGAGCAAGTCGATGCGGTTCGTCATGTTACCGGCGACAAAGCAATCGCCGCGGTGGTCGGGCTTGCCGGTGCTGGCAAATCGACGTTGCTCGCCGCTGCCAATCTCGCCTGGAAAGCGGACGGCCGCCGCGTCGTCGGTGCGGCACTTGCTGGCAAGGCGGCTGAGGCGATCGAGGACAGTTCAGGCATAGCCTCGCGCACGCTCGCCTCGTTGGAACTCGCATGGGCGAATGGGCGCGATCAGCTGCAGCGCGGCGATATTCTCGTGATCGACGAAGCCGGCATGATCGCGTCCGAGCAAATGGCGCGGATCCTCAAGATCGCGGAGGAGGCAAGGGCGAAAGTCGTTCTCGTCGGCGACGCGATGCAGCTCCAGCCGATCCAGGCGGGCGCGGCATTCCGCGCCATCACCGACCGTGTTGGATACGCCGAACTGGTCGGCGTACGACGCCAGAAAGAAGAGTGGGCGCGCGATGCTTCGCGGGCGTTCGCGCGTGGCAAGGTCGCGACCGCGCTCACCGCCTATAGCGAACGCGGTCACATCGTCGAGACCGACACACGGACCGCCGCGGTCAATCGCATTGTCGCGGATTGGGCACAGGCCTGGGACGACGCACTAGCGAAGGCGGCCGATGCTGATCAACCGGTTCGCGGCGATGCGCTTCTTGTGCTGGCGCATACCAATGCCGACGTGAAATCGTTGAACGATGCGATCCGCTCGGTGATGACGGCGCGCGGCGAGCTGAGCCGGGCCCGCAAGGTTGCGACCGAGCGCGGCGATCGCGAGTTTGCCGTCGGCGACCGCATCATCTTCCTTGAAAACGCCAGGTTCGCGGAGCCGCGCGCCGAACATGTCGGCGTCCAGCACGTCAGGAACGGCATGCTCGGCACGGTGACCGAGACAACCGACCGGCGCGGCGAAACGTTGCTGAGCGTGCGGCTCGACGCGGGGCGCGACGTCGTCTTTAGTGCCGACACCTATCGCAATGTCGACCACGGCTATGCCGCGACGATCCACAAGTCCCAGGGCTCGACGGTCGATCGCACGTTCGTCCTTGCCACCGGCGGAATGGACCAGCATCTGACTTACGTGGCGATGTCGCGGCACCGCGAGCGCGCCGACCTCTATGCGGCGCAGGAGGATTTCGAGCCGCGGCCGGATATCGCCGCTGGCTACGGCAAAAGGCCGGATCACGCCGCTGGTGTGACCGGTGTCCTGGTCGAGACGGGCGAGGCGCTCTTCCGGCCCGATGACGAAGATGCCGACCCGACACCTTACGCCGATCTTCGAACCGATGATGGCCGCACGCATCGTCTCTGGGGCGTCAGCATTCCCGACGCTTTGGAAAAGGCGCAGGTGAACGAAGGCGATGTCATCACTCTGACGAAGGACGGCACCGAGACGGTGATCAAAGTCATCCCGGTGATCGACGATGAAACAGGTGTCAAACGCTTCGAGGAACGCGAGGTCCAGCGCAACGTCTGGAGCGCCGTTCTCGTCGAAGCTGCACCTGCAGTCGAGATCGACGAGGCAACGGCGACTGTCGAGCATCCGGCCGTCTTCAAGGAAGTCGTGGAGCGGCTTGGGCGCTCCGGAGCCAAGACGACGACGCTCGATTTCGAGAGCGAGGCAGGCTACCGCGAGCAGGCCCGAGACTTCGCGGCCCGCCGCGGCATCGACCGGTTCGTCGACATCGGCAATGGGCTTGAGGAGACCATCGAACGGCAGGTCGCGTGGATCGCAAAGCAGCGGGCACGTCTGGCGCAGCTGTGGGAGCGCGCCGGCGCAGCTATGGGCCGGTCTACCGGCCGCACGGCGCCGGTCGAGACTGTCGCGGATTCAAGGCCAGACATCATCACCGAACCGAGCGAAGGGAGGTCGTTCCTGCTGCCGCCGACCATGAGTTTCGAGAAGTCCGTGGACGAAAGCGCCCGCATCGCGCAGCTCGACCTGCCGCGGACCCGCGAGCGCGAAGCGGTGATCATGCCGGTGCTCGAGCGCGTCTACTCCGATCCCGCCGCCGCACTTGCCGAGCTCAGCCGGCGAGCCTCCCAACCGAGCGCCGATCCGCGTGCGTTGGCGGAAGATCTCTCCCGGAGCCCGGAGCAGCTCGGGGCGCTCAGAGGCAAAGCGACGCCAATGGAGGCGGTGCGAGACCTCGTCGCCGTCGCGCGCGCCCATGCGACCGCCTTCAGGACGGGGCACGGCCATGCGGTTGCACGCGAGGAGCGGCGCCGCGCCGCCATGGCGGTCGGCATTCCGGCCCTATCCGAAAAGGCCACGGCGCGGCTCTCCGAGGTCGAGGCAATCCGCGCCGGCGGCGGTCAAGCCGCCTATAAAGAGGCGTTCGGCCTTGCGGCGCAGGACCTCTCCGTCGTTCGGGAGATCAAGGCGGTGGCCGAGGCGCTCGGCCGGCGTTTCGGCTATGACGCCTTCACGGAGAAGGCTAGCGATGGGACGAAGCGTCTGATCGCCGAGCGCATGCCGGATATGCCGGAGGATGAGCGTCGGTTGGTCGAAGCTCGCTTCGAGGCGGTCAAGCGCTTCGCCTTCGAACAGTATCTTGCCGAGGAGCGCGATCCGTCGAAGATCGCTCTGCCGTCGGCCGCCGGGCCCAGCGCGGAAACGGCGGCGAGGCCGCCGATGATCGCGGCCATTACCGACTTCGCCGCCACCGTCAACGACGAGGCCCGGCGGCGCGCTCTGACAGTGCCGCACTATCAGGCGGCGCGGGCAGCGCTCACTGATACCGCCGTGCGGATCTGGCGCGAGCCGGCCGTCGCCGTGACGCGCATCGAGGAGCATTATGTGGCAGGCGAGATGCCCGACCGGGTTGCCACGATGATGACGTCTGATCCGGGCCGGTTCGGCGCGCTACGGGGGTCGGATCGGATGATGGACCGCTTCACCGGGGTGGGCGCCGAGCGCCGGACCGCGCTGACATCCGCCCGGGATGAGGCCTGGCTGGCGCGATCGGCGGCGCAGTCCTACGCGACGGCATTCGACCATGAAAAGCAGGCCGTCCAGGTGGAGCGCGGTCGCATGGCGATCGCTGTGCCGGCGTTGTCCGATCAAGCGGAGAAGGAGCTGAACCGATTGATGCGAGCGAACCCAAAAGACGCAAAGGCATTCGGCCAATCCGTCCTCGCGCTTCCGCCTGCCATCAAGGCTGAGTTCGCGGCCGTCAGCAAGGCGTTGGACGCCCGCTTCGGACGCGGCGCGCTCGGGCGCGACGAGGTCGGCGTCATCAGTCTCGTGCCCGCCGCGCATCGGCCGGGCTTCGAGGCGATGCGTCCACGACTGCGGACAATACAAAGGGCGGTAAGCGCCGATATCGGTCACACGATCGCAAGCGAGCGGCGGATCAAGACAATCAGGGTGAACGTCGTCTTCGAAACGACGATGCGAACACCCGACAATGTGGAGCGGATCGTCGCGGCGGGCCGTGCGGCTGGATATCGGGTCGAGGCAAGGGCGATTGCCGTTGATCCCCGCGTCAGCTGGCAGGGTTGCCACTATCGGTTCGAGGAGAGGCTGGCGGTCGGCGCGGCAGCGTGGATGCGGCTTGCCGCCGAAAGCTCCGGCGCGATCGGGCGATGGCGCCGGCAGACAGCGACCTCCGACTTCCGCACGCCGGCGGCTTCCATGACACGATGGCGTGCATGGCTACGGTCTCCTCATCCGCTCTCGCCCTCGACCAAAGCCATCGGCCAAAGCATTCTGCGCATTGCATGGGGATAGAGGTCGGCATAAACCGGCATGGTGGAGAGCAGGCTTTCGGCAAGCGCTATGCCGAGATCCCGGAGGGAAAGCTCAAAACCCGTGAGGCTCGGTGAGAGAAACCGGGCTTGCGGGCTTTGACGGCCGATGACGGCGATGTCACGACCAGGCCGGAGGCCGACCTCTTCAAGGCCGCGATAGAGACCTGTCACCAGGGTCTCGTTGACCAGGATGATGGCGGTGAGCGGCTCAGCACTGTCCTTGATTTGCCGGGCGACCGCATAACCTCCGGCTTCACTCGGATTGGTGCGGAAAATGCACTCCTCGGCCAGCGTCAGGCCGTGTCGTGCCAGGGATGCCCGGCAGCGTTCGATAAAGACATAGCCGAGATTGAGATCGCCGTGCGGCCAGACGAAACCTATGCGGCTGTGCCCGGCATGTACCAAGCGCTCGATCGAGATCTCGGCCATACCTTCGAAATCCAGGTCGATCCATGGCTGACCGACATCGGTGAGGCTTCGCCCCAGCGTGATGAAGGGGATTTTATGCCGTGCCAGAAACTCGAAACGCGCATCGTGGCGGCGCGTCGCGGACAGGATGATGCCGTCGGCAAAACCGCGCGCGACCATCCGTTTGAGATAATCGTCCGGATCCTCCTCCGAAGAGCATAGGAGGGCGACAAGATCGAGCTTGTGGCGGGCCAGTACCGTCTGCACCCCATCGAAAACGCTCATGAAGAAGATATCGCCTTGGCCGGTGATTTCTCGGCCGGTCTGCATCATGAAGCCGATCACCCCGGTCGAGCCCTTGCGCAGCGCCCGTCCGGACTGGTTTGCGACATAGCCGAGGCGCTCAGCGGCTTCGAGGACGCGGCGGCGCGTTTCTTCGTTCACGTCCGGCTTGCCGTTCAAGGCGCGCGAGACCGTGCCGATCGAAATATCGAGATGTTCTGCCAGCCGCCGAATGCCCTTCATCAGCTCCGTCCTATCAGACCGTAATCGTTTTCGGAAATCCTATTGACAAAGAACATGACCTGTAAATAGGATCGTAAACGTTTACGGAAATCGATGAAGGAGCGTCGGACCGTCAGCGAGGAGGTGATCGTGACATTGAAGGCCGTTCTATGCGGATGCGGAGCCATGGCACATGGCTGGGTGCGGGCGTTGAAGACGACGCCAAGCCTCGCCGAGACTATAGAGATCGTTGGACTGGTCGATCTCGATGCCGGAGTTGCGCGCCAGCTCGCCGAGGCCTTCGATTTGACCGAGGTAATAATCGATATCGATCTCGACCATGTGCTGCGAGAGACCCAGGCCGATCTCCTGTTCGACGTGGTTGTGCCCGTTGCCCGCAAGGCTGTCGTCGCTTCGGGCCTCAAACACGGTTGTCATGTGCTCAGCGAGAAGCCGATGGCCACGTCGCTCGACGAGGCGAGGGATCTTGTCGCCTTGGCGGAAGCGGCAGGACGGATTCACGCGGTGGTGCAGAACCGCCGTTTTATTTCCGGCATCCGCCGGATGCGTCGCCTCGTCGAGAGCGGCGCGATCGGCGAGCTGACTGGTGTTCATTGCGACTTCTTCATCGCTCCGCATTTCGGCGGCTTCCGCGAAAAGATGGACAACGTGCTGCTACTCGACATGGCCATCCACACGTTTGACGCAGCCCGTTTCGTCAGCGGAAAGCGCCCGCTGTCGGTATACTGCCTTGAAACGAACCCCGCCGGCTCCTGGTATGCTCATGGCGCATCGGCGAACGCGGTTTTCAAACTTTCCGATGACGTGGCTTTCACCTATCGCGGCTCCTGGTGCGCGGAAGGGCGCCGCACGAGTTGGGAAAGCGCCTGGCGGCTGGTGGGCTCGAAAGGCATGCTGACCTGGGACGGCGAGGAGGCCTTCGACGCGGCGGTTGCCGGCGAAGAGGAAGGGCTGTTGCGCGGCTACCGGCCGATCGACGTGCCGCCGGCGCCCCGCGAGGCGGAGACACACGGCCATGCGAGCGTGATCGCCGATTTCCTGAATGCGATCCGATCTGGTCGCCCGCCCGAAACGGCGGGCTTCGACAATATCAAAAGTCTGGCCATGGTGTTCGGCGCTATCGAAAGCGCGCGCACCGGCCAACCCGTCGCCATTGAAGCATGAGGATCGAGCACATGAGCAACCCCGCCAAGTCTGTCCGCATCGGCACCATGATTCGCGCCACCAAGGGCGGCGCGGCCGAGCGTATCGCCCAGATTGCCGGCATGGGTTTTGAAAGCTTTCAGCCTTTCTTCTGGCAGACGACGAACGGCCAGGATCTGGCCGAGCTCGGCAAGCGCTGCCGTGAAGCGATCGGCGACCGCGACATCACCATCCAGGCGATCGGCATGTTCGGCAATCCGCTGGAAGAAACCGAGATCGATCTCCAGACGCTCCAGGGCTGGAAGGATTGCATCGACAATGCCCATCATTTTGGTGCCACCTGCGTCGCCGGCTTTACCGGAAGGCTGCGGGGACGTCCGATCCCCGAGAGCCTGCCGCGCTACCGGCAGATCTGGAGCGAGCTGGCCAAGCGGGCGGCCGACAGAGGCGTCAGGATCGCCTTCGAGAACTGCGCCATGGACGGCAACTGGCAGACCGGCGACTGGAATATTGCCCACAATCCGGATGCCTGGGAGCTGATCTTCAACGAGACGCCGGACGACCATATCGGCCTTGAATGGGAGCCATGCCATCAGATGGTCTATCTGATCGAGCCGCTGCCGCAGATCCGTAAATGGACCTCGAAGATCTTTCACGTGCACGGCAAGGATGCGACGATCCGCTGGGATGTCATCCGCGAGCACGGGGTTTTCGGCAAGCATCCCTTCGTCTTCATGCGCACGCCGGGCTTCGGCGACACGAACTGGACGGACGTCATTTCCGAACTTCGCCTCGCGGGCTGGTCGGGCTCGATCGACATCGAGGGATGGCACGATCCCGTTTATCGCGACGACCTCGAAATGACCGGTCAAGTTCACGCATTGAATTATCTGAAGTCGTGCCGGGGCGGCGATTTCGTCACCGATCCCGTCTGACGTAACCGCTCGCTTGCTGCGGTCTGGAGGAGGCCGCCGCCGGGAGCATAACCTGAAGGAGGAGAGCATGGGTATTCGCAAATTGGCCTTGATCGGCGCGCTCGCGGTTGCCAGCGTGTCGGCGTTCCATGCCTCGGCCCGCGCCGAGGATGTCAAGATCACCGTCTGGTCGCTCGACCGCGACATTCAGCCGGCTCCAAACCTCATCAAGGATTTCAACAATCTGAAGAACGGCATCACCGTCGAATATCGCCAGATCCAATTCGATGATGTGGTGAGCGAGGCGATGCGCGCCTATTCGACAGGGCAGGCACCGGACATCATTGCCGTCGACAATCCGGAACATGCGCTGTTCTCATCGCGCGGCGCGTTCCTCGATCTGACGGACATGATCGCACAGTCGAATATCGTCAAGCCTGAGAACTATTACCCCGGTCCACTGAGGTCGGTGATGTGGAAGGATCGCTATTTCGGCATACCGAAGGCGACCAACACGATCGCGCTCTACTACAACAAGGATATGTTCCGCGCGAAGGGGCTTGATCCCGACAAGCCGCCGCAGACCTGGGACGAACTGGTCGATACGGCCCGCAAACTCACCGACCCGGCGAAGAATGTCTATGGCATCACCTTCTCTGCCAAGGCGAACGAGGAGGGAACTTTCCAATTCCTGCCCTGGGCGCAGATGGCCGGCGGAGGCTATGACAAGGTCAACGCGCCCGGTGCTGTGAAGGCGCTGGAAATCTGGAAGAAGATCATCGACGAGAAGCTCGCCTCACGCGATACCCTGACACGCAGCCAGTGGGATTCGACCGGCACCTTCAATTCCGGCAATGCGGCCATGGCGATTTCCGGCCCCTGGGAGCTCGACCGCATGGTGAAAGAGGCCCAGTTCGACTGGGGAGTGGCGCTATTGCCGCTGCCCGAGCCGGGCGCCAACCGCTCGTCCGCCATGGGCGACTTCAACTGGGCGATCTTCGCCAATACCGAACACCCGAAAGAAGCCTTCAAGGTGCTGGAATATTTCGTGTCGCAGGACAACCGAATGTTCAAGGACTTCGGTCAGCTTCCGGCCCGCTCCGATCTTGCCATTCCGTCGAGCGGTCAGCCGCTGAAGGATGCCGCATTGAAGGTCTTTCAGGAGCAGTTGAAATATGCGCAGCCGCGAGGCCCGCACCCGGCCTGGCCGAAGATCTCCAAGGCGATCCAGGACGCCATCCAGGCGGCGCTGACGGGGCAGATGAGCGCGCAGGAAGCGCTCGATCAGGCTGATCAGAAAATCAAGGCCGTACTTGGCTGAGCCATCGGAGCCGGTTCCCGACGGCCGGCTCCCAACCTCTCCTCCCGGCCGGGGTCGTGACGGTTTTTTCCGCGCGGCTCCGGACCGGAAGGCGGTGCCCGATCCGGAGGTGTCATGAGAAAATTGCTCCTTTCCATCAGCGACGGGCGCGGCTTCGACATCGGCCTCGTCTCCGTGCCGCTCGCCTTCCTGTTCGCGATGGCAGGCCTGCCGCTCATCTACAATATCGTGATGAGCTTTCAGGAGGTGGACATGTTCAGCCTCGGGACGTTCGCGCGGCCGTTCGTGGGCTTCAAGAACTACATCACTCTGTTTTCGCTGCCCGAGACCTGGCCGATTCTGAGGAATACGGCAGTGTTCGTGATCGCCTCGATTGCCGGGCAGTTCACCATCGGCTTCGCGCTTGCGCTCTTCTTCTGGACCGGCTTTCCCGGCTCGTCCTGGCTGCGCGGACTGTTTCTCGTCTCCTGGGTCATGCCGGGACTGGTCGTCGGCGCCATCTGGAACTGGATTCTTTCCGGCGACTTCGGTGTGCTGAATTACGTCCTGCGGGAGGTGGGCTTCGTCTCCGGCAATATCTTCTGGCGCTCCGATCCGGATTTCTCGCTATGGGCGGTGGTGATCGCCAATATCTGGCTCGGCATTTCCTTCAACATGATCCTTCTCTCGGTCGGCCTCTCGGCCATTTCCCAGGACCTTTACGAGGCCGCCGAACTCGACGGCGCCAATGTCGTCCAGAGATTCTTCACCATCACCCTGCCGATGATGCGTTCCACGATCGGTGCGATCATCGCGCTCGGGCTGATCTTTACGCTGCAGCAGTTCGACCTTTTCGCCGCGATCACCGCCGGCGGCCCCAATAATTCGTCCAACGTCGCGCAATACTGGGCCTGGGATATGTCGTTCAGACAGTATGACTTCGCGCAAGGGGCGACGATCTCCGTCATCATGATCGTCTTCGTGATGATCGCGTCCGTCGTCTATGTCCGCTCGACACGGCATGAGGTGCGCGGATGAGCCTTGCCTTGCGCGACAAGTTCATGCTGGTGGTCGCGGTTCTGCTGGCGGCGATCTATCTCTTCCCGCTCTACTGGATGTATGTGACGGCCATCAAGACGGGGTCCGCGATGTTTGCCTCGCCGCCATCCTTCTGGCCCTCCGATCCGCAATGGGGTATTTACGGCTCCGTCTGGGAAAGCCGCAATGTCGGCCGCTATCTGTGGAATTCCCTTGTGATCGCCTCCGGCGCCGTCTCGCTCATCGTCGTCCTCGGCACGGGCTGCGCCTACGTGCTGGCGCGTTACCGGAATGTCTGGGTGGATATCGGCCTGTTCCTGATCCTGATGCTGCAGGTGCTGCCGGCCTCGCTGATGATCACGCCCATCTTCGTCGGCTTTTCGCAGCTTGGACTGCTGGATTACCCGCGCGTTGCCGTCATCCTCGCAATCGCGGCGAAAAGCATGCCCTTTTTCGTGGTGCTGGTCAGGGCGACCTTCATGAGCGTGCCGATGGAACTGGAAGAGGCCGCGCTGGTCGACGGCAATTCCCGCTTTGGCGCATTCTTCCACATCGTGCTGCCGCTTGCCCGCAACGGCATTCTCGTCAGCGCCATCCTGATCTTCATGCAGGCCTTCGGCGAGTTCGTTTATTCGAAGTCGATGATCCAGGCGATCGAATACCAGCCGGCAAGCGTGGGGCTGAACTCGTTCATGGGGCCGAATACCAACGAGTGGAACAATATCATGGCCTATGCCGCGATGTATGTGACGCCGATCCTCGCCATCTTCGTTCTCTTGCAACGCCGGATCGTGTCCGGCCTGACGTCGGGAGCCCTCAAATGACCACGCATCAGATCGAACTTGCGGGGGTGAACAAATATTACGGCGCCTATCATGCGCTGCGGGACATCAACCTGAAGATCCGCAAGGGTTCCTTCGTCGCGCTCGTCGGGCCTTCCGGTTGCGGCAAGTCCACGCTGTTGCGTTCGCTGGCGGGGCTCGAAACCATCTCCGCCGGCGATCTGGTGATTGCCGGTGCCAGGATGAACGGCGTTCCGCCCCGCAAGCGGGATCTCGCCATGGTTTTCCAGTCTTACGCGCTCTATCCGCATATGACCGTTGAAGAAAACCTCACCTACAGCCTGCGAATGCGCGGTGTCGGCAAGGCCGAAGCCAGACGCAAGGCGGAGGAGGTGGCCGCCACGACGGGCCTTTCGAATCTCCTCGGGCGCTATCCGCGCGAACTCTCGGGCGGACAGCGCCAGCGCGTGGCGATGAGCCGCGCGATCATCCGCAATCCCAAGGCCTTTTTGTTCGACGAGCCGCTCTCCAATCTCGATGCGGCGCTGCGCGTCCACATGCGCAAGGAAATCCGTGCCTTGCATGACCGGCTGGGTGCTACATCCGTCTATGTCACCCATGATCAGATCGAGGCGATGACCATGGCCGATCATGTCGTCGTCATGCGTCAGGGCGTCATCGAGCAGCAGGGGGCTCCGCTTGAACTCTATGACCGGCCGGCAAACCAGTTCGTGGCGGGATTCATCGGTTCGCCGGCCATGAATTTCGTGCCTGCACGGGCTGGAGCAGACGAGCAGTCGCTGGTCCTCGAGCTGGATCTGCCGCAGACGGTGAAATCGCCGAGAGCCGTTGCCGCCGGTCGGGCGCTGACTGTGGGCATCCGCCCGGAGCATCTCCAGCTTTCCAGCGAAACCGATGCAGCACTCCGTTTGCCCGTCGGAAGCGTCGAAAGCACCGGCGCCGCGACCTATGTCACGACCGCGACGGTGCCGGAACTCGTCATCGTGCTAAACAGCCGCGTGTCGATCCACCCGGGAGAGACGCTTCCGCTTCGCCTCGATCCATCCCACTTGCACCTCTTCGACAAGGAGACGCAGATACGCTTGGTTTGAAATGCCCCGGTTGCCTTTACTCTACAATTTCAATCCTTCTCAAGAATGGATCTCGCCACGGCAGGGCCGCCTAACATGAAACTCTTGACCCCGTCGCGGACGATATCGTCAAGCGCTTGCGGGGTCGGCGTCGCGTAGACGAAACGCCGGATCGCCAGATAAAAGATGCGGCCGTGCAGGCCCCAGAAGAGCTCGGTCTCCCGCTCGGTCAGCGGCGTCTCGTCGGTGTCCGGCAATCCGAGATCATGGCGAAGCTCCCGGCATGCCGGCTCGATGATCTGCTGCCGCACGATGTCGAGGTAACGGGTTGTGATGTCGAAGGTCTTCAATCCGGAAAAGACAAAAATCCGCACCCAATCGTAGTGGAAGACCCGGTTGACGTATTGGAGGTAAAACTCGGTGAGCCGGCTTTCCAGCGACTGGCTGCGATCGGTGATGAGGCTCGCCCACGCCTCATCCCAGTGGCTTAGATAGACATGCTCGTAGACCCGCTCGATCAGCGCTTCCTTGCTTGGAAAATGCCGGTAGATTGCCGAATGGGTTATGCCGATGCGCTTCGCGAGCTCGCGCGTCTGCCCCTCGAAACCGTGTTCGGCAAAGAAGCGAACGGCCTCTTCCAGAATGAATTGCTCCCGCTCGTTCGCCCGCATGTACTGCTTGGGGCGCCGCGGCTTCGGCCGGCCGTGCTCGCCTTCGGGGACATTCAACTGATCCGTCATGGCACTCCTGATCCGTGACCGCCGCATTGCCGCAGGCGGCGCATTCCTGTCTCAGCGATACTCCAGGCGGCGATTGAGACCAAGTGGTAATTTATTTGAGACCATTTGGTAATTTTTCTTGACCGGTCGATCATCCTGCGAAATATTGTAACCAAGTGGTCACAAATTGGATGGCCGTGGGAGGAGATCGGTGAAGGCGAGAGCTTTCGAATACGTGCGCCCGCAATCCGTCGAGGAGGCGCTACGGGCCTTTGCGGACGCTGATGGCGATGCGGCCTATATCGCGGGCGGGCAGAGCCTCGTTCCCGCATTGGCGCTGCGGCTGCAGGCGCCGGCATTGCTCATCGACATCACCCGTATCGGGGACTTAAGTGGTCTCGACGTCGTGGAAGATCGTCTCCGCATCGGTGCGACGACCCGCCATTTCGAGATCCTCGGCTCGGAACTGGTCGCCAAGCATGCGCCGCTTCTTGCAATGGCCGCACCCTTCGTCGCCCATCCGGCGATACGCAACAAGGGGACGTTCGGCGGCAGCCTGGCCCTGGCCGATCCTGCATCCGAATTTCCCGCTATGGCACTGGCGCTCGACGCGCAGATCGAGATTGCCTCTCTCGAAGGCGACCGGCACGTTCCGGTCGCGGATTTTTTCCTGGGCCTCTATGAGACAGCGCTTCAGCCTGGCGAGATGATACGGGCTGTGCATGTTCCCTTGGCGGGCGCAAAGACCCGCTGCGCTTTCGATGAACTTGCCCGCCGTCGCGGCGACTACGCGCTCGTCGGCGCCGGCGTGAACGCGGAAATCGACGATGGCCGCATCGGGCGCGTGCGGATTGCCTTCCTGTCTGTCGGCCCCATGCCGATGCGGGCGAAAGGCGCCGAGGAGGTGCTTGCTGGAAATCGGCTGACCTGCGAAATCGTTCGGGAGGCGCAGGACGCCCTCAGCGTCGATCTCAATCCTTCAGGCGACGAGGGCACGCCCGCCGAGATGCGCATGCATCTGGCGCGCGTTCTGCTCGGTCGCCTTCTGGGACGGCTGGAGACAACGCCATGAGCGTCCGGATCGCCATTTCCTTGACGATCAACGGCGAAGCTGTTCACGCGGTCGTCGCACCACGCACGACGCTTGCCGATTTCCTACGTCAGGATTTGCAGCTTACCGGCACTCATACGGGGTGTGAAATGGGTGTTTGCGGCGCTTGCCTCGTGTTGATCGACGATCGTCCCGTTCACGCCTGTCTCATGTTCGCCGTCCAGGCAGATGGCTGCGTGGTGGAAACCGTCGAGGGTCTGACGGCGCGAAAGGCGATCGCCGACCTGCAGAAGGCTTTTCACGAGCGCAATGCTCTGCAATGCGGCTTCTGCACTCCGGGCATGTTGGTTAGCGCCTATGGCCTGCTCTCGTCGGGGGAGGTTCAGGACCGAGACAAGATCCGCGATGCCCTGTCGGGAAACTATTGTCGCTGCACCGGCTATGAAGCGATTGTCGATGCGATCGAGCGGACGGCCGGAGAGCGGCAGCGGGCCACGATGGGGGAGGAGACATGAACGCGTTTGCCGGCTCCCTCGAGAGGTCCAATTCCTATATCGGCCGTTCGGTTTTGCGGCCGAATGCAAAACGCCTGCTGGAAGGGAAGGGACGATACGTTACCGATCTCGTGCTGCCCCGTATGCTGCACGCCGCCTTCGTCCGGAGCCCCTATGCGCATGGCCGGATCCTGTCGGTCGACAGGAGCGACGCGACCGCTCTTGCGGGTGTCCGCGCGGTCTTCACCGGCGCGGATTTGGCCGCGATCTGCGCACCGTGGGTCGGTACGCTCGACCATTTCAAGAACATGAAATCGCCGCCGCAGCTCCCGCTTCCCCTGGACAAGGTGATGTGGTCCGGCCAATCGGTCGTCTTGATCGTTGCCGACAGCCGGGCGATTGCCGAGGACGCTGCGGAACTGGTCAGGATCGACATCGAGGAGCTTGCCGCACAGGCGGATTCGGTCGAGGCCATGTCCGCGGAGGCCATTTCGCGGGATCTCGGCAGCAATATCTGCTTCGCCACCAAACTCGACAGCGGCGGAGTGGACGCGGCCTTCGAGGCGGCAGACACGATAGTGGAGCGGAGCTTTGTATTCGGTCGGCATACGGCCGTGACGCTTGAGCCCCGCGCGATTGTCGCCGACTACGATGCGAGCGAGAACCGGCTGACCGCCCATCACGGGACCCAAACGCCCTACCAGTTCCAGGACGTCTATTCCCGTCATTTCGGCATCCCGGAATCCAATGTCCGCGTCATCGCGCCGGATGTCGGTGGTTCCTTCGGCATGAAATTGCATGTCTATCACGAGGAAATGGCCGTCGTCGGCGCATCGATCCTGCTTGGCCGGCCGGTGAAATACGTGGCGGACCGGCTGGAGTCTTTCGTTTCCGATATTCACGCCCGCGACCATCGCGTGACCGCGCGGCTGGCCGTTGGGGAAGGCGGACGCATCACGGGCATGGACGTCGATGACGTCACCGCGATCGGCCCGTTCTCCAGCTATCCGCGCACCAGTGCCGTTGAGGGAAATCAGGTCGTCCGGCTGATTGGCGCGCCATACGACTTTTCTTCCTACCGCGCCAATCTCTCGGTTGTTTTCCAGAACAAGGTCCAGACGAGCCAATATCGCGCCGTTGGTCACCCGATCGCCTGCGCCGTCACTGAATGCATGATCGATGCGGCTGCTCGCGAGCTCGGCCTCGATCCGTTCGAAATGCGCGCCCGCAATCTCATTCCTGACGACAGCTATCCGCGCACATCGCCGACCGGCTATCAGTTCGAAAAACTGTCCCATGAGGCTTGCCTCGCCCGGATGCGGGCAATGATGAATTATGACGGGCTGCGCCGAGAACAGGCGCAGCTGCGGAAAAGAGGCATCCTGCGCGGCATCGGCATTGCGCTGTTCGTCGAGATCACCAATCCGAGTCCGGCGTTCTATGGCGTCGGCGGCGCGCGGATTTCTGCGCAGGATGGTGCCATCGTAAAGCTGACGCCTTCTGGTGAAGTGCATTGCTCGATTTCCGTCACCGAACAGGGGCAGGGGACAGAGACCATTATCGGCCAGATCGTTGCCGACCAGTTGGGCGTCGATCACGCCAAGGTCCGCGTCATGACCGGCGATACGGACAGTACCCCGCATGGCGGAGCCACCTGGGCCTGCCGCGGTGCGGGCATCGGTGGTGAGACGGCGCTGCAGGCGGCGCGCAAGCTGAAGGCCAATCTGCTCGCGGTCGCTGCCCTCATTCTGCAGGCACGACCCGCCGAACTCGACATCCGCGCGGACTGGATCGTCGAGGCCGCCACCGGCCAGCAGCGGATCAGCCTTGCGGAGGTTGCGCGGGTCGCGTTCTTCCGCTCCGATACGCTGCCGCCCGGCACCCAGGCGCAATTGTCCGTGGTGCATCACTATGCGCCACAGGGCCATCCTTTTGCCTTTACCAACGGCGCGCAAGGCTCTCTCGTCGAAGTCGATGCGGAGACGGGGTTCGTCAAAATCCTCAAGCACTGGGTGGTCGAGGATTGTGGCCGCATCATCAATCCGCTGCTGGTCGACGAGCAGATTCGCGGCGGCGTCGTCCAAGGACTCGGCGCAGCGTTCTTCGAGGAGTGTCTCTACAATTCCGAAGGCCAGTTCACCAATGGCTCGCTTGCCGATTACCTCGTGCCGATGGTCTGCGAGATGCCCGATATCGAGATTGCCCATGTCGAGACGCCGACTGAGGACACGGAGCTCGGCGCCAAGGGGGTTGGCGAGGCCGGCACCGCCGCCGCTTCGGCCGCCGCGATGAACGCCGTCAACGATGCGCTCGCCGACCACGGCGCGATGCTGACGCAGGTACCCATGACGCCGGCGCGCATCCTGAAGGCGCTCGGCAAGATCTGACGCATGAAAATGATGTCCAGGAGGAGGACAACAATGACAAAGGAAATCGAAAAGCTGGCCTTACGGCCGATCAGTCGCCGCACAGCGCTTTTGGGCCTCGCAGGCACCGCCGGCGCTCTTTCCATGCCGTGGATTGCAAGGGCCCAGGCCGAGACGATCCGCATCGGCTTTCCGACCCCGCTCACCGGCCCGTTTGCCGCAGAGGCCAACGATCAGGTGCGCAGCGCCCAACTCGCCGTCAAGCTGGCGAACGACAAGGGCGGCGTTGCCGGCCGCAAGGTCGAGCTTCTGGTGCGCGACGACAAGCTGAATGCCGGTGAAGCCGCAACCCGCACGCTCGAACTCATCGAGAAGGACAAAGTCCATGCGGTGGTGGGCGCGCTTTCGAGCGCCGTGCAGCTCGCGGTCAACGAAGTGACCCGTGCCCGCAACATGCTCTACATCTCGATCAGCCAGTCGGACACGATCAACGAAATCAAGGACTTCAGCCCCTATACCTTCCACGAGGCGCTGAATCCCACGATGACCACGGCGGTTGTCGCCAAGCACACCTTCCAGAAGGGCTCGAAGGTCGCCTATCTCGTGGCCGACTACGCCTACGGCCATGAAATGCTGCGCGGCTTCAAGCGCGCCGCCCAAGCGATCGGCGCCGAGACGGCAGGCGAGATCCTGCATCCCTTCGGTGCGGCCGATTATTCGACCTTCATCCCGACCATCCTGTCGCTCTCTCCCGACATTCTCTGCATCTGCAATTTCGGCCGCGATCAGGCGAATTCGATCAAGCAGGCAGTCGATTTCGGCGTCAAGGACATGATGAAGATCGTCGTGCCGGTGCTCCTGCACAATCAGCGCCTTGCCGTCGATCCGGAGGTCTTCGAAGGCGTGGTCGGCGGGGCGAACTACTATTGGGGCCTCGAAGAAACCGTGGCTTCCGCAAAAGCCTTCAATAACGCGTTCAGGGACATGTACAAGGGAGCGATCCCGACCGATTACGGCGCCTACGGTTATACCGGTGTCGCCTCGCTTCTGGTGGCGATCGAGAAAGCTGGCGGCACCGAAACCGAAAAGGTGATTGCGGCCCTGGAAGCGCTGAAATACGACGTCGCCAAGGGCGAGCAGTCCTATCGCAAATGCGATCATCAATCCGTGCAGTCCGTCCTCGTGCTGGAATCCAAGGCGAAAGCAGATATGAAATCGGATGCCGATCTCTTCAGGATCGTCGCCAACGAGCCCGCGTCGGAGGCCGTGCTGAGAAGCTGTTCCGAACTCGGCTTCAAGAGCTGATAATCTGGGGCGGATGAGCATATGACTGTCCAACTCATTGCGATGCAGCTGTTTTCGGGCCTCGCCCTCGGCGCGGTGCTGATCATGGTTGCGCTCGGCCTGTCGATTATCTTCGGCATGCTGGGCATCGTGAACTTCGCGCATGGCGCGCTGTTCATGGTGGGCGCCTATGCAGGTCTTTACGTGGCGGGGCTGACGGGGAGCTTCTGGTGGGCTCTCCTTTTGGCGCCGGTGCTGATCGGCCTGTTCGGCATGCTCATCGAGCGTTTTCTCATCCGTCCCCTCTACGGCCGCTCGCCGGACGATCCGCTGCTTTTGACCTTCGGCCTCGGCTATGTCCTGGTCGAGGCGGTGCGCATCCTCTTCGGCACCGACGGCATTCCCTTTTCCACCCCGGCGGCCCTGCGCGGCGTGGTGAACCTCGGCATTGGCTTTTTCCCGCTCTACCGCCTCTTCGTCATCGGCGTGGTGCTCGCCGTATTGCTGCTCCTCTGGATCGGCCTCGAAAAGACGAAATTCGGTCTGATCGTACGGGCCGGATCGGCCGATCCGCTGATCATGCGCGTGCTTGGCGTCGATATCAGTAGATTGTGGCTGGTCGTCTTCGGCATCGGCGTCGGCATCACCGCGCTCGGCGGCGTGCTTGCGGCACCCATGCGCAATGTCTCCCCGGAAATGGGGGCGCTGGTGCTCGCGGAGGCCTTTGTGGTGACGGTGATCGGCGGCATGGGATCGCTGGCCGGTGCGGTAATCGCCGGGCTCATCGTCGGCGTCGCGGTCAGCATGACCTCGCTTTTCGCGCCGGAAATGGCGACGATCGTGATGTTTGCGCTGATGGCGCTCGTCCTGCTGATCCGTCCGAACGGCCTTTATGGCCGTGCGGCGCCAGGGCTGTGAGGAGCGACCATGTCCATCGTCAGAAACGTGGAACTTGCTCCAACGACATCCCGGAACGGTCTTGCGACGCTTTTCCCAAACGCCAGCCGCTGGCGCGTGCCGCTTTCGATCCTGGCGCTTTGCATCCTGCCCTGGATACTCCCCTCCCAGGCGCTCGCGGTGAACGTGCTGATCTACGGCCTCGTGGCCGTCGGCTACAATCTGCTGTTCGGCTATACCGGCCTGCTCTCCTTCGGCCACGCGGCCTTTTTCGGCGCCGGGGTCTACGCGACTGGTATCGCGATCGGGGTCTTCGGAGTGAATTGGTTTCTCGCCATGCTGATCGGCGTCGCCGTGGCCGGCGGCCTTGCGGCCGCCATGGGCGTGCTGGCGATCCGCACGCGCGGCATCTATTTTTCGATGGTGACGCTCGCCTTGTCGCAGCTCGTCTACTACACCACCGTGCAGGCGTCCTCCTGGACCGGGGGAGAGAACGGCCTGCGCGGCTTCACGGTCAGCGCGCTGGCTTTCCCGGGTTTTTCGCTGAACTTCCTCGATCCGCTCGTCAAATATTACGCCATCATGGTGGTCGTGGCGCTTGCGCTCTGGTTCGTGTCGCGGGTGCTCAACTCGCCGTTCGGCGCCGTCATCGAGGCGATCCGCGAAAACGAGACGCGCGCTCGTGCCTGCGGCTACAATGTCGAGCAGACCAAGCTTCTATCCTTCGTGCTGTCCGGCATTCTCTGCGGGCTCGCCGGCACCCTGTCGGCCATGCACCTGTCGATCGTGCCGCTCGACTCGCTTCACTATCATACTTCAGGCCTGATCGTGATGATGACCCTGCTTGGCGGAGCCGGCAGTTTCTTCGGCCCCTTCGTCGGCGCGCTCGCTTTTCTTTCTATGGAGGATATCTTCTCGCTCTGGACCTCCAACTGGCAGCTCATCGTCGGCGCGATCTTTATCCTCTTCGTCCTCTATCTGCCGAAAGGTATCTGGGGCACGCTGATTTCCTGGGGGAGGGGCCGATGAGCGAGCCGATCATCAGCGTCGCCAATGTCGGAAAAAAGTTCGGCGGTCTCGTCGCCCTCAAGGACGTCACGGCCGATTTCAAGGAAGGACAGATCACCGCGATCATCGGCCCGAACGGCGCCGGCAAGAGCACCTTGTTCAACATCCTGTCGGGCACCTTGAAGCCGTCGACCGGCACGTTGAAATTCCGCGGTGTGGACATGGCCGGAATGCCGCAGCACGATTACGTGCATCGAGGCATCGCCCGATCCTATCAGATCACCAACATCTTCCCGAACCTCACCGTTCTGGAGAATGTCCGTGTCGCCGCCCAGGCGTTCCAGTCACGGCTGAACATCTGGACCGACCGCAATGCCTATGAAGACATTGAGGAGAAGGCATTCGCGGCGCTTGCCTCCGTGGGCCTTTCGGAACGGGTCGGAACGCCCGCGAAATTCCTGGCGCACGGACAGCAGCGGGCGCTGGAGATCGCCATCGCACTGGTTGCCGATCCGGCCTTGCTGCTGCTCGACGAACCGACAGCCGGCATGGGACCGGAAGAGACCCGCGAGATGGTCGCGCTGATCGAGAAACTCGCTGCCGATCGGACGATTCTCCTGGTCGAACACAAGATGAAGATGATCCTGGGCCTCAGCGACCGGGTCCTTGTCCTGCATCACGGCCAACTGCTGGCGGACGGTACGCCGAAGGAAATCCAGGCGAACGTCGAGGTCCGCCGCGTTTATCTAGGACAGAACGATGGCTATGCTTGAAATCGAAGGGCTCAACGGCTGGTATGGTGCAAGCCATGTCCTCCATGGCGTATCCTTTTCCGTGGAGCCCGGCGAGATCGTCGCGCTCGTCGGCCGCAATGGTGCGGGCAAGACCAGTATCATCCGTTCGATCATGGGACTGATGCCCCGCATCGCCGGCAGCATCCGGTTTAACGGCAAGGAAATCTCCCGATTGCAGGCGCATGACCGCTATGCCCTGGGTCTCGCCTACGTACCGGAAGAACGGCGCATCGTGCGCGGCTTGACTGTGCTCGAAAACCTCCAGCTCGGCCTAGTGGCCGATCGGAAAGGCATCGACGAGAATGCCGCGATCGAAGAGATCGCCCGCAGTTTTCCGCGCCTGAAGGAGCGGTTACATCAGGAAGGTGTGACGATGTCGGGCGGCGAGCAGCAGATGCTGGCGATCGCCCGTGCGATGATCGGCAGACCGAAGATGATCCTGCTTGATGAACCGTCGGAAGGCATCATGCCGGTTCTGGTCGAGGAAATGGGCGTGCTGTTCCGGCAGTTGCGGAACGAAGGGACGACGCTGCTGCTTGTCGAGCAGAATGTTGAATGGGCGCTGAAACTCGCGGATCGCGCTGTGATCGTCGATCAGGGCGAGATCGTCTACCGCAGCGACGCGGCAACGCTTCTCGCCGACAAAGACATCCAGGAACGGTATTGCGCGGTCTGAACCGCTGATCCCCATCGATCAACATTGGAACGGATGAGCCTCGTCGCGCGGCGGGGAGAGGATATCGCTATGGAGATTACCGGTGAATATAAGCTCGAAGAGCCACGTGAAGATGCGTGGGTCAGGCTGTTCGATCCCGATGTCCTGCGGCGGTGCATACCGGGCTGCAAGGAGCTGACCCAGACCGGCGAGAACAGTTTCGACGCCAAGGTCGTGCTGAAGATCGGGCCGATCTCGGCGGCCTTTGCGGCGACGGTCGAGATCTGCGACATCAACGCTCCCGAAAGCTGTCGCATCACCGGCAAGGGCAACGGCGGGATCGCCGGTTTCGCCAAGGGCGACTGCGTGGTCGAGCTTGCGGCCGAAGGGGACACCACGATCCTGACCTATAGAGCGGATGCGGAAATCGGCGGAAAGATCGCAGCGCTCGGCAGCAGGCTCGTCCAGGCAACCGCGAAGAAGCTTGCCGACGAGTACTTTGCTGCGTTCGCGATGTCCGGCTCTTCGGCCAAGTGAACACCCTGCTGCTTTGCGATCGGCTCTCCGAGGCTTCTTGATTTCTCATCGCCTAGAATGCGACCCGATCCCCGCCCTTTAGCTTGAGGATCTCGCGCGCCTCGGCGGGTGTAGCGATCTCGCAGCCCAGCCCCTTGATGATTGCCCGCACCGTCGAGACTTGCTGGGCGTTGCTCTCGGCAAGTTTCCCCGGGCCGATCCAAAGCGAATCCTCAAGACCGACGCGCACATTGCCGCCCATGGCGACGGACATGGCGGCGATGTTCATCTGGTTGCGGCCGGCGCCCAGAACCGACCAATTATAATCATGTCCGAACAGCCGGTCGGCGGTGCGCTTCATCATCATCACGTCTTCCGGATGGCTGCCGATACCTCCCAAAAGACCGAAGACGCTCTGGATGAAGAAAGGCGGCTTCACCAGGCCTCGATCAACGAAGTGGGAAAGCGTGTAAAGGTGGCCGATATCGTAGCATTCGATTTCGAAACGCGTGTCGTTGTCGGCGCAGGTGGTCAGGATCCTTTCGATGTCAGCGAACGTATTTTTGAAGATCCGTTCCTTCGAGCCTTCCAGATAGGGCCTTTCCCAGTCGTATTTGAAGTCCGTAAAGCGATTCAGCATGGGAAAGAGCCCGAAATTCATCGAACCCATGTTGAGCGAGGCGATTTCCGGCTTGAAGGTCGCCACCGGCTTCAGGCGCTCGTCAACGGTCATCGTCTGCGAGCCGCCGGTGGTGATGTTGATGACGACGTCGGATTTCTGCTTGATCACCTTCAGGAAGGGCGAAAACGCCTCGAGGCTCTGGTCGGGCCGCCCGTCCCGTTCGTCCCGGGCGTGGAGATGGACAATGGCGGCACCAGCTTCGGCGGCCTCGATCGCCGCGTCCGCGATCTGCCCGGCGGTGATCGGGATATGCGGCGACATGGACGGCGTATGGATCGATCCCGTCACGGCGCAGGTGATGATGACTTTACGGGCGGGCATGCGGGATCTCCTCCTCCGGCATCTCGAATGTATCAGGCGGCCAGGTTCAAAAGGCGGGCGGAATTATCGCCGATCAGCGTCCGGATCTCCTGGTGCGAGAACTGCATGTCGAGCAGGGCATGGACGATCTGGCGGTATCCTTCGATCGGGCGGGGCGCGCCGAGCAGGCCGAGGTCGGAGCACAGGCAGGTCTTGTCGATGCCGGCGATGTCGATCAGATGCTGCAGATAGCCCGGTTCGTATTGGTTGCCGGAGCCCTCGATGAACATGCAGATCGAGTGTTCCATGTAGACGCCCATGTCGACCAGGCCCTTGATGTCCTCGTCAGAGCAGCCGACGATATAGGTCGGATGGTTCACGAGCATCTTCTTGACGCCCCGCTTCTTCGCCTCCTCGAACAAAACGAAGAGTTCGGAGGCTTCGAGATGACCGCCCGCGAGGATGATATCGCCTTCGGCGATCAGGTCGAGAACGTGCCTGGTCTCATCGGTGAGCCTGCCGCTGGCGTCGAGCACGCTGAGCGGGGAGGGATCGAGCATCTTCTGGGATGTCTTCGGAAAGCTCTTCGCCTCCGTCAGGCCCTTGCGGATATGGTTTGCGGCGGCAAGCGTCGGCATCCAGACGATCTTCGCGCCGATCTTGATCGCATGGTCGACGGCATAAGGGTTGATGCCGCCGCTCGCATTGTTCAGCGCGATGCCGGAAAAGAGCTTGACCCCGGTATCGGGATAGATGGCCTCCAGCATCTTCGCATGCGGCGTGCCGAGATAGAAATGATCCTTGTAGAGCAGCGCACGGAAACCGGCCTCGGCAGCATCCTGCATCGCCTCCCGATGGTCGAGGACGCGAGGCATCGCGGCAGGCCCGCTGTGGCAGTGAAGATCGACCGCCCCTTTCAGCAGCGTTGCGACCTCCTCGTCGCGGGAAGTGCCATTGGCGATGATGGATGATACCGTATCGGATGTCATTCTGCTTCTCCCTGATCAATATTCGGCGGCAGCCCCGGCCTCTGGATCATCCCGCCGCCATTTCGCGGAAATCCGCCAGGACCTTGCCCGCCGCCTGGCGCATCAGGCCCTGGTCGGACGAGACGATGAAGGATGTGACGCCCATGGTCCGAAACGGAGGCGTTTCGGCGATCGACCCGACCATGACGGAGACGGGCTTGCCGACTGCGGCAGCCGCCCTGGCAATTTTTTCCGTCGCGGACTGGATTTCCGGAGCGCCCTGCGATTGCGCTCTCATGGTGACCGAAAGATCGCCCCGGCCGACGAAGAAGCCGTCCAGCCCGTCGATCGCGACGATCTTATCGATCACATCCAGCGCCTCGGGATCCTCGATCATCGCTATCACGGTGACCGACTTGTCCTGCGCCTCGACATGCTGCCACATACCGAGCGTGCCATATCCGCCCGCCCGCGGTGAATTGGAAAAGCCGCGGGAGCCGCCTCTGTAGCGGCAAGCCGAAACGATCGCCTTCGCTTTCTCGACGCTGAAAACATGCGGGACGAGCACGCCCGCCGCCCCGTCGTCCAGGACGGCGAGCAGCTTGGCCGGAGTGGGCTCAGCGACGCGCACGATCCCGGCGGTGCCAACGGCGCGCGCCGCCAATAGCCCGTTGTCGATCGTGACCCGGTCGAACGGCGCATGTTCCTCATCGATGACCACAAAATCAAACCCCATGCCACCGAGAATCTCGATCGAATGCGTGGTGGGCGTCTTGATGAAGGAGCCGAGAAGGAACTCCCGCTTAAGGAAACGCTGGCGGAACTCGGATGGGCGCGCCGTTGACATGAGCCGGAATTCTTTCTAGTGTATCGCTGTTCAGAACAGCTTTCTGATTATTGAACTTTTTACACCTGCGCCCGGGGTGTCTGTCAAGGGCGCTGAGGGATTCGACTTTTACGGGGAGGCCGGAATGCCGCGGATTGAAGGCAAGAGTGGAGATGGCGTTCAGGCCGTCCAACTCGCGCTCAGCATTATCGAATATCTTGCAAAGGAGCGGCAGGCGGTGGGTGTTACGGCACTGGCGCAGGCGCTGGGAACCACCAAGAGCCGCATCCATCGGCACCTCCAAACGCTTGTTCAGCAGGGTTATATCGTTCAGCCAAGAGATTCGGATCGATACGGGAGTGGTCCGCGTCTGGTGGCTCTGGGGAGGGCCGTCAGCGACAATCTCGACCTTGCCCATGTGGCTGCGGATCCGCTGATGGAGTTGAGGGACGCGCTCGGGCATTCGGCCGTCGTCTCTCAAATTACTCCGGACGGAATGCGGGTTCTCGCGACGGTTCCAGGGCGTTCACCCATTGAGATCGGCGTGCGCGCGGGTTCGCTTCTTACCTTCAACAGCTCCGCGCAGGGCAAGGTGGCGCTTGCCTTTGCCTCTGCAGAATTCCGCGACCGGGTGCTGCGTGGCAAGTTCGAAATTTTCACACCACACACGATTATCAGCCCGGCCGTGCTGGTCGCGGAGCTGGAAACGATCCGGGCTCAGGGATGGGCGACGGCTCCCAATCAAACGGCCATCGGCCTGAATACGCTGGCTGCCCCGATCTTCGATTCGTCGGGAGTGGTCTGCGGCGCCGTCGGGATCGTCGACATGATCCAGTTCATCGCGGAAGCCCCATCGGACGATCAGCGCTTGAGGACGATTGCGGCGGCCCGGCGTGTTTCTCAGGCGCTGGGTTATCAAGGTCTTTAGTGGCCGCTCGGCATCGAGTGCCGTGAGTATTGACAATCGGGAGGTGCTGCGTATTCTTTTCATCGAAACATTGTTTCATAGATAAGAACAGGCGAATGGAGGTTCGCCTGTTCGTGGGGAGGAGGAAGGAATGCACAAGCGACGCATGCTGATTTGCGCCATCATGGCGGTATTTGCCTTTTCCGGAAAGGTTTCGGCGGAGGAGGTGTTCAAGATCGGGTCTTCCGTCGGCCTGACGGGCTACGCTGCCGTGGTCGACCGCGCCTGGCGCGACGGGCTGACCGTCGCGGCGGAGGCGCTGAACGAGAAGGGTGGTCTTCTCGGCAAGAAGATCCAGGTGATTACCGAGGATAATCATTCACAGCCGCAGGATGCGGTTGTCGGATATCGCAAGATGATCTCCAGCGACGAGGTCCATTTGTTCAACAGCGGGTGTGTGTCGGCCGGAAACTTCGCCGCCGCCTCGTTTGTGATGCGGGCCAACCTGCCCATGTATCTCTGCTCGATCCTGCCCCAGCGCGAGAATGAGCAGGTCTGGGCGTTCAGCTTCCTCGCGCCGCCGAAGTTCGAGATCGAATCCCGTTACCGCTACCTCAAGGAGAAGACCGGCATCCGCAAGATCGGACTGCTCTACGATCCGACCCCCTACGCATTGATGATGAAGGATCTAGGCGAAGAGCTCGCGAAGGAGTTCGGCCTCGAAGTCGTGGCGGAGGAAACCTACAAGGCGGACGACGCCGACATGACGGTGCAGATCGGCAGGATCAATGCGGCCGGCGGCGGTGCGGTCGTGAAGATCGGGCAAGGCGGTTCAACGGTGACGGCCGCCAAGAATATCAAGCAACTGGGTCTCGACAAAATGCTGCTGCTCTCCAGCAATGACGACGGCTCGATCTTTTCGCAGGCCGGCGAGGTGCTGGGAGACCGCTTCCTCTTCGTGGCTCCTCCTGTGCAACTGCCAAAACAGCTGAAGCCCGGCCCGAGCAAGGAAGCGGTCGATGCCTTCCTGAAATACTGGAAGCCGAAATATCCCGATCGCGATCCGGCCAACAGCGCCCGCGCCTGGGATTCCATGATGGTGCTTGCAAAAGCCGTGGAAATCGCCAGTTCGACCGAAGGCGAGGCGATCCGCGACGCAACCGAGAAGGTTCCGACCTATACGGGCGCCTATGCCACGTTCAACTTTTCGGACAAGCAGCATGTGGGCATCACGGAAAACCCCTTCCTGATCGGCAAGTTTGCCAACGGCGAACTGGTGATTGCCGAATGAGCGCGACCGGCACCACCGCGGCAAGTGCCCCTCTCCTGGAGGCGAGGGACATCTCCGCCAGCTACGGGCGCGTGCAGGCGCTCAAGCCGACGAGCCTGCACATCGCCGAAGGCGAGCTCGTGACCATCCTCGGCCCGAACGGTGCGGGAAAGACCACTTTGATGCGGGCTCTGACCCGCCTCACGCCCAGCGTGGGAAGCGTGTTCTTCCGCGGCGAGGACATCAGCGGACTGCCGACCCACAAGCTGGCGCGCCGCGGCATCGTCATGGTGCAGGAGGGGAGAGGGCTCTTTCCGCAGATGAGTGTGCGGGAGAACCTGATCATCGGCGCCTACCTGCATGCCGCCGAGGCGGAGGCGCAGATGAACACGGTCTTCGAGCTCTTTCCGCGCCTGCGCGAGCGCATCGACCAGATCGCCGGCTCGCTTTCAGGCGGCGAACAGCAGATGCTGGCGATCGGCCGTGCCTTGATGGCCAAGCCGCAGCTCCTGATGCTCGACGAGCCTTCGCTCGGTCTCGCTCCCCGTGTGGCGTTCGAGATCCTCAGCACGCTCAGCGAGCTGAACCGCCGGGGCATCGGCATTCTCCTGGTCGAGCAGAAGGCTCCGCTGGCGCTCAAGCTGGCCCAGCGCGCCTATGTCATCTCGCTCGGCAAGATCGTCGCAGAACTCAAGACAGACGAGATCAAATCGTATCATGACCTCGCACGCTACTATCTCCATTGAACCTGCGGGCATCCGCTGGCAGGCGATGCTGCCTGCCGCCGCCGTGGTGGTTGTGGCCGGATTCGGGCTCCTGTCGAGCGACTATGTCGTGACGGTGCTCGGCTTCGCCTTCATCTACACAATCTTCTGCACCGGCCTGAATTTCTTCATGGGCTATACCGGTCAGGCTTCGTTCGGGCAAAGCGCCTTTGCCGCGATCGGCGGTTATGGAAGTGCGATCCTGTGCGCCGACTATGGCTGGGAACCGGTTCTGGCGCTGCTCGTCACGATGGCGCTTTCCGGTGTGGCCGCGGTGATCGTCGGATTTCCGACCTTGCGCCTTCGCGGCCACTATCTCGCGATGGCCACCTTCGCGCTCGGGCTCATCGTCTACGAGGTCACCATCGAGTGGACGGCGCTCACGCAAGGATACATGGGCTATTCAGGCATACCGCCGCTCGGCATCGCCGGATACGAACTTGTTACCGTCAAGCAGCAATTGGTGGCACTGGTCGTCCTGGCGCTGTTCGGCGTGGCCGTAGCCGCCCGCCTGCGGCAGTCCCGCTTTGGCCGGGCTCTGGCCTCGATCGCCGGCAGTGAGTCGGCCGCCCTCGCGCTCGGTGTCGATATCGCCCGCTACAAGCTGATCGCTTTCGTCATTGCCGCGCTTTATGCCTCGGCGGCCGGTTCGCTGTTTGCCCATTTCATCGGCTTCATCAGCCCGGAAGTCTTCGGCGTCACGATGGTCGTGCAAAGCTTCGCGATGCTCTATCTCGGCGGCATCGGAACCATGTGGGGGCCGACAATCGGCGCGATCATCGTGTCGATCCTGCCGGAGGCGCTGCGTAGCCTCAAGGAGATGCAGGATATCGGCTACACGGCGATCCTCATATTCATCCTCATCTTCGCACCTCGCGGCCTGGCCGGCCTGTCGGTGCTGTTCAGGCGGGCTCGTGGCCGGGCGCAGGAGGTCGCATAATCATGGCGCTTCTATCCGTTCGCGAAGAGACGATGCGTTTCGGCGGCCTGTTCGCCAACCAGTCGATATCCTTCGACGTCGAAGAGGGGGAGCTGCTGGCGGTGATCGGCCCGAACGGGGCCGGCAAGACAACGTTGTTCAACGTCATCTCGGGTTTCTTCCCGCCGACATCCGGTTCGATCCACTTCGATGGAAAGGACATTACCGGGATGCCCTCTCATCAGGTGGCGTCGGCCGGTCTGGTGCGGACCTATCAGCTCGTCCAGCTCTTCAAGCATCTGACCGTCGCCGAGAATGTCGAGATCGGCAGCCACAGGGTCACGCGCGGCGGCGTGTTCTCGGCGCTTTTCAGGCCGGAATGGATGCGCAAACAGGAGAAGAGCGTGCGCGAAGGTGCCCGCGAGCTGCTGCGCTTCGTCGGTCTGGAACATCAGGCGGACCTCCAGGCCGACAAGCTGCCATATGGCCGGCAGCGGCTTCTCGAAGTGGCCCGCGCGCTTGCCGCCAAGCCCCGGCTGTTGCTGCTGGACGAACCGGCCGCCGGCCTCAACACCCAGGAGACCGAGGCGCTCGCGGAAGTCATCACCCGCATCCATCGCGCAGGGACGACCGTCATCCTCATCGAGCACGACATGAGCCTCGTCATGAAAATCGCCCAGCGCATCGTCGTGCTGGATTTCGGAAAGAAGATTGCCGAGGGAACGCCGGACGAGATCAAGGCTCATCGGGACGTCATCGCGGCCTATCTCGGCGGAACGGAGACGGCCGATGCCTAGCCTTGTCGAATTTCTTCAAAGCATCGTCAACGGGATCGGGGTCGGCCTCATCTACGGCCTCGTCGGGATCGGTTTCTGCGTCATCTACAATGCGAGCGGCATCGTCAATTTCGCCCAGGGCGTCTTCGTCATGCTGGGCGGCATGGTTTGTCAGGCGCTGCTCGCCCAGCTCGGCATCCCCCTCGTGCTCGCCGTTGCGCTCACCATCCCGCTTGTGGCGATCTCAGGCATGATCATGGAACTGGTGATCGTCCGGCCGATGATGCATCGTGGCGCAACGCTGTTCGCGATCATTCTCGCGACCCTTGCGGCACAGATCATGATTGAGCGCATCACGCTGCTGACCTTCGGCGACCGGCCGCGCACCTATCACGAATTCACCGAGGGCGGGCCGCTCAAGATCGGTGACGTCGCGATCGGCTACCAGCTTTTCTGGATTCTTGGATGCGGGGCGCTTCTGGTCCTGCTTCTGTGGCTGTTCTTCACTCGCACACGGACGGGACGTGCGTTGCGCGCCTGCTCGCAGAACCGCGAGGCCGCTCAGCTCCTCGGTGTTCCGGTCGCACGGATGATGCTGATCTCGTTTGCCCTAAGCGCGGCACTCGGGGCGATCGCCGGCATCCTTGTCACTCCGACGCAATACACTGCCTACAACGTCGGCACGCCCTTCGGCGTCAACGGGTTCATCGCGGCCATCATCGGTGGTTTCGGACGGGCAGGCGGGGCGCTGGCGGGCGGGCTGCTGCTCGGCGTCCTGCAGGCACTCGCGATCGTGGCGCTCGGAGCGGGCTTCAAGAATGTCGCAGCGCTGAGCGTTCTATTGGTCGTGCTGCTGCTCTTCCCCAACGGGCTCTTTGCCGGCTTCGGCCGGAGTGCGAAGGCGCATTGAACGAGCGCCGGCACACGCCCGGAACGGCCAACGAGAAAGGAATAGTCCATGTACAACAGCAGTGATCCCCGCAACTCGCTGGCGACCGCCCGGTCGGGACCCGCGGCCACGGAATTCGCCGCCGCAGAATACCTGAAGTTCTACGAAATGCCGCCCCAGGAAGACGATGCCAACGGCAAGACCTGGCTAGGCCGCGGACAGAATTTCATTATCGCGTACAGCGAAACGAAGACCGGAGCGGTCTTTTCCAGAAAGGCACAGATCGACGAATATGTCGTCCTGCTGCCTGCTGCCAACTCGTCGGCCGCGATCACCTGGCGGGGAAAAACCGAAACCGTCCCCGGTTATTCGCTCGCCTTCGTGCCGGCCGGCGATAGCACGATCATCATGCCGGAAGGCGGGCGCCTCGTGCGCATGTTCTCGACCCGCTCTGAGGATTTGGCCGCGGCCTGCTCCAATGCCGCCGCCTATGCGGCACGCCATCCGAACATCCCGCCCTTCCAGCCCTGGCCCGAACCACGGGGTGAGAAGCGAGTGCGGGTCTATTCGCTCGACGTGCCCGACGAGCCCGGCCGTTTCGGCCGCATCTGGCGCTGCACGACTTTCATGGTCAACGTCCTTCCACCGGACAAGGGGCCACGTGACGTCACAAAACTGTCGCCGCATTACCATGACGATTTCGAGCAGTGCTCTCTGGCGCTCGAAGGTTCCTACACGCACCATATCCGCTGGCCATGGACGCCAAATCTCCATGCATGGCGGCCCGATGACCACGAGCTTTGCGGTTCGCCGTCCGTCACCGTTATTCCGCCCCCGGCAATCCATACGTCGCGTGGCATGGATGCAGGTGTGAATCAACTGGTCGACATCTTTTCTCCGCCGCGGTTGGATTTTTCAGAGAAAATGGGCTGGGTGCTGAATGCGGATGACTATCCGATGCCGGATGCAGGCAGATGAGCGGCGGATTGCAGGATAAGGTCGTGCTTGTCACCGGCGGATCACGTGGCATTGGCGCGGCGATAGCACGCCGGTTCGCCTCGCTCGGCAGTCGCGTGGTCGTCGCCTATAGATCCGATCGCGAGGCGGCGGAAAAGCTTGCAGGTGACCTGGTGAATGCCGGCGGCCATTGCATCGCCGTGCAGGCGGATATCGCCAATCCGGACGATATCAGGACCCTTGTGGCATCGGTGGTCGAACGCTTCGGCAGGATCGACGTGCTGGTGAATTGCGCCGCGGTCGGGCCGTACCGCCCGCTCGGCCAGATGGATGCGTCCTTCATCCGGAGCATCCTCGAAACCAATGTGATGGGTATCGTGCTGATGACGGAGGAAGTATTGCCGCACCTTGCCTCGCCCGGCGGCCGCATCATCAATTTCTCGTCGGCGCTGGCTTTCCGACCGATCCCGACAAGTTCGGTCTATTCAGCCTCCAAGGCTGCGGTCGTGACGCTAACGCACGCGTTCGCCAAGGAGTTGGGGCCGAAGGGCATCACGGTGAATGCGGTGGCGCCCGGCGTGATCGAGACGGACTTGACCACGAAGATCCTTGCCGAAAGGGGCGAGCAGATCCTGGCGATGACGCCGCTTGCGCGGATCGGCAAGCCTGACGACATCGCCGGTATCGTGACTTTCCTCGCTTCGCCGGATGCGGGCTGGATCACCGGACGCACCATCATCGCCGACGGCGGCGTCACCTAACCTCGGGCGCCCGCAGCCTATGCCAATGGTTGGCGCCCAAGACGTTGATGCAGTTCAGCCACGACTGACTTTCGAAACCGCGGCGTTCAGGGCCAAAATTGCGTTCTGGAGCCGAGGACGGTCGATCATCCTGATCATCGACGGGCGGGAGCACGAGTTTTGCTTCGGTAGGGCACTCACCGAGGCCAGGGCGCTTGCGCTGTTGAGCGAGTATCACGTGCCGGTCGAAAGAGAGGACGCCGCAAGAATTGCGGTCTTCCTGACGGCCGCCGTTTGCCTGCTTGCGCTCGTACTTCTCTTCCTGATCCCCTGAAGCAGCCCGGCTGAATCAGTGCAGCGACAGACGGGTCTGGCAGAAGCACGAAGGTGAAACTGGAGCATTTGTCGCTGGCTGCAAAGTGGTCGCAAGAGGATCACACCGCAAGATGGTTCGAAAGGCGATCCAGGTCCTCGGAAATTGCTGCTGCCGCTGATTTCAGGATAGGAGCGTACCGATCGCAAGCCTCCCGCTCCGAACCGAATGCCGATTTGAAATAGGTCAATCCTATGCTCGCCAGTACCCGGCCGCCGTGGCTGATGATAGGAACACCGATCGTGTTGGAGTTCTTTGGCTCCACCAGCGACGATCGGATAGCATATCCGTTTTCATGCACCCTTCCCACAAGCTTCTTCAGCTCGTCCGGATGATGGCTGAGGGCATTCTCCGGATCGTCCGACCGCTTCAGGACGTCGATGATCAGCTCGAACTCGTCGTCGTCCAGAAAAGCCAAATAGGCAAGGCCGAGGCCACGCGTGAGAAAATTCAGGCGCTTGTTGACCGTACTGTGGAACGGCGAAACGAAACTGTCCGGAACTGTGCTGAAGCGCACCACCATCCTGTCATAGTCCGGCAAAGCTATCGCTACCGGCCACTTGTGCTGGCGGGTCATCGCGATCGCCCATGCGCGTCCGGCCTCCACGACCAGTGGGCCTTTGTGATAGCCGGAACTCAAGGACGTCACGAGGGCACTGACCTGGTATCCGCCCTGGCGAGGATCGTTTTCGACATATCCCGCATCCTCGAGAGTACGCAGGATGCGCACGAGAGTGGGTTTGGGAAGCTTTGTCCGCGCATGCAGTTGCGCGATGGTGTTTATCGGCTGCAAGTTCAGCTCCTGCAGGACAGCCATCGCGCGTTCAATCGCTCGAATGCCCATAGATCCTCCTCCCGTAGCATCTGGTGCATCGCCGTTTCGCAACGCGAAACGGAGGGGATGATAAGTTGTGACCTCCGGGAGTCAAGCTTTACGAGACCCTGGTTGCTATCAGGGGAAGATCATGGCTTCGGCAGACGATGTGACACGCAATAGGGAACAAGTCCGGCAGCTTATCGCGGGCATAGACGATACCGCGGCCGATGCTTTGCTGAAGGGCGCCATCGACCTTCATGTCCATTCGGGGCCATCGACGATGCCGCGAAAACTCGATCACATGGAGGCGGCGGAGGAAGCGGCTGCGGCGGGAATGCGTGCCCTCCTGTTCAAGGACCACCACTATTCGGTGGCGCCTGTCATACCCATGATGGAACGCTTGTTCGGAGACCGCGGGCTATCCATGTTCAGCGGCTTGGTGCTCAACAATTCGACCGGAGGGTTGAACCCGTTCGTTGTCGACGCTCAGTTGAAAATGGGCGCCAAATTGATCTGGATGCCGACGGCCCAGGCAGCCAACCATATCCGCAGCGCGCACCGCAAGACGCGGCTCGCCTCGAACGTCCAGTTGAGGCCGTCCCCGGCCCTCACGGTCGTGGATCCCTACGGCAATATTCTGGACGAGGTGAAGCAGATCCTCGATCTGATCGCTGAGTTCGATGCCATTCTGTCGTCAGGCCATCTGCATGTCTGGGAAATATGGAAGCTCTTCGATGAAGCGCGGGCGCGCGGCGTCAAGCGGCTGCTTGTCAACCATCCGATGTACGGTTTGCACTTCACCTATGAGGACATCCGGGAACTGGCTCAGCTCGGAGCACTGATCGAGCAGTCCGCCGGCCTTTATGTCGATTCCCGGTTCAACTCCTACACGCCGGAGGAGTTCAAGGAACATATCCTTGCCGCGGGCGTCGAGCATTCCTCGATCGGCTCGGACCTCGGTCAGGTAGACAATCCCACGCCGGTCGAGGGCATGCGTCAAGCGATCAAGCTCTGCCTTGCGCTCGGCTTCAGCGAGGCAGACGTGCGCACCATGGTCGCGGACAATCCGGCTCGCCTCCTCGGATTGGTGAACTGAACATCGAACGGCGGGCAAGGGACGTGCAAGCGATCTCGATCGAACGGCCTGGCGGGCCTGAAGTCCTTCAGGTCATCGAGCAGCCGCGCCCTCGGCCGCAGGCGGGGGAGGTTCTTGTAAAGGTGGTGGCTGCCGGGGTTAATCGCCCCGATGTGCAGCAGCGGCGCGGGCTTTATCCACCGCCGCCAGGCGCGTCCGTCATCCCCGGCCTCGACGTGGCGGGCATCATCGAGGAAGTTGGCGAGGGCGTTGACGCACCGCAGACGGGAGACGTCGTCTGCGCCCTGGTCAACGGTGGGGGCTATGCGGAGTTCTGCATTGTCCCGGCCGTGCAATGCATGCCGGTTCCCGAGGGCTTAAGCTTCGTTGAGGCGGCCTCGCTCCCGGAAGTCTTTTTCACGGCCTGGAACAATCTGATCTGGCTGGCGCGCCTTGGACAGGGAGAGACCCTGCTCGTTCACGGCGGGACGAGCGGGGTGGGGATGGCCGGCATCCAGATCGCGAGACAGCTTCGGAACGCAACGGTTTTCGCAACTCTGCCAGCAGCGATGAGAAGCGGGCGGTCTGTCAGGCGATAGGCGCGCAGGCAGCCGTCGATTATCGCGGCCCTTGGGACGAGGCTATCCGGGCACTGACGGGAGGCGACGGAGCCGACGTTATCCTTGATGGGCAGGCAGGACCCAACACGCAGCGCCAGTTGGATTTGCTCAAAGACGACGGTAGGCTGGTTTTCATCGCCAGCCATCAAGGCGTTACGGCCGAGGTGAACATCCGGGCACTCGTACGCCGGCGGCTGACGATCACCGGATCAACGCTCCGGCCAAGGCCATCCTCCTACAAGGGAAGACTCGCGAAGGATTTGATCGCGGAGGTTTGGCCGTTGATCGAGGACCGGCGCATCATCACGCGCATCCATCAGGTCGTTCCGTTCCTGGACGTGCAAGAGGCCCATCGTATCCTCGACGAAAACCGGCAGATCGGGAAAGTCGTCCTTGCTATCGACCCGATGCTTGCCGAAGCCGTTCCTGTCTCCGGCAAGCGCTAGCGTCAAGCGGTCTAGCGTCGGGGCATTGGGTAGTCGTCCTCATTGAGGACCCAGCCCGGCTTTGCGGAGAAATCCACCCGCGGCGGCGCAAAGATATCGACCAGCTGGTTGACGCCGGCGGACTCGGCGGTCGTCGTGTGGGTCGCAGGCGGCGGTATGACGCAGATCGAGGGCGACTCGCAGTAGAGATGTTCGTCCTCCCGCCAGACGTTCATGTTCGTCGTCCAGGGCCAGCGCAGATGATGGGTGAAAGTGCCGCTCAGCGCCAGCGAGCACTGTTCGAAATCGTCATGATGATGCGGCGAAACCTTGTCGCGCTCGCGGGGCCCGATACGCGGCGACAGATAGTTGATCATGAAGGTCGTGCAGCGATAGATCCGGCCGAACCGCGACGGGTCGTCAGGGACATCCAGTGTATACCACTTCAACTTGAGGCCGCCGGGCGGCTCGGGCCAGGCTTCGAAGGGCGGTACGTTCGGATGCGGCCCGCGAAACGCCTCGGCATTCGACGCCGCATCCGCGAGATCCTCGGACTTTGGGGTAAAGAGCCGGACGATGGTTCCTGATGTCAGAATCCGGATGGAACTGGTTCCCGGCGGCACGAAGGCGACGGAATATCCGGGGACAATGGCAGCGCCGTCCGCGGTGACAATCTCCACCGAGGTCTCCTTGTCCGGAATGATCACCGCATATTCGTCCGGCTGGGCTTGACGGGAAAAAACGCCGCCCTGCTTTCCAAGGCTGTAGGCGACGACGAAGTTCTGCCCGCGGCTGATCCAGGTGTCGCCGTTGCCGTCAGCGACCTGGGGCCTTTCCTTGTAGAACAGCCCAAGCTGTGAACCAAAAAAGCTGCTGTGGGCCTTAGCACCGGTCTGTTTTGCGTTGCCCTGCAGGCTCGATCGTGGGTCGCTCTGGACATACATCTGGTATCTCCCGCTCGGTTGTCAAAAAAGGTTTGGTCAGATCGCCTTCGGAAGCTGTTTCTTCAGCCCCAGGATTTCGCGCGCTTCTCCAGGCGTCGCGATCGTACCGCCCAGTTCCTTCAGGATGCGCACGGCCTTTTTCACCAGGACCGTGTTGCTTTCCGCCAGGACGCCTTTTTCGAGATAGATGTTGTCCTCCAGACCGACCCGGACGTGACCACCCAGCAACCAGGCTTGCGCCAGCATTGGAAACTCCCAGCGCCCGACGCCGAAAGCGGCCCAATTCGAGCCAGCAGGCAGAAGCGACTTCATGTAGTGCAGGGTTTCCGGTGTGGCGATCGCGCCGTAGCGGATACCGAGCACGATCTGAAACAGCGCCGGCACATCGAGCCGTCCTTCCTGAATGAAGTGATTGGCGAGCTGGATATCGCCGGTATCGAAGACCTCCAGTTCGGGCAGCACGCCCGCCTCGCGGATCAGGTCACTCATGACGGCGAGATTGCGTGGCGTATTGATGACCACGGACGAACCCGAATACATCGTATTGAGGTCGAGGCTGCATATTTCGGGCCGCAGCGCCACTATATGCTCCACCCGGCGCTCGGGGCGCGTGAGAGTGGTGCCGGGCGCTGCAATGCTCGGATCGTCATCGCTCGGAATGAAGCGGCCCCCGGGACCGGTCGTGAGATTGATGATGACATCCTCGTCCGCAGCGCGCAGCCGCTGGACGACCTCCATGTAGTGCTCCAGTTCCATGCTCGGCCTGCCGTCCGGGTGCCGGACGTGGATATGGACGATCGCCGCCCCGGCGCGTACCGCATCCAGGCAGGCATCTGCGATCTGTTCCGGCGTGATCGGCAGAAAGGGGGTCTGGGAGGGGCTCGTTATGTTGCCGGTCACGGCGCAGGTGATGATGGTGGGATCGGGCAAGCGTCGCTTTCCTTGCTGAGCGTGGCATGCCGTACTCGCTCGCATCCGAAGCCGGCAGTCGCAATGCTTATCGCCGGACGTTTCGCCCTTAGAAACGTCCGGCGCTTTACGGCTTTCGTTCCGCAGCGAGAAACGGCTGCACAATTGGCTTCCCGGTTTGGTTTGCCTCCCGCTAGGAGCAGTGATCGAAAGGCAGCCAAATGACAGAACAGCGTCCTCACTTCAGTACATTCCGCCAGCGCCTGCTGGCGCGCGAGCGGATGCTCGGCACCTTCCTCAAGCTTCCGACGACGCAGGTGATCGAAATCCTCGGTCCGATCGGCTACGACTTCGTCGTCATCGATCAGGAGCATGCGCCGCTCGATCGCAATACCACGGATATGATGATCTTTGCCGCGAGGGTGTCGAACATCGCGCCGATCGTGCGCGTCGGCGACTTCAGCGACGCGAATATCCTCTCGGTGCTCGACTGCGGGGCGGTGGGCATCATGGTTCCTCATGTCACGACGGTCGAAAAAGCGCAGGCGATTGCCCGCAGCTGCCGCTACGCGCGCGGCGCTCGCGGATTCGCGGGCCTTACGCGCGCCAGCAACTGGGGCTCTGTCGGCGGAGTACGCCACATGGCCCTCCAGGATCAGCAAGTGACATGCATTGCGATGATCGAAGACTTTGAGGCGGTCGATCGCGCCGCCGACATCGCTGGCATTGACGGCATCGACGCCTTATTCGTCGGCCGGGGCGATCTCACGGCCTCCTTTGGCGACGATCCCGATGCCGATGCCAAAGTTGCCGAGCTCACGGCCAAAGCCGCCGCCGCCGCCCGGCAAGCGGATGTTCCCCTGATGCTGCTGCCGACCAGCAGAACCGATTTTGCGTTTGTCAAGGAGCTCGGCGCCAGCGCCATGTTGGTGTCGAGCGACCACGGCTTCATCCGGTCGGCAGCGAGCGCGGCGCTGAAGGACTATTCTGACTGACGATCGCGGTCGACGAACGCAGCAAGCACGACGATACGCTTGAGCCATCCGCGGATGAGAACGATCAGGGCTTCAAGTCAGGGAGAGAAAATGTCTGCCATCGAAATTCCCGAGCTGAGCGTTCCGAAAGTAGCACTGGTTACCGGCGCAAGCAGCGGAATCGGTCGGGCGACAGCGGCGCGTCTTGCGGGCATGGGTACTGCCGTCATAGTCGGCTACAACAGCCGCCGGGAAATGGCGGAGGAGGTCGTGAGTGGTCTTCGAGGCAGCGGCCACAGCGCCATCCGCATCGCGATCGACGATCCGAAGTCGGTGGCCGACGCGGCCGCAACTGTTCGCAGACGATTCGACAGTCTTGACGCTCTGATAAATTGCGGAGGTGCGACGACCCCGGTTGCCGCCAATGATCTCGATGCGCTCACGGACGATATCTTCGACCGGGCGCTAGCGATAAACCTGAGGGGACCATTCGCCATGGTCCGCGCCTTCCGTCCATTGCTGGAGCAGGGCAACAGTGCCGCTATCGTCAATATTTCCTCCATTGCGGCGCGAACCGGCGTGGGAAGCAGTCTCGCCTATATCGCCGCCAAGGGAGGGCTGGACGCGCTTACCATCGCGCTTGCCAAGGTGCTCGCGCCCAAGGTCCGGGTCTTTTCTGTCTCGCCTGCCGGCGTGGACACCGATTTCGTTCCCAACCGTACCCTTGACCAGCTGCAGAAGATCGCAGAGAGGCTTCCGCTCGGCAGGGTCACCGCCCCGGACGATGTCGCGCGGGCGGTCATAGCCTGCATCGTGCATCTCACGAGTTCGACAGGCATCATCGTTCCGGTGGACGAAGGGCGCCATCTCTAGCGCGAAGGATGCAGGTTTCCCGGCGCCCGCCTCTCGACTGCTGTTGTGACGCTGATTCAGCGCCGCCCATCTTCATCTGGCGAAACACCGTCATTGCGGCGTTGCCACGCTTCGTCAGCTCTGCATTGATCAAACCACATGAACCACTTGCGGAGTGCATCGCGTCGATCGCTCCATTCTACTGAACGGGTCTTCTCTTCGCATATGTTACGATAGCGGGACCACTTATTCTGATGGCGGGGGGAGTGAATGAAGCTTAGCCAGGACGTCCTACTCGGGGGGTTTTTCACGGTCGTCGGTGCCGTATCGGCCTTGATTGCAACACGTTATCCATTTGGTACCTCCAGCCGAATGGGACCTGGTTACTTTCCACTCATCGTGTCGAGCCTGCTCATCGTCACCGGCCTTCTGGTCCTTCTTCGATCGCGGCTGGCTTCGTCGGAACCATTGCCGGTCATCGGATGGAAACCACTCGTCATCGTTCCCGCAGCGATCCTGATCTTCGGGTTGGTCATCGAGCCGCTTGGGCTGCCGCTCGCCGTTCTGCTCCTGACGATCCTGAGTGCGACGACGAGCGTCAAATTCCGGCTCAACTGGAGAGCTTTCGCCGGGTCGCTTGCCTTCGCCGCATTCTGCTCCGTCCTGTTCGTGGAGTTGCTCGGCCTGCCCGTTCCCATTGTCGGGAATTGGCTGCAGGCGGTCGGTTCCTATTGATATCGCGGGGTTTGACATGGACATATTCAGCGGGCTTCTTCTAGGTTTCTCGACCGCAACCACGGCGTCGAACTTCCTCTACTGTTTTTTGGGAGTTCTTCTCGGCACCGCAGTCGGTGTCCTGCCCGGCCTTGGGCCGATCGCCACCATCTCAATGCTGCTGCCTTTCACGTTTGGCCTGCCGGTGGACACCGCGCTCATCATGCTTGCGGGTATCTTCTACGGCTCTCAATACGGCGGTTCCACGACGGCCATCCTGATGAATCTGCCGGGAGAAGCATCGTCCGTGGTCACGACGCTTGATGGTCATGAGATGGCCAAACAAGGCAAGGCTGGACGTGCATTGGCGGCCGCGGCGATCGGGAGCTTCTTTGCCGGCACCGTGGGCACGCTTTTCATAGCCATATCCGCGCCCCTCCTGGCAAGCTTCGCGCTTACCTTCGGACCTGCAGAGTATTTCTCGCTCATCGTGCTCGGCCTCATCACCTCGATGGTGTTGGCGAGCGGATCCCTGTTGACCGCGTTCGGCATGGCACTTTTCGGCATCGTTTTGGGGATGATCGGAACCGACATCAATTCGGGTGCGGCGCGCTACACGTTCGGTTCGCCCAATCTTCTGGACGGGCTGGATTTTGTCGTCGTCGCCACGGGCATATTCGGTCTGGGAGATGTGCTGGCCAATCTGGAGAACGAGCGCAGCCGGGTTGCCAGCGTGGCGTCAGTCAGCAGCCTGTTTCCCACCCGCGAGGATTGGAGCCGGATGTTCGCGCCGATCCTGCGTGGTACCGGTCTCGGTGTGCTGCTCGGCGTGTTGCCCGGTGCCGGCGTTCTGCTGGCGTCCTTTTCCGCCTATGCGCTGGAGAAGAAGGTCTCGCGGCATCCCGAGGAGTTCGGCAAGGGAGCGATCGAAGGTGTTGCGGCACCCGAGGCGGCCAACAATGCGGCGGCGCAAACCTGTTTCATCCCGATGCTGACGCTCGGCCTTCCCGGAACGGCGACCATGGCCCTGATGATCGGCGCGCTGGTCGTTCAGGGCGTCCAGCCGGGGCCGGAAATCCTCTCGCAACAGCCCGCATTGTTCTGGGGGCTGGTCGTGTCCATGTGGCTGGGCAATCTGATGCTCTTATTCCTGAACCTTCCGCTTGTCGGTATGTGGGCCAGGCTGATCGCGGTGCCTTATCATTTCCTGTTCCCGGTCATCTGCGTCTTCATTGCGATCGGCGTCTACAGCATCAACAACAACGTCTTCGATGTCTACCTCATGGCCCTGTTCGGCGTGCTCGGCTACTTCTTCAAGAAGTTGGGGGCGGAACCCGCGCCTCTGATCCTGGCGATGATCCTCGGACCGATGGCGGAAGAATACCTGCGCCGGACGCTTCTGATCTCCCATGGAGACGCGACCGTCTTCCTCACAAGTCCTCTCAGCCTCGGGACGCTTGTCGTTGCCGGCCTGCTTCTCCTTTCGATCGTGTCGCCGCGCTTCCGCAAGGTCCGTGAAGAGGGGCTGCAGGAAGCGGACTGACGGAAAGGAAGGCATCAGGCCCGTCGGGAGGAGGAGCCTGTCGAGCTTATCCAACACGTCAACCCAGGAGCCACTATGCAACAGGATACCGCAACGCGCCTGCAAACCTTTCTCGATCGCGAGGAACTGTTCGATCTCGTGCGCCGCGAGCGCTTCGCCCGAGACCAACGCCGTTTCGACGTCATGCGCGCATGTTTTCACCGCGATGCATATGTCCGCACGAGTTGGTACGAGGGACAGGGCGGGGAGACATATGTGGAAGCGACCCGCAAATGGATGAGCGCGACCGGCAACAGCAAGCACTGGGTGTTTCCGGCTTTCGCGCGGCTGGCCGGCGATCGGGCGACGGTGGAAAGTCCTGCGATGATCTTCAACCGTGCGCGGCTGGAAGGTGTCGAGGTCGACGTTCACGTCTTCTGCCGCTTCTTCTCCCGCGCGGTGCGCGAGACGGGCACTTGGACGCTGATGAGTTTCGAAGTGCTGTTCGAGAGGGATGTCATGAAACCGGTCAATCCCTCGGACGCGCTTCCTGTCGATTGGTCAGTTCTGTCGACGATGCGGCCGTCCTACAAGTTCCTGACCTATATTCAGCACCTGCGAGGTGTGAAGGTTAATCCCGATTTGCTGGGGGACGACCGGCCGGACGAACTCAGTGCATTTCATGCCGGCGAGGAGGGCTGGCTTGCCGCGGGTGATAACTAAACGGCCGAATTCCGCGCGGCCGTTCCAAGGGACGAAATGGCGGCAGTCAACGGTTCTTCCCCAAGCCGGGACGCGGTAGGTTTTGGCCGAAGAACTCGATTTAACGAGTGGGGAGGAGCAGAAATGAACAGACGTGAATTTATCGTATTGGGGGGAGCCGCTGCCGCGCTGGCGTCGAGCAGAGTAACGCTTGCGGCGGATTGGCCGAAGAAATCGGTGGTGGTGATCTCCGCCTACCCTCCCGGCGGGACGAGCGATATCATCGCGCGCCTTGTGGCCGACCTTCTGACGGCGAAGTTTGGCCAGCAGTTCGTCATCGAAAACCTTGCCGGCGCGGCCGGTGCGCTGGCAGGCGGCAAGCTCGCGCGCTCGGCGCCGGACGGCTACACGATCCTCGTCAGCGGCAGCGCGCCGATTGCGGCCAACAAGGTGGTGCAGACGAACCTCGCCTACGACCCCGAGGTGGACTTCACGCCGATAACGATCGTGGCCGAAAGCCCGGCCTTGCTCACCGCAAGCGCCAAAGCTCCGGCAAAGTCGCTTCAGGAGCTGGTCGCCTATGCGAAGGCCAATCCCGGGAAGGTGAACATCGGCAATCCGGGTGCCGGCACAAAGGGCCATATCTGTGCTGCGCTCATCGGTTTGCAGACCGGTATTGAATTGAACCACATTCCCTACAAGGGCTCACCGCCTCTGCTGGCCGATCTCCTGGGCGGGCATATCGACTTCGCACTCGATGCTCCGTCGAATTACCTTCCGCACATCAAGGATGGAAAAATTCACGGCGTTGCGGTGACCTCAGCGGAGCGGATTGGCGAGCTGCCCGATGTTCAGACGGTCGCAGAACAAGGACTGAAGAATTACGAACAAACGCTCTGGTTCGGCGCCGTGGGTCCCAAGGACATGCCTGCGGAAATCGTGAGCGCGATCCAAAAAACCATCAAGGATTGGATCGATACGCCTGCGGCCAAGGAAAAGCTGGCATCTCTCGGCCTTACCGCCGTCGCCAATACCCCCGAGGAGATGCGAAGCGAGATGGCGCGGGAGATCGACTCGATCAGGCCGTTGGTTACCGCGGGTCTCGTGCAGCCGAGCTGAAGGCGGACCGGGCGAGTTGGGTTGGGGCGAAGCGGCATCGCATCCGGGCTGGTGAGATGCCGCTTCGATTCTTTAGCTCCGGCGAGTTTCCCGACGAACAGATACAAGGATAAATTGCGCTGCATGAGCAAACCTCTCACCCTGACCGTCAATGGCCAGGATCATAACTTGAATGTACCCGAGACGACGCCGCTGCTGGATGTGCTGCGGAACTCTCTCGGGCTGAAGGGCAGCCGGTATGGCTGCGGGCTGGAACAATGCGGTGCCTGCATGGTGCTGATCGACGGCGCGGCCGAATATTCCTGCAGCCGCGAGGTCGGTACGCTTGCCGGGCGCGCCGTCACGACGGTCGAGAGCCTAGGCACCATTGAGGCGTTGCACCCGCTTCAGCAAGCCTTTCTCGATGAGCAGGCCGGACAATGCGGCTATTGCCTGTCCGGGATCCTGATTGCGGCCAAGGCTTTCCTGGACCGCAATCCGAACCCTACACGCGCCGAAGCCGCTGCGGCGCTGGACCGGAACCTCTGCCGCTGTGGCTCCCATCCGCGCATCCTGCGCGCGGTGCTGAGGGCGGCAGCCGTGATGCGCCGGCAGGTGGCTTGATGGCCGAGCTCACCTTCAGCCTCAAGGACAATCCGCGGATCGACCGCTGGCTTCAGTTTGAGAACGATCGCAGGGTGCGTATCGGCACCGGGAAGGTGGAGCTTGGCCAGGGCGTTTTGACAGCGCTTGCCCAGATCGCGGCAGAAGAATTGGACCTCGGCATCGACCAGATACGGATGATGTCCGGCAACAGCGTCGAAGGTCCGGGCGAAGGCTATACCGCGTCGAGCTGGTCGATCGAGCATTCCGGCGCGGCAATTCGTCTCGTCGCAGCCGAGGTTCGTGCCCTTGCCCTAAAGCAGGCGGCTCTACGGCTGAATGCCGCTCCCGATGAGTTGACCATCGTTGAGGGCGGTTTCCTCAGAAATGGCGTGTCGAGCGGGATCGACTATTGGAGCATCGCAGGCGAGCTCGATCTTTCCGGCGAGGTGACGGGCACGGTGCCGGCGAAGCCACAAAGCTCCTATCGTCTCGTCGGCACGTCCGTCCCGCGGCTTGACCTACCGGCCAAGCTGACAGGATCGGGCTTCATCCAGGACATGACGCTTCCCGGAATGCTCCATGCCCGCACCCTGCGCCAGCCCGGCTGGGGTGCAGAACTGGTCTCACTGGACGAGGATGCCGTTCGGCGCCATGCCGGAGCCGAAATCCGCATCGTGCGCGTCGAGAACTTTGTCGCCTTTGCCGGTGCCGACGAAACTGCCGTCCGCGCGGCGGCGGTCGCTGCGGCAGAGCGCGCCGTCTGGACCGGTGCCCGTAGCCTTCGTCCCGAACAGGCAACCCCCGAATGGGTTGCGTCGCAGCCTTCCGACGACCGATTGATGGGCGACCCCCTTCCTGAGCCCGCGCTAAGCCGTGTTTCGGCTCGCTTCACCCGTTCCTTCCTGTCGCATGGCTCCATCGCCCCCTCCTGTGCCCTTGCCGTCTACCGAGATGGTAACCTGACCGTCTGGTCGCATGCACAGGGGATGCAGCCGCTGCGCGAAAACATTGCCAAGACACTGGGGCTGCCTCTCGGCAATGTTGCCTGCCATCATGTCCAGGGTCCCGGCTGCTATGGCCACAACGGCGCCGACGACGCTGCATTCGATGCGGCGCTCGTGGCGATGGCGCTGCCCGGTGTGCCGATCCGGCTCATGTGGCGGCGCGAGGAGGAATTCGCCCACGAGCCGCTGTCTTCGGCTATGACGGTTGCCGTCCACGCAGCGCTTGATCCCACAGGGCGTCCGGTGGATTGGACGACCGAAATCTGGAGCGCGACCCATGGCCAGCGTCCTGGGGTCGGCGGCGCCTATCTGCTGGCCGCCGATGCCCTGAAGGAACCTCCGCCGGACCGCAAGCCGTTCGATATTCCGTTGGAACGCGGAGGCGGGGCCGCCCGCAACGCCATCCCGCTCTACGAGACGGGTGCCAAGCGGATAGATTTCCATCTGATCCATGACGTGCCGGTCCGCACTTCGTCGCTGCGCGGTCTCGGAGCGACCCTGAACGTTTTTGCCATCGAGGGGCTTCTCGATGAATTGGCCGCGCGCGTTGGAGAAGATCCGCTCGCGTACCGCCTCTCCCTCCTTTCCGACGCGCGCGCCCGTCGGGTCGTGGAGAAAGCCGCCGGGATGGGTGATTGGGCGTCGCGTGATGCCGGCGGTACCGGAAGCGGATTGGGTATCGGCCTTGCCCGGTACAAGAACTCCTCGGCCTATGCCGCCGTGGTCGCAGCGGTCGAGGTTGACGAGGCGGTGCGCGTCACCGATGTGTGGTGCGCCGTCGACGCGGGGCTGATCATAAATCCTGACGGGCTTATCAACCAGATCGAAGGCAATATCGTCCAGGCCATCAGTTGGACCCTTATCGAAGAGGTGCGCTTCGGTCCGCAAGGCATCTCGACGATCGATTGGCAGAGTTATCCCGTCATCCGCTTTTCAGACATCCCGAGGATTTGCGTCGAGCTTGTTGATGCGAGCGAACATCTCCCCCTTGGCGTCGGCGAATGCGCCGGCGGGCCAACGGCTGCCGCCATCGGCAATGCCGTTGCTCATGCGCTGGGCACCCGCATCCATGACATGCCGATGACGCGAGAACGGATCATGGCTGCCATCCTGGCTTGATGTGCGGTCGGGAGCGACAAGACCTATCAGCCAGCGCCAATTTCCTGGCGGCGGAGAAAGATCTGGCGCGGCAACTTTCATCCCGCCGCGTTTCGAACCGTAGATGCGAGGAGAATCCAATATGGCAGACGTAGCCATGTTTATAAGCACGTCTTCGACTTCAACCGGCGAGACCATACTGTTCTATAGTCCCGGCGCCTGTTCGCTTGCGCCCCATATCGCTCTGGAGGAAACGGGAACTTCCTATAAGCCAATCAAAAAGCTGCTGTCGAAGAATGAGCATCTCACTCCGGAATACCTCACGATCAATCCTCGCGGGAAAGTGCCGGCGCTTGTCACGCCGGATGGCAGGGTGATCACGGAGAACACCGCCATACTGGCGTATATCGGTCTCGCCAATCCGGGATTGGCCATGTTTCCGACCGACACCGTCGAGCAGATGCAATATCTTGCTCAGATGGCGTGGTTTTCGAACACGCCCCATATCTTCCAGAGAGCGAAGTTCCGGCCTTATCGGTTCGTCGACAGGGAGGAGGTTTATGACGATATTCGCGCCAAGGCGCTGGCGTCTTACTGGGAAAGCATGCAGGAGATCGACCGGCTGATCGCCGGAAACGAGTGGATCATGGGCGACCGGTATTCCGTTGTGGATCCTTACGCTCTCGTCTTCTACGGCTGGGGCGATAGCAATGGGCTGCCGATGGAGACCCTGGAGGATTTCACCAGGCACAAAAACCAGATGCTCGCTCGACCCGCCGTAAGGGTGGTGTTGGAACGCGAGAAGAACCCTCACTTCAAGCTTTAGCCAGAGGTTCCTTGTAGGGATTTCTGCATGCTTTATCCGGGCTTTGATGGTGCGTGGCTTCCGGGCGCGGGGCGGGCGGAAGATCAGGTGAGTGTGCTCCAACCGTCTTTCGAGATGTGACGGCGACGCATGATCTGGACGAAAGACAGCATCATGCTAGATTTTCCGCATGCCTTGTTCGGTCGAACGCCCTGATGCGCGGTTGTTGATGACGCATGCCAAGAGGAGATGGGATGCGGAATGGAGGACTGGGGAGGCATTTCTGACGGGCACTGAAAGGGAATACGACGGACGGATTCTGGGGAGGAGCCGCTCATGGGTGTGATCGAAAGGTTTTCCACCGCTGCCGTTAAACCGGCCGGCCGGCTCGATTTCTGGAATCAGCTCTGTTGTGAGACCCTCACCGAAACTTACGTGGACACAGACGTCGACGGTTTTCGCGCCGAGATGTGGCGCTGGTCTCTCGGAGATCTGACGATGATCCGGCCGCGTTCCGACGCATCTGTCGTCAGGCGCGCGCCTTTTGCCTCCAAGCGGGGGGAACGTTCCGTTGTCCTGCATTTCCAGCATCACGGTCACAGCCGTTTCTCGCATCAATACCGGCAGGCTGAGCTTGGGGTTGGCGATTTCGTGCTTTCCGATGCGGAGGCGGGCTATAAATTCGACCTGTCACGGGATCACGAGCTGCTCGTCGTGGAAATGCCGCGTGCGGCTTTGGAGGAACGTCTTTCTTCGCTTCCGGAGAAGTTGGACTGTCGGCTGCCAGGAACATCTCCGGGCGGCAGGTTGTTCCGTGAGTTCCTGCTCTCGCTTTGGCGGCAGGGTCATCAGGGTGATGGCGATCTGGATTTGCAAAACGGCATATCAAGCGTCTTCTTCGACATGTTGGCATTGGCCGTCCACGGTGCAGCGACGCCTATCAGAAATGAGGCCGAGCATTGGCCGCTCCGGTCTCATCTCCTCGGTCTCGTTGAGTTGCGTCTCTGTGAGCCCGATTTGCGCACGACGACGCTTGCGCAAGCGCTGGGTGTCTCCCCGCGGACGATCCAGAATGTCTTCGCTGCCATGTGCACCACTCCGTCGAACTATATTCTGGAACGGCGGCTGGCGCGCGCCGCCGATCTGCTGCGGGCGAATCGGAGCATGCCGGTCACGTCGATCGCCTATGAACTCGGCTTCAACGACAGCGCCTATTTCGCCCGCTGTTTCCGGCGCCGCTTCGGCACCAACCCGAGCGGTTGGCGGGGCGACAATTGACGGATGGGACATTCCGCTAACCGCTGACGCATCTGAAATCGTTCAGGTTGCGCTTTGGTCCTACTCACGTTTCGCTCCAGTCCTCGCGATCCTGATTGCATTTCGTCAAGTTCGATGCCGGCGGCCGGTAAGGCCTCCGAACGAGAAACATGCACGTGGGGGAGGACGGGCGGTTTATCGGATCCTGTGCGTCATGCGCCGCCGATCCGACTTTATCGCGCAAGGCTGTGCCCTTTGGGCCTGCGAGCGTCTCCGCATCCTGCCGCGACGTGCCGGAGCAGGAGCAAGACAATGGATACTTCGATCAGGAACGCCCCGCCTTCCAACGCCTTCAAGATCGTCGACGTGCCGGATCCCTACAAGGAACTCTCGGCTCTGCGCGGCTCTGCCGGCACCTTCGTCGGTTCGGGCGAGCTCGAAAGCCCGTGGATTCCCTTCGGAGAGAATGCCGCCATCCGCCATTTCGCCTTTGACGTCCGCAACAACATCTACAGCAACATCCTCTGGATCAAAGGGCCGGGCGTCATCGGCACGCATTATCATCGCGGCAGGATCGTGATGCTCTGCCTGCATGGCAGCGCGCGCTATCTGGAATATCCGTGGGTCGCCGGCCCCGGCGATTTCATCCAGGAAGTGCCGGGGGAGGCCCATACGCTGGTCACCGAACACCCGGAAGGCACCAAGCTTTTCGGCTGGATGCAGGGCGCGATCGACTTCTACGACGATAAGGCGAACTTTGCGTTCACGGCGGATGTGTGGTGGTTCATGAACCACTACGAGACCTACTGCAAGGAACACGGAATCCCCATTAACCCTCAGCTTTACATCTGACGTTCCGGCCGGCCGCGCAGATGCGAGGGGACGCGCTGCGCCCGGCCTTGGGCTTCCTTGGGAGGACTTCATGCATAACACATTTACGCCTTCGCCGAAGGCCGTGCGGTCGGCCCGGTACCAGTTTCTGCTGGTCGGGCTGCTGAGCCTCAACTTCGGCATCGTCTTCTTCGACCGAAATGCGCTCGGCTTTCTCATGCCGTTCATCCAGCCGGATCTGCAGCTCAACAACACGCAGGTGGGCGTCCTGGCGAGCGCGCTTTCCTTCACCTGGGCGATCGCCGCCTTCGGTATCGGCAAGCTTTCCGACACGATCGGCAACCGCAAGCTTCTGCTGGTGCTTTCGACCGTCGCCTTTTCGCTCTGCTCGTTCCTGAGCGGCATTGCCGGAAGCTTTGCCCTGCTGCTTGGCGCGCGGTTGCTGATGGGCGCTGCGGAAGGCGGCATCATGCCGATCAGCCACGCCATGGTGGCTTCCGAAGTTGCGCCGGAACGTCTCGGCCTTGCCCAGGGCGTGGCGCAGAATTTCGGCTCCAACCTGCTCGGCTCCTTCGTGGCGCCGGTCCTGCTGGTTGGTTTCGCCACCGCCTACGGATGGCGCGAGGCCTTCTTCCTCGCCGGTGTGCCGGGCATCCTGACAGCGCTTCTCATCTGGTGGCTGATCGACGAACCGAAAGCCCCGGCGGCCGCGAAAGCGGAAGGGCCGAAAGTCAGCATCGCTAGCGTGCTCCTGGAGCGCAACGTGCTGATCTGCGTCAGCCTCAGCGTGCTGCTCGTCTCCTATCTCGTCGTCTGCTGGGTCTTCATGCCGCTCTACCTTACCCAGGTGCGTGGCATTTCGCCGGACAGCATGGGCTGGCTGATGGGCACACTCGGCATTTCAGCAACGATCGGTGCCTTCGTGGTCTCCGGGCTTTCCGATCGCATCGGCCGCCGACCGGTGATGATCGCGATGCCGCTGCTCGGCCTGTTGTTACCTCTCGGCGCGCTCTATTACCAGGGCTCGCTTTGGATGCTTGCCGTGTTTTTCTTCTTCGGCTGGGGACTGAACGGCATTTTTCCGCTGTTCATGGCGACCGTGCCGACTGAAAGCGTCGATCCCCGATACGTCGCAACTGCGCTCGGCCTGACCATGGGTACGGGCGAGGTGCTGGGCGGCGTTCTGGCACCGTCATTGGCAGGCATGGCAGCCGACGCCGCGGGGCTCACCGCGCCGCTCTGGATCATGGTCGGCCTCACAGTGGTTGCGACGATCACAGCGCTCTTTCTGCGCGAAACCGCGCCGTCGCAGGTGCGCAAGGCCGCAACTTCCGCAGCCGCCACGGTCTGATCGCCGGTGACATGGGCATGCCGGGCCACAAGGTCCGGCATGCCTGCCTGAAATCTTGGGAGATACCGATGAAGGCTCTGGAACAGTTCGATATCAGCGGCCGCTCCGCGCTCGTCACTGGTGCCGCTTCCGGCTTGGGGCTTGCCTATGCCGAGACGATGGCGGAGGCGGGTGCGAAAGTGACGTTGACGGATGTCGATGCGGAAGGCGCGGATCGGGAGGCGGCGCGGCTCAGGGATCTCGGCTATGAGGCTCGCTCGGCCCGCCTGGATGTTCGAAACCGGGAGGAGAGCCGCGCCGCTTTCGACGCGCATGTGGATGCCTATGGCGGCCTCGACATCGCCTTCGCCAATGCGGGGATCGATACCGGACCGGGCTTTTGGAATCCGGGCGGCTACCGCAACCCGGAAGGTCAGGTCGATACGCTCGATCCCGCTCGCTGGGACCGCAGTCTTTCCGTCAATCTCACCGGCATGTTCAACACCGTCCGCGAGGCTGTTCGCATCATGAAGGCGGCCGAGCGCGGCGGCTCGATCATTGCCACGTCATCGAACGCCGCGATGATCTGCGAGGCGATCGTCGATCTGCCTTAGATGCCGGCCAAAGCGGGTGTCGCACATTTCGTCCGGCATCTGGCGCTGGAGCTTGCGGAATTTCGTATCCGCGTCAATGCGATCGCACCCGGTCCTTTCGTAACCAATATCGGCGGCGGAGCGCTCAAGAGAGATCCGGCCCTGCGCGCCAAATGGGATTCGCAGGTGCCGCTTGGCAGGGTTGCCGAGACCTATCAGATCAAGCCGCTGGCGCTTTATCTCGCTTCGGACGCGTCGAGTTACATGACAGGAAGCCAGCTGCTGATCGACGGCGGCATGGCACAGGGGAGGTTCCGCTGATGCGCGCCGCCGTTTTCCGGCAATTGCGCCGGCCGCTCGCTATCGAAACGCTGCGCGACCCGGAGCCGGGAGGCGATCAGGTGGTGATCCGCGTGGGACGCTGCGGCATTTGCGGCTCCGACCTGCACATGACCGGGGATCCCGCCTTCGGTACGCGGCCCGGCGACGTGCTTGGCCATGAATTCGCAGGCGAGGTCGTGGCACTTGGCAAAGGCGTCGAGCGCCTCAGTCTCGGAGACCGGGTTTCCGTCGTGCCGATATCGAGTTGTGGGAAATGCCCCAGCTGTCTTGCGGGCGAGCCGGCCTGGTGCAGCCGGATGGCACTGCAGGGCGGCGGATATGCCGAACTGGCGGTTACCAGTGAACGCCAATGCGTGCTCCTGCCGAACAGTGCGAGCATCGCCGACGGCGCGATCGTCGAACCGCTGGCCGTTGCCCTGCATGGCGTCATGCGCGCGGGCCTGATGCCCGGTGCAAAGGTTCTGGTGCTCGGAGCGGGGCCGATCGCGCTTGCAACCGCCTACTGGGCGCGTCGTCTCGGCGCGACCGAAGTGGTCGTGCAGGACATCGCACGTTATCAGGAGGAGCGCGCCCTTGCCATGGGTGCGACACGTTTCGTCTGCAATCCCGCCGAACCCGTTAGTGCGAGCGACGAGGCATTCGGCGGGAAGCCGGATATCGTCTTCGAATGCGTGGGCATCCCGGGCCTGATCGCACAGGCCGTCGAGCAGGCGCGCATCGGGGGCACGGTCGTCATTCTCGGCCTTTGCACGCGACCCGATACGTTTGTGCCTTTCCGGGCTTTGTCGAAGGAGGTCAACCTCGTGACCTCCGCCTTCTTCAAACGGCAGGAATACGAAGCCTCCCTCGATGCATTGAACGCCGGGAGCGCCGAACCGCAGATGCTGGTCACGGATACAATCGGCCTTGACCAAGTGCCCGAACGGTTCGAGGCGCTGCGCAAACGCACCCATGAATGCAAGGTGCTGATCGCGCCGTAGGTAAGTTCCGGCCGAATACAAGCAGTGAGGCCTTCATGCGAGGCTTTCCTCATCAGATATAAAACGAGCCAGGACCCATAACATGATGTTACGGTCGAATGCCGCCGCATGCACGGCTTTTGTTCTTGCCTAAATGGGGAGCATTCATGCTCACTTTACGTCAAATCGAAGTCATTCGCGCCATCATGGTCACGGGAAGCATCGCGGGAGCCGCCCGCCTGTTGAATGTCTCGGCGCCGGGCATCAGTCGCCTGATGAAATATTCCGAGGATTCTCTTGGCGTTCGTCTCTTTGACAGGCAGGCCGGACGCTACGTGCCGACGCCGCAAGCTCGCAACATATTCGACCTTCTCGATACGGTTCATCGCAAGATCGAGGACCTGCAATCGGCGGTCGCCGACCTGGGACGCGGGCGGAGTCAGGAACTGTGCATCGCGTCTGTTCCGAGCATCGCGAACGTCATGGTGCCAAGAGCGATTGCGCAGGTGCGGCAGCGGTTTCCAGACCTCGGGCTCGACGTGAACATCCTCAAGATCGAGGAGGCGATCGACTACCTTCTGCTGGGGCGTGGCGAACTCGTGGCCATCTCGTCCCGTTTCGATCATCCGCTTATCGAATTCGAGCTCCTGGCGAGCGGCAGGCTGCTTTGCATCGTTCCCGACAACGGCCCGCTGGCGGAACGGGAAAAGATCACGCCACGGGAAATGGCGGAGCATCCGCTGATCGGGATCAATCCCAAGGATCCATACGGCGCGATCATGGCCGCCATGTTTACAAAATCCGGCATCGACTATCAGATGAACGTCAAGGCACGGTTTGGCACGACGGTGTGCAGCCTCGTTGCAGCCGGCCTCGGGATCGCGATCATCGATGAATTCACGGTAGCGCACGACGTCGTGCGTGGGCTGAAACGGCTGGAGATCGATGCCGACAGCATTTTCCATACCTATGTCGCCTATCGCAGGGATTTGCCCCTCTCAGTCTATGCAGAACATTTCCTGCAGGAACTTCGCCGCGAAATGACCGCAGTCAGCTCGACCAAAACCCAGGAAAGCAGAATACGTCGAAGTGTCGGCACCCATTAACATCATGTTATGGATGTCGTCGAATTTGGTAGGCGATATCATCGTCCGTTTCCGCTAAGGTGCATGGGAGCTGAGATGCGAAGTGAGCATCCTTGGCCGAGCCGGAGCTCGGCAGGACATCATTCCCAGCTAAGGTTCAGGGCGGAGCATGCAGATAACAGGCGTCATTCCTTCGGGCAGTACCAGGCTCTTCCCGGTTCTGGGTGATCCGATCGCGCAGGTGCGTTCTCCGAGCGGCCTGACGCGGATCTTGGCGGAGCGGGGCGACGATTCGGTTTGCGTGCCGATGCATGTGTCCCCGCCGGATTTGCCCAAGGTCTTCGAAGCGCTTCATGCGATCCGCAATGTCGGCGGGATGCTGATAACCGTCCCACACAAGAACGCCGCTTACGCCCTCTGCCAAATGAGAACGGATCGCGCGGATTTCGTGAGATCCGTGAATGTGGTGCGCAAGACCGATGACGGCTGGATCGGTGACAATACAGACGGGCTCGGCTATCTCAATGGCTTGGAACGTGAAGGGTTCCATGTTCGCGAACGCCGGGCGCTGCTGGTGGGATGCGGCGGTGCCGGCTCGGCGATTGCCCTCGAGATCATGATACGCGGTGCGGCAGGACTTGCGATCCACGACATTGATATCATGCGCCGGGATGCCGTCATCGCCGCGCTGACGCAGCGTTTCCCAGGCAAGATCACCATCGGAAGCGCCGATCCATCGGGATACGATCTCGTTGCAAATGCGACCCCGCTCGGCATGCTGCCGGATGATCCGTTGCCGGTAGACGTATCAAGACTGGAGGCGTGGCAGTTCGTGGCCTGTGTGGTCACCAAGCCTGAGATTCCACCATTGATAGAAGAGGCCCGCAAGCGCGGCTGCGGCACGATGACGGGGAGAGGCATGTTCGACGGGCAGGCGGAAACGCTCGTCGAGTTCCTCCTCGCCAGGCCGGCACCGTCAGGGGATATCCCATGACAAATTGAAGTTTCGCCTCTTCACGTGTTCCCATGTCTTATCACCGCATGTAGGGAGACGGAGAGGTAAGTACCAGGCGACCAATCTATATCGGGAGGACTTCGATGTATCGCAAATACCTGCTTGCACTATCAACCGTACTGATGGCCACCGCCGGAACCGCGCTGGCGCAGGAGACGGTCAAACTTGGCATGGTTGCCGAGCTTTCCGGTCCCGGCGCCCCGTCCGGAACCAACTGGCGGGACGGCATCAAGATCGCCGTTGAGGAAATCAATGCCGAGGGCGGCATCCTCAATAGAAAGGTCGAGCTGACGGAATACGATACCCAGACCGACCCCCAGGTCTCGCGTGCCATGGTGCAGAAGGCGATCGATGCCGGCGCCTATGCCATTCTCGGAACCATCTATTCCGGTTCCACCATGGTCAACATGCTCGTCGCCCAGCAGAACAGCATTCCGCAGTTCGTAGGCTCGGAAGCGCCGAACATCGTCGAGAAGGGCAACCCTTTCGTATTTCGCACGTCGTCGGGCGCGCAAAAGGGCGTTCCGGCGCTGACGACCTATTTCAAGGATACGCTGAAGGCCAAGAAGGTTGCCGTCGCGTGGGTGAACAACGAATTCGGCAAGGGCGGGCGCAACGTCTTCATCGAGGAGATGAAGACGGCCGGCATCGAAGTGATTGCGGACGTGCCGTCCGAGCAGGCGCAGACCGACTATGCCGCTGACGTGGCCAAGCTCAAGCAGGCCGCACCTGACGCGATCTTCGTCTACATGAACCAGGAGGAATCGGCCCGTTTTCTCATCGAGGCGAAAAAGCAGTCGCTCGCCATGCCGCTTGTCGGTGAAGTCACGCTTACGGAAGCCAAGGTCATCGAATTGGCCGGAGGTGCCGCCGAAGGGGCGATCGCGCATGTGGGCGTGACGGCCACGGCAACCGATGTTCCAGGCATCGGTGCTTTTTCGAAGAAGTTCGAGGAGACATTCAAGCGTAAGCCAACCCATGACGCGATCAAGGGTTACGTTGGCGCTTGGACGACGAAATATGTCACCGAGTTGGTGGGCGAGTTCGACGGCGAGGCCTTTTCCGAAAAGATGCATGGTCTTTGCCTGAAGGCCGCCGATCATCCGAAGATCCTGCTTGATACCTGCTGGGACGACCGTGGCGAGATGTCCCGCCCCAGCTTCATGGTGCAGGTCAAGAACGGCGCGCCCGTCGTCATCGGCGCCGTGCCCGCCAATTGATCGACGTCGGTCTCACCGCGGCGGTTCGAGCTGCCGCGGTCCATTTCCGAAAGAGACACCTATGTCCCAGTTTTTGCAAGTCCTGCTGTCCGGTCTTGCGACCGGCTCGATCTATGCGCTTGTCGCGATCGGCTTTACGCTGGTCTGGCAGGCCGCTCAGACCGTCAATTTCGCCCAGGGCGAATTCGTCATGCTTCCGGCTTTCTTCGTGCTGATCGGCATCAGCCTGTTCGGCATGCCCCTGTGGGCGGCGCTGCTGTTCGGGCTGGCCGTTTCGCTTGTGGTCCTGGGCATTCTTTTCAAGAAGCTGATCGTTGAACCGATCCTGCCACATGGCGGCATAACGCTGATCATCGCGACCATGGCGCTCGGCATTCTGCTCAAGGAAAGCGTCAAGGAGTTCTACTCTGCGGAAGCCCAGCCGTTCCCGTCCGTGTTTCCCAACGATCCCGTCGATGTCTTCGGCGCGATCCTGTCGACGCAGGACCTGTTCAACCTGGCGATATCGCTGGCTATCGTGGTTCTGCTGACGCTGTTTCTCAATCGCACCCGTATCGGGCGCTGCATGCAGGCCACCGCGCAGAACCCGGCCGTCGCCGAAATTCTGGGCGTGAACGTCAAGCGGATGATCCTCTATACATTTCTGATCAACGCCGCCCTTGCCGCCCTCGCATCGTTCCTCATCACGCCGATCTATCTCGCAAAGTTCTCGAACGGCGAAACGCTCGGCCTGATAGCCTTCATCGCGGCGATCGTCGGAGGCTTCAACCAGATCCGCGGCGCGCTCGTGGGCGGTTTGCTGATCGGCGTTTTGGACAATCTCACGGCCGCTTATGTGACTGCCGAATACCGCGCGGCGCTGCCCCTGGTTCTCCTGATCGCCATCATTCTCATCAGGCCGCAAGGCATCATGGGCACATCCGAGGGGAGGGCTGTCTAATGCGCATGAATTCCCTGGCGACGAAGGTCGCGATCCTCGCACTGCTCATCATCGCCGTCTTGCTGCCCATCGGGCAGGGCAACTACATCATCTACGTGCTGACCTCCTGGTTGATCTTTGCGATCGCAGCCATGGGCCTCAACCTGACGCTCGGCTACGCCGGCCAGATTTCGCTCGCGCAGGCCTCGTTCATGGCGATCGGCGCCTACACGACCGCGCTTCTGACATTGGCAGGATGGCATTGGGTGCTTGCCATGCCGATCGGGCTGGCAGCCTGCTTCGTGATCGGACTGCTGCTCGGCTACCCGGCGCTGCGTGTCAAAGGGCACTTCCTCGCCTTCGTGACGCTCGCCTTCAACACGCTGGTCTTCCTGGTGCTGCGCAACGAGGATTGGCTGACGGGTGGAAGCTATGGCCTTGTCGGCATGCCGCGGCCGGACTTCTTCCTGTTCAAGACCATGAAGCAGCTGCACTTCTACTACTTCACGCTCGGGATCACCGTGATTGCCTCATTGGCAATGTGGGGCATTGTACGATCACCCTGGGGACGCGCCTTCAAGGCGTTGCGCGAGAACCCGATCCGGGCTGAAAGCCTCGGCGTCGATACCCGTCGCCTCACGCTGCTCGCCTTTGCGATCGGATCCACCTACGGCGGGCTGGCCGGCTCCCTGATCACGCCGCTGGTGCAATTCATCGAGCCGGGCTCGTTCGGGTTGGCTCATTCGTTGCGCATCCTGCTGATGGTGGTCGTCGGCGGTGCGGGCTTCTTTTTCGGGCCCTTCCTCGGCGCCGGCGTCGTTATCCTTCTGCCGGAGGTCCTGCGGTTTACCGAAGGCTATTACCTCATCATCTATTCCGCGCTTGTCATCGTCATGCTGGTCTTCGTCCCCTCGGGCCTGATCGGCGTCTGGGGTCGTATCCGTGAAAAGTTCTGGCCGCGCCAGCAGGTGCGTGCCGACATGCAGGAAGGAGCGAGCCTGAAATGAGCACGCCGATCCTTTCCGTCCGCAATATCGAGAAGAGCTTCGGCGGTATCCGCGCGGTGCGCGGCGTTTCTTTCGAAGTTCATAAAGGCGAGATCCTGGGGCTGATCGGCCCGAACGGTTCGGGAAAATCGACCCTGTTCAATTGCATCCTCGGTCAGCTTAGGCCGGATACGGGTGAAGTCGAAGTCAACGGCCGCAATGTTTCGGGCTTGCGTGCCTCGGACCTGAATAGGCTGGGTGTCGGTCGTACCTTCCAGCAGCTTTCCGTCTTCCCGAAAATGACCGTGCTGGACAATATCATCCTAGCCGGCCAGGAGCATCATGGCACCATGGTGTCGCGGCTGTTTGGCCCGAACGATGCCGGCCTCACGAAGGAGGCGGACAAGCTGATCTCGTTTTTCCGCCTGAATCATCTACGCGACACCTTGGCCGGTTCGTTGTCCTACGGCCAGCAGAAACTCGTCGACGCGGCAATGGCCTTCATGGCAGGGCCGAGCCTCGTGCTGCTCGATGAACCGGCAGGTGGGGTTAACTTGACCATGCTCGCCAATCTCAAGGAGCGGTTGACGGCCTACAACGCCGAACACGGCACGACCTTTGTGGTCATCGAGCACAACATGGAATTCGTGATGAGCCTGTGCACGCGCATCATAGTGCTCGCGGAAGGCGGCATAATCGCCGAAGGCAAGCCGGCAGATATCCGGGCGAACCAGATGGTCATTGATGCCTATCTCGGAGGCTGAACATGCTTGAACTCAAGGATATCCACGGCGGCTACGGCAAGATCACCATTCTGAACGGCGTCTCCTTCGCAATCCCGAAGGCATCAATCACGACGGTGATCGGGCCGAACGGGGCCGGCAAGTCGACGGTTTTCAAGGCGATCTTCGGCCTTTTGAACATCCACTCCGGCGAGATTCTTCTCGACGGCAGGAACGTCACCCGCCAGACGCCCAGGCAAATGATCTCGCACGGCGTGACCTATGTGCCCCAGGGACGGAATGTCGTTCCGCAACTGTCCGTTTATCACAATCTCGAACTCGGCGGCATAACGGCACCGGATCAGGCCAAGGTGCGTCAGCGGATCGAGGCTGTCATGGATCAGTTTCCCATGCTGCGCCAGTTTCGGGATCGGAAGGCGATAGAGCTTTCCGGCGGCCAGCAGAAGCAGCTCGAAGTCGCGCGCGCCCTGCTGCTCGATCCCAAGCTGATCCTGATAGACGAGCCGTCGATCGGGCTTTCGCCCAACCTGGTGCAGGAGGTCTTTCAGACGTTGATCAGGCTTCGCGACCAGGGCGTCACGATCCTGATGGTGGAGCAGAACGCCAAGTCTGCGCTGGCTATGTCGGACTATGGGCTGGTGCTCGAGCTCGGTCAGACGAGAATGTATGACAAGGCTGCGGCACTGCTGGCCGATCCGCGCGTCGGCCAGCTCTTCCTTGGCGGACATGTCGAGGCCTAGCATGGTCATCGAGACGCTCGACTCGGCAGCTTCCAGATTGGGCGAATGCCCGATCTGGTGCGAGCGCAGCGGCCGGCTCTGGTGGGTCGACGTACTCGAGCCGGCGCTATGGAGCCATGATCCGAGCACCGGGGCCTGCCTGCGGCATCCGGTGGCGGCGCGGCGGATCGGATCGCTTGCCCTTCGCCGAATCGGCGGCCTGGTGCTGGCTTGCGACAACGGCGTCTTCGCCTATGATCCGGAGAAAGGCGAGCAGGTTTTTCTCGTAGACCCGGAACCCGGAGCCACAGAACATCGGAAGAACGACGGCCGCGCCGATTCGGCCGGCAATTTCTGGGTTGGAACGCTCCGCGAGACGGATTATGCCCCGGTTGGTGCGCTTTATCGCATCTCGCCGGATCTTGAGGTTTCGGTCGAGGCCAACAAGCTGGCCATTCCCAACGCGCTGGCATTCGATCCGAAACGGCGGCGGATGTATTTTGGCGATACGCGCGCCTATGCGATCTGGGTCTGCGACTACGATCCGGCCGACGGTCGCGTCGGCGAGCGAAGGTTGTTCGCGACCACGACCGCGCCCGCGAGGCCGGACGGCAGTTGCATAGACGGGGAAGGCTATGTCTGGAATGTGGAATATGCCGGCGGCCGTCTCGTTCGCTACAGTCCCGAAGGCGAGGCGTCACGGGTGGTCGAACTGCCCGTTACCTACCCCACCTGCTGCTGTTTCGGGGGGAGGGATTTCGGCAGGCTTTACGTGACGTCTGCCAGCGAGCCGCTCTCGCCGGAGGAGCGTGCGGCCGAGCCGCTTGCGGGAAAAGTTCTCGTGCTCGATGTCGGCATTCGAGGCCGGCCGGAATTCCGCGTGGCGCTGTGATTTTCAACGGAGGAGCTTCCCATGAAGACGTCGATAGCGACGGTATCGATCAGCGGGGACCTTCCCGAGAAGCTGGAGGCGATTTCGAAGGCTGGGTTTGACGG
>NZ_JBLFFK010000025.1:0-83827 GCF_051400715.1 Neorhizobium descurainiae
TGGCTAATTCCCGCCTTGCGGCAGATCTCCGCCACAGGCACACCTTCATCATCCTGCTTCAGAATGAACGCCTTCTGTGCGTCCGAAAACTGCGATGCCTTCATCGTCTTCCGTTCCTTTCCCGGCCAGGAAAATGCAACCGGAAAACTCGAGCCCAAACTGGTCCAGTTTGAAGGGTTCAGAGCATCGAGCACATGTCTTCCAAGCGGCTGAGAAAGATTTTGGCGCTGACCCTACAATGCGGGTTCGAGCGGGTTCGCCGAGGGGGAAGGGACGGCCGTATAGCAACTCTCTCTGAGTGGGGCAGCGGTCTGATCAGCCGATATGTTGCATGGCATTATCGGACCCTGTCTAAACTATAACTATTGGTAATTAGTCGCGTGTCGCCGGGAATTAGAAAGCAGGAAGCCGACCTGCTAGCTTTGTGGCAGGCTAAGTACGACGCGCAAACCAGACGGCTTCCGCTCTTCTAGCGTAATCTCGCCATGATGAGATTGAACGATATCGGCAACCATCGATAATCCAAGCCCGAAGCCCGGCTGCGATCGCGACTGATCGACTTTAAAGAACGGTTCAAGCACGCGCTCTTGCAGTTCGCGAGGAATACCCGGTCCATCGTCTTCGACCACGATGACGAGAAAGCCAGGTTGCCGAGACAGCGTTACTTTAACCTCCTGGGCGAATTTCACCGCATTGTCGCAAAGATTGGTTACTGCGCGAGAGATGGATAGAGGACGACACGTGGCAATCAGCCTATTCGGACCCGCATAACTCACATCGTGACCGACGTCGGCAAACTCACTACAAATAGTTTGCAGTATGCTGGCGACATCGACAAGTTCGGTGGCTTCGCTTGCGCAGTCATTCCTCAAAAAGTTAAGGCTCGCGACAAGTAGTGTTTCAATACGCTCGATATCGGACAGGAGTGCGTCCTTTGTGCTGCTGTCGTCCATGCGCTCAATGCGCACCTTCAGGCGCGTCAGTGGTGTGCGCAGATCGTGACCGAGCCCCCGCAGCATGCGAGTGCGGCTCTCGAGCATCAGACGAATACGCCGTCGCATACCGTTCAATGCGCGTGCCAGCGCCACGATTTCGATGGTGCCCTTCTCCTCAAATACGGGAGAACCGATGGTGATGTCCGAAACCGCCGCTGCATGCGCAATTCGCTGGATCGGTTCCGTAATCGCACGGATTGCGAAAGCGAAAAGCAGCAGAGCCAACACGACGAAACCGACCAAATAGTATGGCCGATTGCCCTGAATTGCGCTGGTCAGAAACGTTTCGGAAAAGCCAGATGCCATGACGATGGTGTCGTCGTCGACACGGACGGCAAGGACGCGGTGATTGTCGAGAAAGGTCCGCCAGCCGCCGAGCGGCGGCGGACCTTCAAAAGGGAACAGCCAGTCGGTCGCGCCCTCGAGAAAATCACTGGGATTATTTTTGAAGCGGGCAATCGTCGTCACAGGCATCAGTTGAATGTCCCATCCGGCCCGGCGAGCCGAGGCAATTATTACGCTTCGGTCCTGCGCTGAGGCGTGATCAAGAAGGTTGGCAACCGTATGGAGTTCACGGGCAACGTTCTCAAGATTCGTCACAGCCAAATCGTTGGTTACCCATCGTTCCAACGCGTCGCCCATAATACTGATGGTCACCAGTGCAATCATCATGATGATTGCGATTTGCCCCCTTATCGTCATGCTGATGCGGTGAAGACGTTTAAGCATCGACTTCTTCTACTTGGGCGGTGAACGTGTATCCGCCGAGGCGAACGGTTTTGATCAGCACCGGATCGCGCGGATCTTTCTCGATCTTCTGCCGCAGCCGGCTGATGTGGACATCGATGCTTCGTTCGACAGGACCGGCGGCTCCGGCGTGGGTCACTGCGAGGAGTTGCTCGCGGGGGAGGACTCGATGGAAATTGCGGCAAAAGGCTAGGAGGAGGTCGAATTCGTGGGTGGTCACAGCAACTCTGGCTTGGTTTGGATCATGAACTTGCCGCCTTGCTGGATCGACCTGCCAGCCGTCGAAGCGCAAGAGCCGTGGCGCCGGTCGCGGCTCTCTTAGCGATGAATGGGTCGAGCGGCGCAGAAGGCCTTTGATCCTCGCGATAAGTTCGCGCAGCATTTCAGCGATTTGCCGGTCATCCTCCACGATCAGGATCCTGGGCTTTCCTAAAGTTGTCTTCGCACCGTTACTTGCCAAACTCGCTATCTCCAATTCTTTCGTCGTCCTCGCGGCGCGATAGGACCGCCAGGCCTCTGACCGAATACCAAGATTTGTTTCGGACCGTGTGGATGGCAGGTGCATGAGCGTCCAAGCGGACAACGCGCACGGAGACTCGCACCACCGTCTCAATCGGCATCCACCTCCACGCGCCAAATAATGACGCTCAATGCAGGCTTTCTACGCTGGCCGGTCATGGTGGTGGCGCAGCCTGCATCTACGTAGGTTTGGGCACAAATCTGGTAATATGACCTCGCATACGGGTGTCAGATGATACCGCATCAGTGTAGCGTCGCCCTGCGTTCTGATGGCTGGATACGTGGCGCCGACCGTCCCGAAGAGACGTGGGGCGTTTTGAGACTTCGTTTCCGACCAGCTTACGCGCTCGACCAACAGGCCGGGGGCGGTGCACAGTTCGGTAGGAAAGTTGCCACGGAAGCCGTAGCGCTGCAGTTCAGCGACGGACCAGACGGGAACGTGAGGAAAACGAAGCGCGAGCGATCCGGTTCGTGCATAATCCGTCGTAGCGATCCATCTTGCGCCCGTTTCCTTCAGCAGTTCAGCGATGGCGTCTTGAGTTGCAGACCAACCACGTGTTTGATTTGGCGGATTGTCCGCCGCACCGATTGGGGTGACCGGATTGAAGGCGGTCGCGACTGAACCGACGCTCAGTAACAATGCTGTCGCGAAGGTGGCCTTGATCCAAGGCCGCGGCGACTGCGCTTGAGCCAGGCCGAATGCCGCATGAATGACGAAGAGCGCCTGTAGCGGCACAATCCAATTGGCTTGAACTGACGCATGGGTGGCGTGATAGGCGAAGTAGAACACGAGCGGAGCGGAGCTCCAGATCAACAGCGCGCTTTCCTTTGGCGGGGCTTTGAGAGCCTGGAAGGCAGACCAGGTGACCAATGGTGTCGGTGCCAGGAGCAGCAGCGCAGCATATTCCCCTATATGACGAATCGAATAGCCTGAAGCGACGAGCCGCGCGCTTTGGCGTTCCAAGCCGAGCCAATCGTGTTGCAGATTCCAGAAAAGATAGGGCAGAAGCGGCAGAAGCGCCGCGACCACAGTCATATAGGGCAGACGTGTGAGCAGGTACCCGCGGCCTTTTCGCGTAGCAAACAGGTAGGCCAGCAATCCGAGGGCCAGAAAGGCATTGGTGAATTTCGACAAGCAGCCGAGCCCGATGAGTATACCTGTGCAGATCCACCATAGCATCGCCGAACGTGTATCCGGAGGTGTGTTGACCGCGCGGATTGCGGCCCAAAGTGTGGCAACCCAGAACAAGGCGGAGGGCGCGTCGGGGGTGGCAAAACTTCCTAGAGCGAAGACAAGCAGGCTAAGGTTATAGAGCGTTGTCGCGAGCACTGGCAGACCCACAGAGCCACAGGACATGCGTCGCGCGATATCGCCCACGAGGTATCCCGAGGCAACGAAACCAATCACCGGAAACAGGCGGATGCCGAGCGGGGTTTCACCGAAGGGGCCGGTTCCCATGCGGATCATGTAGGCGATCACGGGCGGATGATCGTAATAGCCAAGCGCCAGATCGCGGGCCCACAGCGCATAATAGGCCTCATCATCGAAGAGCGGTACCGATGCGGCTATGGCAATGTGAACGGCAAGAAACGAAAGTGATATGGTGGAGACGGAAAGCCGCATCGAAGAATTACCTTAAGGGAGAATGGCTTGGCGTCAGCCTCGAAGCTGAGGCCGCACCGGTCAATGAACAGCCAGACCGCCGAGGCCAAGGGGTTACCGCTAGCGTCGCGGGTGCGGTAGCGGTAAGTGAGATATGAGATTGCGTCCGATTGCGACTTCCGCTTCGAACAAGATTTGATTGCCGATCACGACTCCAACGGGGGCCTGAAGATCAATACGGCTGAAATACGGAAGGGCCGATCTCAGGCCACGAGCAAAGGCATTCGGGCTGCCGATGAACAACACATCGCTGCCGATCCAGGCGGCCGAATCTGCAAGGAAGGCGAAACCGCGAGGGTCGTCGCTAAAAACTAGAACTGGTACCCGGGGGCCAAGCGCCTCAGCGAGACGTGAAGCTTCCCTCCAGTTGAAGGCGACGATCAAAGGACGGCCTTGCGTCGTGGTCACAGGCGGAGGCAACAGACCGCGCTCAGCCAACTTGTCGGCAAGCCCGCGCCATGTGAATGATTCCACCAGAAGCGTCTTGAGACCCAGGCGGGCGACGAGGGATGACGGTGGTGTGTATCGGATCAACGTTACCGCGCAGAGTGCGAACGCAAGAACTGCGGCCGCTGCGACAGCGAAACCTTTGGCCGCGCGATGAGGTTGGTGACGACGAGCCTCCCGTGAGGCAATGGCGTGGCCGAGTATCGGCAGCAAGAACAGCCACCCCGGCATCTGCCAGTGCGGCAGGGCATCGCCACCCCAGAGCGGCACCGCGGTGAAGAGGATGATCGACGGCAGGCCAAGCGCTGCCAGGAATGCGACCGGACCGGCGCGGGTACCGCGCACCCCAAGCAGTGAGATCGTTGCTGCGAGCGCAGCGATCAACGTCCATGGACCGAGATAGGCAGCCTGCCCGAACACCGAACGAGCGAGCCCGGACCAGTTCGGACCGCCCGAGCCGACACCGCGCGATGACTGGAAAAGAAATGAGACCCAATCATGCTGCCCGTTCCAGATGAGCACCGGCGATGCCACAAGCCCGGCGATTGCAGCCGCCAGCCAAGGCGCAGGCGTCATGAGGCGACGGCGGTGCGGCGTCGCGAGAATAAAGAACGCCGCGCCGACAGCGAATAGCGCAGCGTGGTATTTCGAAAGCCCGGCAAGCCCGAGCGTCAGTCCGGCGGCAAGCCAGAGGCGGCGTTCGCTCGCCGGAGCGCGTTCGAAAAACAGGATCCTGTCGAGCAGCCAGGCCGTCAGGGACAGAAACAGAACCAGGGGGCCGTCCGGCACCAGCCAGGACCCGGCGGAGACCATGAAGAACGGCGCCAGGCTCAGCGCGAGCACCATCCACAGTCCCGCTCTTAGTCCCCACCGGCGCTGGGTGAGATCGAACATCACCACGCTGGTTATCGTGAACGCGAACACGAAGGGCAGCCGCAGTACCAGCACCGGCACGTCTCCGCCGAAAACTGGGTCGGCGATCTCCCGCATCGCCTTCACCCACCAGAAGACCATTGGCGGATGGTCGAACCATGAAAGCTGCCATTGCGTGGCCACCGCCACAGCATAGGCCTCGTCGATGCCGGGATCGAGCAGCGCTGCCAGACCAGAACGGATAAGTGTTCCGATCATTATAACCAATGCGGCAGCGCTGTAATCTGTTCGTTGCAACTTCGAGCCGGACAACTGTCTTCGAGGGGCTGCAGGAAGATGTGATGCATTCGCTGTCATCGGACTGCAACTCCATGGTCGTTATCTGCGTGAAACTTCTTGAAGAACCGGACGGTGAGCAATGAGATCAAGTCGTGCGAGATCGAGCGTGTCGTGATCGGTGATCCAGCGCTAACGAGCGCGCCATGTGAACATCGACGTTGCAACATAATTGAAGACGGCGCCCAGAGCCGCACCTGCTAGCCCCGCCAGCCACCACTTCGAAGCCTGTTCGTGGACGAGTTGTGCAGCACCCACATTGGCTACGACGCCCATGCTGCAGACAATCCAGAACGAGGCCAATCCGGTTATCAGCCGCCAGCCTCTAAGCCTGCGGTCGCGATACGTCAGAATGTTGTTGAGAAAGAAGTTGCCGGTCATCGCCACGTAGGCCGCCGTCATCTGTGCCAGCGAGAACGTCAAGCCAAATGCCAATGCCATCTTGAGCGTTGCGAGATGGACGACAACACCAAATCCGCCGATCAGGGCGAACATCACGAAGCGGAGCGAAAGCACGTCGCCCGTCAATTTGGCCAGCAGGAGGCTGAGATATTCCGCCGCCACGAGATTGTCTAGCTTGGAGACCCCGTGCTGGCGTGCGCGAAAACGCAAAGGCATTTCGCTCGTCCTCAGCGGCTGTGGTGTCGAAGCGAGGATATCCATGAGGATCTTGAAGCCCTTGGTTGAAAGACGCGGCGCGAGAGCTTCGAAGGCCGGACGGCGTATGGCGAAGAACCCGCTCATGGGATCGCTGACATCGATGTGCAGAAACGTTCGGGCAAGCCGTGTTGCGACCCGGCTGCCGCCGAGACGCGTGCGAGATAGGCCGTCGGCAGCACTGCCGGTATGATAGAAACGGCTCCCTATCACGAGATCGTCGCCTGCCCGGACACGGCGCAGCATCTCCGGCAGCAGCGACACGTCATGCTGCATGTCTCCATCCATGATGGCGATGACCGGCGCCGATGACGAGAGCATGCCCTCCATCGTTGCCCCGGCAAGACCGCGCCTGCCAATCCGGCGGATGCAGCGCACACGCCCGTCACGGCGAGCTATGAGCCGTACGACATTTGTGGTGCCATCGTTACTATCGTCATCTACGAATATGACTTCCCAGTCGATGCCGCGTAGCGACGCGACAAGAGCGCCGACGACCAATTCGACATTTGGTGCTTCGTTCAACGTCGGTACAATGACGGAAAGTTCAGGCGAACGGTGCTCGGACTCAAATGACAGTTGGACCAGCGGTTCCTGTAAACGTGTATCCTGCATCATTTCAGGCATTCTTCTTTAGACAACGTGCTGTGCAAGCATTCTCGGCTAGCTGCGGCAGCGCACCTTCGATGGCCGGCCGGGTAGACCAAATACGAACCGTATCCGACACAATCAGGCCCATTTTTACGAGCACGGCAGAGGCGCGATCCCGAATTTCGGTATCGGTACGAGTTTGAACTAGAGCGGGTGTGATCATGGCTTATTCAACCTACGCAGGAATACACATCGAACGCTAAAGCTGATGTGGGAGGCTTCTTTTTGCCCGCCCTCGTTGCCGCTAGCCTCTTCAAAGCGACAGAGCCATCTGAGGGCTGCGCCGTTGAAATTGCTTTTTGAACGTGGTTGAGGTCAGTTACGCTCATCGGTGGCTCCTCGTTGAGGACCACGTTGTCTCGCCCGAATGTCAAGATTTGACGGAGAACCGGGGAAGGACATGTCAAAATCGATGAGTTTGACTATGATTTCATCTCTCGTGCTGGTCGTCGAGGACGATGAGGAAATAGCCTCTCTTCTGGAAAAGTATCTTGTCAGAGCCGGCTATAGGACGACCAAAGCATCAACAGGCCTTACGGCTCTCACCCATGTACAGAGATTGCAGCCGGACCTGATCTTGCTCGACATCGGCCTGCCGGATATTGACGGCTTCGATTGACGTTGCCCCCGATCAGCCGTCCTTCATAACTGGACCCTGTTCTCCTTGTGGTCCGTTCTGGACTGGGTTGCAACTCGTTCGGGGTGAGGCCGCGCAGGCTGGTGTGCGGCCGATGCTCGTTGTAGTCGATCCTCCATTCTTCGATGATGCGGCGTGCCGCTGCCATGCCACGGAACAGGTGCGCGTTGAGGCATTCGTCGCGTAAGCGGCCGTTCAGGCTCTCGACGAAGCCGTTCTGAGTGGGCTTGCCGGGCGCGATGTAGTGCCACTCGACGCGATTGTCCTCCTGCCACTGCAGGATCGCCCGCGATGTCAGCTCGGTGCCGTTGTCGGAGACGATCATCAGCGGTCGGTCGCGCGCCTCGACGATGGCGTCCAGTTCCCGCGCCACCCGCATGCCCGACAGTGACGTGTCGACCAAAAGCGCCAGGCACTCGCGGGTGAAGTCGTCGACCACCACCACGACGCGGAAGCGCCTGCCATCGGCGAGCATGTCGGAGACGAAGTCCAGGCTCCACCGCTGGTTCGGTCCCTGCGGCAGCGTCATCGGCGCCCGCCGTGCCCTGCGCCCGCTTGCGACCACCGCGCTTCTTCACCATCAGCCGCGCTTCCCGGTAGAGCCGGAACAGCTTCTTGTGATTCAGCTCGATGCCTTCCCGCCGCAGCAGGATGTGCAGCCGCCGATAGCCGAACCGCCGCCGCTCAAGCGCCAGCCCCTTCATCCGCGTCCGCACGGCGGCATCGTCCGGTCGCCGCGACGCATAGCGGTAGGTCTTCGGGTCGAGCCCGACCAGACCGCAGGCACGCCGCTGCAAATAGCACTTCTCTTCGATCGCCCAAGCCACGAAGCGCTTCCTTGTCCTGGGTGTCAGAACTTTCCCAGCGCTTCTTTCAGCGTCGCGACGTCCAGCATCGATTCCGCCAGCAGCTTCTTCAGCCTGCGGTTCTCGTCCTCGAGGCTCTTAAGCCGCCGAGCGTCCGACACTTCCATGCCGCCATAGCGGTTACGCCAGCTGTAGAACGTTGCCTCCGAGATCCCGTGCTTGCAGCACAACTCTGCCGTCGGGTTCCCGCCTGATGCTCCTTCAGCACGCCAATGATCTGCTCTTCCGTGAACCGGCTTCTCTTCATCTCCGTCTCCTTTCGACGGTGTACAGTTCAAACCGAGGGCATCCCGGGGGCAACGGCACGACGAACGCTAAAGCTGAGTTACGAGGACTTGTTTGCCCGCTCTCGTCGCCGCTAGCCTCTTGAAAGCAACAGAGCCATCCGAGGGCTGCGTTAAATCGAACAGGTGCTGTATTGACGACCAGAACCGAAGGCTCCGCGCGCCCTCTCCAAGGGGAAGCTCAAACTTGATTGTTAGGTCAGGCGGGACTCACTGGCGAATATCGCATCGATCTGCGGAGCGATTCTCGAGAACCATCGCCAGAGTACCACTGCCAAAGCAAACATCACATTCCAAGCGATAACTACATCTGACAAAAAGTGGGCTCCCAACACTACTCTGTTCAATGAAAAGGCTGCCGTCACAATGCCAACCACCGCCAGGTAGGGTTTCGAGTATTTGGGCCTGACAAATACAACAAGCGTGAGCAGTGCGAAGGCGCTTGCCGCCTCTCCCGAGATGAAGGAACAATTCCTTACGCATTGGTCGGTGATTTCCCACGGAGGCGTAAAAAGCGCGCTGCCGCCAAATTCTTCAAGTGCTCTTGGACGCGCTCTTCCAACCAACATTTTGATCAGGTGGACGCCCAGCCCAGGACCCGCGGCAAAGAACGTGAGCACAAATAGCAACTTGTGCGGCGCAGGGGGAAATTTCAGGTGCCTTAGGAAGGGATTTGGAATTAGAAGGGTTATCGCAACTCCTGCAACCACCCAAGGCAGTAACCTATTAGCGTCACGAAATGCAATGAGGGTGCTATTTTCACTGAATATGAAACCAGCGACGGGCTCCCAAAATAAGCGACTCACAATTAGGTCAAGTTCCGGGATCGCTGCAAAGATGAGGGAAACCAAGCCTAAAAGCATAAGCGCCTGTGGAGGCAAATGGCACGTTTTGTCCCCCACGGTTTTTGAAATTGCTTTTTGAACGTGGTTGAGGTCAGTTACGCTCATCGGTGGCTCCTCGTTGAGGACCACGTTGTCTCGCCCGAATGTCAAGATTTGACGGAGAACCGGGGAAGGACATGTCAAAATCGATGAGTTTGACTATGATTTCATCTCTCGTGCTGGTCGTCGAGGACGATGAGGAAATAGCCTCTCTTCTGGAAAAGTATCTTGTCAGAGCCGGCTATAGGACGACCAAAGCATCAACAGGCCTTACGGCTCTCACCCATGTACAGAGATTGCAGCCGGACCTGATCTTGCTCGACATCGGCCTGCCCGATATTGACGGCTTCGATCTTCTGACGAAGGTTCGAGGAAATTCCACTGTGCCGGTAATATTCGTATCGGCGATGGATGACAGCACGGATAAACTGCTAGGCCTGAAGCTCGGCGCTGATGACTACGTCACAAAACCATTCAACCCACAGGAAGTCGTGGCGCGTGTGGGGGCCGTGCTAAAGCGAACCAGAGGTATTGCCGGTAGTGAAGTTATCCGGCACGACGAGATCGAAGTCCAACTGGATTCGCACATCGCACTTGCGTCAACGGAAAAAGGTCGGGTTCAACTGCCGCTGACTGCAACAGAATTTCGTCTTTTAGTTTGTTTATTGAGGTCGCCCTTCAAGACGTTTGAAAGAGCATCCTTGCTGGACGCGTGTTTGCCCGAAAGCGACGCCCTGGATCGCACCATTGACACGCACATTGCCAATCTGCGGCGGAAGCTCGGAGAATGTGGCCAAGGGGGGTATATAACGACAGTGCGCGGTATAGGATATCGTTTCGCGAGGTCGACAGGTGGCTAGGCCGGCCCTTTCAACCATGACAGCAGCATTAACGTCTGTCATTCAACTCGTGACCATAGCGGTGCTTTATGTCGCCGTTGATTGGTACATCGATCACGCTGAAATAACGGCCCTGGACAAGCTACCTCAAGATGCAAGATCGGCATTCGAGAGCCTGAACATGGGCGAAATCCCCGATCCAAAAGCCCTCGCCGCGCTAGCGCCCCTCTACCCGCAGTTAGAAGATGCAACAGATGCATCGCCTGTGGAGGGTGTTTTGGGTTTCGGCTTTGCCCTTATCGTTCTCACAAGCGTAATTGGGGTTGTCTTGGCTTACAGGATCGTCGCGCCACTAACCCGACTGACTGCGGCCGCGGAGAAGATCCGACAAGGCGATTTCCAGGTCACTGTAGAACCCGGCGCAACCAAAGAGGTGGAAGCGCTTGCGATAACGATCAATAGCCTGGCCCGCGAATTGCTGGCCCTGGAGACGCGTTTGAAATTCAATACGCGAGCGGTCGCCCATGAACTGCGCACGCCACTTACCGTGTTGCAGGGCAATCTACAGGGCATGACCGACGGTGTCATTCCTGCCAGCGAGGAACAATTGCGAGCCCTGCTGATGCAAACACAAGGCATATCCCGTCTCGTAGACCAGTTGAACACACTCTCATTGGCAGGCACGACCAACTTTGTCACTGCAACCACGACAACCGATTTGGCTTTGCATGTTTCTGAGATGGTGCATTTGTTTCAGACCTCGGCAGGCGACGCCGTCGATTTCCGAACTGACCTCCAACCCGCACCAGCGAAGATCGATCCGGACCGTTTCCGCCAGGCCCTCCTCGCTCTGTTCGAGAACGCGCGCAAATACGCGGGTAGTTACGGTCCAATCGAGGTTCATACCGGTCTGGATGAAGCTGGGCAGTCCTTCATGACAATTCGAGACAGAGGTCCAGGACTACCGGACTATGTACAGCACTCCTCTTTCGATATGTTCTGGAGGAGCGAGAGGCTTAATAGTCGGGGTATAAGCGGTTCGGGGCTTGGTCTTACGGTCGTTAAGGCCATTGCGGAAGGGCATAATGCGCGATTTGAAGTGGGCAATAACCCTGACGGAGGTTCCTTCGCCACGATCACGTTTTAAGTCATTGGTCGCCTTATCGAGCAGGCGGTGAATGCGACGTGAAAGACGATTTCCGGGAGCGGAGGAGCTTGTACACGACGGGCAACTGGTGCTTAAACCTGGTCGCTTAGCTGCTCTGAAAACTGCCCATTGACTGCGTGGTCCCGCCTTTGAACGATCATCGCCACCTCTTCGCCGTGATGGGTTCCCCATTCGCATAACGGCGCGAGACGGCTGGCCAGACTTCGACCAAAGTCGGTCAGTTCGTACTCGACGTGCGGAGGCACTGTCTGGAAATCGATGCGGCGAATGACGCCATCATCCGTCAGTTCCTTGAGGTGCTGGATCAGCATCTTCTCGCTTACATTGGTAACGAGCCTGCGGAGTTGGCCGGTGCGCTTGGACCCGCTGACAAGATGATAAATGATAAGCGGTTTCCACTTGCCCCCGAGGATCGCCAGAACCGCTTCCAGGCCACACCGGAAATTCGCAGTGGTCATTTCGATCTCCCAATTTTGATACTTACAAAATAGTTGGTACTGGAACTCAAGTCTGCTTCGTCCTAACTGGATTGGACGACGATGTCGATGTCAAAACAATCGACGGTCATCGCCCCCACGCTGCAGGATGCAGATTTACAGGAGCCTGCCATGAGGTTCGGATTTATCGGAGCAGGCGTGGTGGCGCAGACAATTGCACGCCGTGTCCTGCCGTTCGGCCATAAGGTCTTGCTCAGCAACAGCCGCGGGCCTGAGACCGTGGCCGGCAAGCTGGGTCGGGGTGCTTCCGCCGGCACTCCACAGCAGGCGGCCGATCAGGACGTTGTCGTTTTAAGCGTCGACTGGGCCAATGTGGCAAAGGCGCTTGCGTCGGTCCCGGACTGGTCCGGTCGGATTCTGATCGACGCCACCAACCGGATCGACCGCAACAATCCTTCCGATCTCGGCGACCTCTCAGGGCCCACATCGAGCGAGATTGTTGCCGATCAGGCGGTGGGCGCCAAGGTGATCAAGGCGTTCAACACAATCCCGATGCAATGGATCGATGACGCATCGTCTGCCAGACCGAAAACTGTGCTGTTCCTCTCCGGCGACGTTGCGAGGGCTAAGAAAGCGCTCGGCGACGTGCTCGAACAGGTCGGCTTTGCCACTGTCGATCTCGGCACACTCGCAATCGGCGGCAGGTTGCAGCAGGTCGGTGGACCCTTGGCAGGTCTTAACCTCACCCTGGTGGATCGGTTCGTGTTATGAAGGCGCTGGCTTACGAGAAAGCGCACACTCTTGATGCCTTCAGGATTCAAGAGATGGACGTCGCCGAACCACTACTGCGTGATGCTGACCTGCTGGTCGAAATACGGGCAGTCGGCCTCAATCCTGGCGAGGCTTTGATCAGAAGCATGCGCAGCGCCGAAGCAGGCGGGCGCGTCGTACTTGGCTACGAGTTTGCCGGCGTCGTGATTGGGATCGGATCGCAGGCCGGAGGCTTCGCTGTTGGCGACCGCATTATGGGCACCGGCGACGTCACCCGAGACGGCTGCTGGGCCGAGCGCCTTGCGGTGGACCATCGCGTCGCCGCCAGAATTCCGAATCACCTTTCTTTCGTTGACGCCGCGTCCCTGCCCATCGGTGGCCTGACCTCATGGGAGGCGATTTTCCGCGATCGCGACACTTTGCCGGCAGGCGTTGACTGTGTGCTCGTTGTCGGCGGCGCCGGCGGTGTGGGCTCCATGGCAATCCAGTTGCTGAAGGCCAAGACAGCCGCGTTCGTGATAGCCACCGCCTCACGGCCGGAATCGAAGGAATGGTGTGAGGCAATAGGGGCTGACCTGATCGTTGATCACAGTTGGGATGTGATTGCCCAGCTTGGCACGGCCGGCATCGACCAGGTCGATATGGTATTTTCGACCGCTGGAACAGCAGGAAGTCTGAGCTGGATCGCCACGCTGTTGCGGCCCTTCGGGCATCTGTCGGCCGTCGATCTCGCGCCACCGTTCGACGCCGGTCCGCTGATATCGAAATCCATTTCGCTGTACACCGAAATGGTGTTCGCGAAGGTGATCAGCGGCTTCAATTTGGCCAGCCAGGGCGAAATCCTTGCGGAGATCGCCGATCGCGTCGCATCGGGTGGACTGCGACCGATCGTGACGACCGGGCTCGACGGCCTCACCGCCGCAAATATGAAAACGTCGCACGAGCTGCTCGAAAGCAGGCGAACGATCGGAAAGATCGTGATTGCCGCCTGATCCTTCATCCTACGTCCGCCATCAACACGGTTCGCTACGCAACGGCGCCGCATCGACTCATCAAACGAAAGGGAAACCATGACAAATATCCTCGTCACCGGCGCAACCGGCAACATTGGTCGTTTGACTCTCCAACATCTTCTGAAGCGCCTGCCCGCCAGCAATCTCGTCGGCCTCGTACGCGACCCGGCCAAGGCGGCGGCCCTTGCCGCCGAGGGGATCGAGATCCGCCAGGGCGACTACCTCGATTACGACGGACTGGTGCGCGCGTTCGAAGGCATCGAGAAGGTGATGCTCGTGTCGGCGACGGCATTTACGGATCGGAATAGCCAGCATGAAAACGTGATCAATGCGGCACGAGAAGCGCGCGTCAAGCACATCGTCTTTATGCCGATTATTCGCAAGCCCGGCTCTGCCTTTGTCCTGCCGCAGGTCACCGAGGAGGACCTCTTTGTCGAGGAGAGGCTAAAGTCCTCTGGCCTGACTTTCACGTTCGTCCGTCATCCGCCATTTCTCGACAACATCGAATTCTACGTCCGTGGCAATGCGCTGGAGACCGGGGTTCATACGCCGGCCGGTGCAGGCAAAGCTGCGTATGCGTGCCGTGACGATCTTGCCGAAGCGCATGCCGTTGTCCTGAGCGAATCCGGGCATGAGAACAAGGCCTATTCGTTGTACGGCGACCCCGCCGTGTCCTTCGAGGATGTCGCGCAGATCCTGTCGGAAATCAGCGGCAAGCCGGTACCTTACAATGTCGTTTCGGATCAGGACTACATCGCCCAACTCATGGCAGCAGGGCTGCCCGAGCCCGCCGCCGGCTTCGTGCTCGCATGGGTGCATGGCGTCACGGCTGGCGAGTGGGACGGCCAGACCGCCGATCTGGAGACGCTCCTCGGCCGCAAGCCTGTATCCGCGGCCGAGTACCTGCGCGCCAGCTTTGCGGCACGCTTGGTGAAAGCGCCTTTCGAGAAGGAGGATGCAGCAAACGCTTGATAGCAGCCATCATCACGAGAGCGACCGGTAGCTTTCTTATCTGCTGACCAATAGCTCGGTCCAGATTTGTCGGCTACCTTACACGAGCCGCATGTGCCAGCAATCTCGGCACGACATGTTGGAGGGCGCAACATTCGCATGAACAACGTGCTCTCCGGATTAATCAACAGCTCTCGGCGCCGAAGAGGGCGGCGAGTTGACATAGGACGAGCGTCGGAGAGGGTGCGGCAGTCTTCTTCCTCACGTCCGAAGGCGCAGGCAGAGGCTGTGGCGGCCGCGAAAGCTGTCGTCTCCGTCCATTGTATACGCAATGAATGGAGATTATGGCCGGCAGGCTAGGAATGCCGTACCGGAATGGGACGTGGTAAAGTTGCCCTACTTCCCGTCGGATTGAGCGCCTGCCATCGGCGAGCATGTCGGAGACGAAGTCCAGGCTCCACCGCTGGTTCGGTCCCTGCGGCGGCGTCATCGGCGCCCGCCGTGCCCAGCGTAAGGTAAGGAAGGACGGCACGATAGAAGGGTCGGCAATAAGTTCCTGTACCAAGATCAAAGGTCACCCGCTACTGCTTTTGTACTTCAAATTTGGCGTGAATTTCAATCATTCAATTCTGATCGAAAATGCCGAGCTCGTGGCTACACTGCACGCAGTCAATGAATAGAAATCCGGCTACCTGGCGGCGACCGATCCGGTGTTGGCGCATTTCCTCCAGCACCAATGCCAAACCCGGTAACCCTCATCTCCCCGTCCGCCTCGTGGCAGTAGGAGGACCCGTCCTGCTGGGAGCGGAGCCGGTGGTATCGCTTCAAGCTAGAGATTGCCGATTACGGCCGCTTGAGAAGCTTCAAGGATACCACACATTTGATCTCGAATGATCTATGGTCGTGCTTCTGCAGGGGTCACAAATTAGCGGACGCTCATCCTCTGCAGCGCAAGGTTTGTCGTCTAGCCGCCTTGATCTTGCGGACATTCTGCTGGCTGAGCACCAACTTGTTGAAGGGAATGTCGCGCGCTGCGCTGAGGGTGATTTTTTGATGGCCTGTGCCATGTCGTTTCTCCATGACGGACCGGCCGGAGACTCTCTCCAACCCTGTCAATCCGTCACAGCTCCCCTTCCCTCCTCTCCCTCCCGCAACCTTGCCGCTCGCATGTCGGCCCGAGGCCGCGCATCCTCCACTCGATCCGCCACCGCCGCTCCCCACATTGCGGCGGTCTATTCACAGGAGCCAGCTGAAAATGAAGGCCTTTCGGGAACCACGTTTGGCCCGTCCGAACTGGAAGTCCTGGATATCGTGTTGAATGAGTAGATCGAAGCGCAAGGTCTGGCAAAGGACAGCCCGTAAACCGAACTTGCGACCGCGGTGAAACTAAATTTCTTCCGCGAGGAATATCGCGCAGTTCCGCCGCTCAGGCAGGCAGTGACAAGACACAAAGTCTATCCGATCTAATTGGATGGTAACCGACGAGAAGGCTGAGACCAGCGCAAATGCATGATGTCGTGCTCAACGAAGGCATCCGTCTACACCTCCACATCCGGAACGGGAAAGAACTCAAAAGCAATTCGACGGAACCGAATGTGAAACCCCTCGATCTGGCTCAAATGGAAGCCTTGGCCGCAGCCCGCGAGTTTCATCGCACAAAAAAGTGCCGCGGGGGAAATAATAAAGGGCAACGGGAGTGGTGTGAGACATGAGGCGATGATCGGAAGGGGGACAAGGTCGTATCATCACACGACGATGGTCCCCTCGCTTTCCTTTCGATTGAAATGGAGCGAAGTATCACGGGCCACCTCTTCCCTCACGGTGGCAGCAATCTCCTCCCACCGATCCAGCGCAATGATCTTCACTTTTGATTTTTGGGCAACAGCACCAAGTGCGGCTCTGATCATCTCGAGAAAACGGTCGAGCTTGTTGGATGCACCGGTAATCGCCTCGTAGCGCAGGCGCACGTAATATTCCACCCAGTCGCAGTCGGAAGGCTTGGACGCCCTGCCATACAGGAAGACGTCCGGATCGTCGGCGCTGGCGGCAATCCCCTGTTGTGTGGCCAGCACCGATCCTCGCAAGCTGTCTACCCAGATGTCGATATCCAATCCCCTGTGCGAGGCGGCGCGCTTTGTCTCATCGAAGCCCGCCTCCGAAATAAGGTCGGCAAGTCGCATCATCAGAGTATGGGAAACCCACAATGCGGAACTCGTGTCGGTCATCGACTGGAGGAAACCCAATTTCATTGAATCATCTCGCGCTTGGCTGGTGACGGTCAATCGATATCAAGGGGCGTTCCCCTTGGGAAGCTGCCGTCGAGGCAAGGCGGCGCCGTCGTCCGTTGACCCGCAAAATAAGACAACGAGTTGCCCGGCGGGATATTGCCGCCGTTCTCGAGGGTCTCGATGGCAATCTGCCTTGCCTCCTCTTGTTTGGCGCATTTCTTTTTCACCCGGCCCAGACGCCGGATATTGTTCGTTACGCGGGTCCGTCCGTAGCAGCGTCGCAGCCTCTCGATCTGCTGATGCAATCGGGTCGGCAGACCGGAGGACTGGGTGACGCGGTCCATGTCCGCAATACCCACCTTGAAGATATTGCCGTCCACATAGATCCGGTAGATGCCGAAATTGCCCATCGCTTCGTTGTTGTTAAGGTTTTGAAGCCCCAGCGGATCGATCCATCCGGTCGGGGAGTGGACATAGCCGAAGATCCGCAGGCCGCCCAGAAGCTTGATTGGATCGGCCGAAAGATATTGCGCTATCAGCGGATCGTAGAACCGGAAACGATTATAGTAGAGCCCTGTCTCCTCGTCCTCCCACTGGCCCTGAAAGCCGAACAGGCATAGCCGGCCGAGGTCGCTGGCTTCCGGTCGATCCTCCTCGTCGAAAACCGGTGCCGGTAGGACCCCTATGCCGCCTCCGGCCACCCTGATATCGGCGGACGACGCGGTTTGGTCGATCGTCCAGAGGCCGCGCCTTTGTCCCCACAGCCGATAGGATGCCGACCAGACCAGCATGCCATCCGGCCGGACAAGCTCTCGTGGCGTGCCGAGATGATCGGTTATAACATGTAGAACGCCGTGAGCTGCGTCATGGCGCAGCAGCGGCATGAAACTATCCGGCAGGTGATGCCACCAGACCGCAGCCTCGAAATCCTGACTGGCTGCGTCCTTGCGGATCTCGCCGATGAGGACGTCGCCATCCCAGACGAAACGCATGTCCGGTTGCGGCGTGTCCCCTACCGCTCTCCCGCCTCCAGCCAGCGTCTTGCTGATCCTTCGTCCGAATGGGTCATAGGCATAGGACCATCGCGATCCATCCGGGCAGGTAACGGCGACCAGACGATCGAGTCCGTCCCAGCCGAATAGCCAGATCTGTGGCCTAAATCCATTGCGCAGAACGCGCCGTTCAACGATACGGCCGCAAGGGTCACGTTCGATAGCGGTGCGTTCACCATTCGGCCCGAATGCCAGCTCAACCGCTCCGCTCTTGCTGTTTTGCCAAGCCGAGAGTGGCCGCCCGAGCGGCTGGTTCGGCAGGGCGGTGCTGGAGGCGGCAATGTCGAGGGTCGGTGAATAGGCAAACCGTTCGATCTCCCGGTCGTCTCCCGGGAATCCAGGAATGTCGTCCGAAACGCGCTGAAGCAGGGGCCTGCCTGAAATCGACCTGCCGCCATGTCCGGCGGTGACGACCTGCACGTTCTCGTCATAGGTATACTCGCTTTGGCCCCACAAAGGGTCCGCGACACTTATCGGAGCAAAGACGCCGTTCCAGGTAAAATCCCGGCGCCGGATCGGCGGAATGGAAGGTCCCGACACAGCCTGTCTATCCCCATGCCGCTGCTCCGGCCCGAAAGCGGTCTGACGGATCATCTGGCCGATATTGTCGTGCTCGATTTCCAGAATGAACCCTTCAGGGGTCGTTCGACGTCTTTCTCGCCCCATCCGGTCGATGTCGAGCGACAGCAGGTCCTCGTCATTGATCGAAACTCCGGTGAGCGCGCCAAGCGGATCGTAGCGATAGGCGGCCAACTCGGCTCCGACCCGCCGCTCGATGCGATTGCCGCAGCAATCGAAGCGGTTGTCGATCCTGACGCCGTTGGTAATTTCCGCTGTCTTGTGACCAAGCGCGTCATATTCAAAAGTGAGCTGAGCGTGCTGGTTCGTCGCAGAGGTTAGCCGCCCGAGGTCGTCATAGACGAAGGTTTCGGTAAGCGTCTCGCCCGTCTGCGGTGTATGGACCTCGTAACCCAGCAGCAGCCCGGATCGATCCCATTTGTAGCGGACGATACGCCCGTCCGACATGACGGTCTCTATCACACGATCGGCTTTGTCCAGACTATAGCGGGTCGTTCTTCCGTCGAAATCCGCTTCCTCGACGATCCGGCCGGCTGCATCCCTAATGAATGACCATTCGGCGCCCACCTGGTTCTTGACGGATATCAGCCGATTCTCGTCGTCATAGGAGAACCGCAGCACCGAGCCGTCCGGCCGGGTAACGGACGAGAGATAGTCAAGACCATCATACTCGTAAATGGTCCGGTTGCCTTCGCCGTCTACCTCCTCGACTATGCGGCCGTGCTCACGGGCCCGCGAATAGGTGACGACGCCGTCCGGACGGACGACCTTGGTAGGAGCAAAGAAATCCTGCCCCGGCTGATCCTCGTAGATGAATTGGGTCTTTGCGCCGTCCGGCGCGATAATCTCCGTCACCCGACCGAAGCTGTCGCGCTTAAAATGCGTCCGCCCGCCACGAAAATCCAGAATGTCGGTAAGCCGCGCGTGGATGTCATAGGCCCGTTGCTCGATCAGCCCGTCATGGCGGCTGATCCCGACGGGCTGACCGGCCGGATTGTTGCGTATCTCAGTTAGGTGACCTAATGGGTTTCTGACAAGGACCATGGCCCCGAAATCGTCGTACTCGAACTCCCAGGATTTGCCGGCATTATCGATCTGCATCAGAAGGTCGCCTTCCGGAGACCAGAGGAAATAGGTCGACCGGCCTTCCGGATCGGTGACGGTCTTGACGAAGCCGGCGGCGTCGTAGGTGTAGCGCGTCTCGTTGCCCTCACCGTCGATAACACTGGAAATGAGCCCTTCCTCGTCGAGGATCGTCCGCTTTTCGTGACCTAATGCGTTGATCTCGACGGTTATGTTGTTGTTTTCGTCATACTTGAACCGGATCGCCCGGTCGCCGTCTCCCGAAGGCAGATAGGTGCTCAGCCGATCGACGTCGTCGTATTCGTACCGTGTCGCCGGGAACCCTTGATTGGTCTCGGTGCGAATCCTTCGGCCTTTTGCGTCGTGCGCGAACCTTGCGTGATAGCGACCGTTGCGGATGACGCCGGAGATGAGCCCGTCTTCATCATAGGAGAACTCGTGGCGCTCGCCGTAAGGGCAATCCGCCAGCGTCATCCTGTCCTGCTCGTCATAAGTGTAGCGCATGACGGTCCGCCGCTCACCGTCGACGCCGGCCAGCTCGACCATGGTCCGCAGCGAACCCCGGTAGGAGAAATGCAGCGTCAAACCTTCCGGCATGCTGAGTGAGGTCAGATTTCCAGCGCTGTCACGCTCGAAGGTCAGGACATTGCTGCGACGGTCCTTCAATTCGGCAATTCGCCAAATCCCATCGCTGAATTTGTCGAAACGCGAGACGCGCTGGTTCTCCCTCAGCAGCAGGCTGCGGTTATGCGACTGCATCAGCTCGATATTGCGCTCGGAATCGCCTGCCACCCAGCCATCGGGAATGGGCGTCGGCAGCGGGAAATTGATCGCAAAGCCGTCGTCGTCGAGGAAGGTGAAGCCACCGGATTCGTTCCGGGTGATCGTCGCATCATATTCGCAAACGCGCCCGCGGCCTAACGGGCCCGAATGTTTCAGGTCGCCATAGAACGCACTGGTGACGGACACCTCCAGCAGGCCGGGGATAACAAATTGCGGATCGTCATGCAGCGGAATTCCGGTCGGCATGAAGGCAGGATTGCCGAGTATCCTGCATTCGCGCCGTCTCCGGCGATCTCTGCGTCCCTGACGGCGGCGGACGACCCTGTCGGTTCCACGGCGGCGCGCGGCGCGGCGAGCGGCCATACGGGCGGCGAGCCTGCGCGATGCCCCCCTCGCCAATTCCCTGCCGCCTTGACGAGCAATGCTACCACGGCGCAATGTAAGAATATCGAGCAAAGGGGATTCCGCAATGGCATTCATTGCCCGCATTCCGCGGACACTCCACTTGCTCTCCCACGCCTGAATGAAATCGCGATTGGCTTGCGCACGATCCTGAAGGGCCGCGTCGCGCGTGAATTGATCGGCGAGCCCTTGATTGCTGCGGCCCCAGGTCTGAGCCGGCGGCCAATCATCGTAGCGATAGGGTTCCCATTCACCCGTTCCGCTATTCGCAGGATTGCTGCCATATTGATACTCGTATGGCAGGACCTGCCGATCGATCCGGGCATCGTGAAGATCGCGCGCGATCTCGTCGCGCAGTGCCGGATCGGTGGTCTGGTTAAGTTCGTTTTGAAGTTCCTGGATTTCCCGATCCAGTTCCGCCGCTTCCTCACGCTCGCGACGGCGGTAGTCGTCAAGCAGCGTGTCCCATTCGGCCAGTGTCATGCTTTCACCAGCCCCAACGGCGACGCGACCGTCGGCATTGGCGGGTGTGACCGCGTTGTTCGGTTGACCGCCATCGCGCTGGTGAACGTTCTCCTCCCGATCACCCATCAGCCGCCTCCTGCGCTGCAAGATAGGCCGCGCCCCAAGGAGGAGCGGCGAGGTCGCAATAGGTGGAGAACTCGTAGCCCTCCGCTTCCTTTCCCGGCCGGAAGAGCATGAAGCTCTGACGGGCCGCATCGGTCATCGCCATCCATTCGGGCGAGCCGAGGGCCACGCCGTCATGAAGGTAGAGGTGGTAGTCTTCGGTTAGGAAGGCATGAAAAATGATATCGTCGAAGCCCAGCGTCAGGATGCTTTCGGTCACGTCCGCGCTCCGCAGTCGCTTGCCCGCGAAGAGGTGTGACAGCGTTTCACTGGACAGGGCGGCTTCGTCGTGAAGCAGGATATCGTCGTTACCCCTGAAGACGGCCCATTGGCATCCGTTGCAGACGAGTTCCGCCTCGCCCAACGCAGTCGCGAAATGCAGATGGAAAATGCTTCCGAAGATGTATTTGGCTTGGGAGACCGGTATTCCGATCAATGTCCGCAGATCGTTTTCAAAACTCATTGGCCGAACTCGTCTATGATGATCTGCTTGATTTCCTGAAAACCGAGATTTTGACCAGATATGATCTGATGGAGTTGCTGGCGCTGATCCTTGGTCAATCCGAATTGTTTCACCAGAGCATTGATCTGCTTGTTCTGCGCCTGGTTGTTGCCCGGTGTCCCGCCGCTTCCAGCGAGAAGTATGGGCACGTCCTCATTGCTCATGTTGCGACGCGGTTCGATGCCACCCGGTCCTGGGCGGTTGATCCAGGCGGGATCGGAATCACGGATAGCGGACCACCCCTCGGAGAAAACGGTCTCGGATCCTTTCTTGGCCAACGCATGGGATTTGTAGCCGTTGACCTTGACCCCCTTGCCGACGCCCGGTTCGTGGCCTGTGACCACCAGGGCCCGAGAATTGAGCTGGAAGTCCTGCTTGCCGTTATTGCGAACCGTCCGCGACGTTCTCACCGCCGAACCGAGGGTGACCATCGACATGTACGGCACCCTTACCATCGAAGACCCCATGGGCGTCCAACAGACATCCGGTCCCGTGCAATGCATGATGTTCGTGCCTTCGCGCCGGGCTGAAATCGGGATAGCCATCAGGCACGCTCCACTTCGGCGTCGGGATCGAGAAGCGCCGGATCACGGGCCACCTGGTCTGGCTCGAGACGCTCGCATTCGAGGCGTGCCGCTTGTTCGGGATTGGCCCACAGCAAGCTGAGGCCCTCCGTCTCCAACATGTCGAAGGGTGTGCGCCAGACGCAATAGATGCGTGGATCATCCCTGAATCGCTCGCTGATTTCCAGAAACACCGTGTCACGCGCCATTTCCAGCATCCGGTTCGAACCGTCCTTCATGGTCGTGACCGCAACCGGCCTGGAGGCAGGAATCCGGATCGAGAAATCCGGCTTGTCTGGAAAGAGGTTATGCAATTCAATCGTCACGGCGCCTTTTAAATAGCGGCTGCCCCGAATGCTCGGATGGGCGGAATTGTGGAACCGGTAGTCATAGTCTTCCGCCCATTCGGGCCAGACATTTTCCAGCCAATGATCGTCGTATGTGCCGCCGAACGGACGCCGCGGCAGCCATGCGGGGGGGATTGGCCCGAAACCTCCCACGGCCTGCTCCGCATAGGGATCGGCGAGCGCTGCATTGCGGATGAGAATCTGCGGCGCGTCGACTGGATGGGTGTGATCCGTGAATTCCTGGTCGATCAGTCCGCGACCGATCGGATTATGCTCGAAGGCCTCCAGCACCGGAAGCCCATCTTCGTCCAACCCTTTGGCCACCCTGCCGCCAAACGCATATTCGTAGCGGATAGGCAACTGCCCGATCAGGTTCGGCTGCGAAAGCTCCCAGCCGCGAAACAGGCCACGATGACGGCGCCAGTCGAATTTCTGCTCCTCCTTTAACTGCGTCAGCCAGACCGGTCGCCATTGGCGCGGACCGGTGACCAGCAACTCGGAAGCGGCGAACGTCCCGAGTTCGTCGGTGACCTTGACCGAAACCAGCCATTCCGCGGCAGGCTTGCCGCCTGGAGCATAGGCGGTCGCATCGAAAATGACATCGCTATGCGGCTTGTAGGGAACGAAATCGCTCGGATAGCGAAGGGCCGAAACGTTGAGTTCGCCGTGATAGGTGTCGGTGAAGATGAAGGGTTCCTGCTCGCTCGACAATGTACAAGAGCCGTCCGGCTCGATGTCCCAGGCCGTCTTGGCCATAAAGACACCGAACTCCTTGCCGGCGGGATTGCGGTTTGAAAAGCGCAGGTTCGCGAAAGGCGTGAAGTTGACGACTTTGACCATGGTGCTCCCAGCGGGGCCGGTGGTGGGATCAATTGAGCAATTAGTTGAGGTCTATGACTTTGCCGATCTGCTGGAAGGACCCCTCCGCCTCGAAATGGAACTTCACGCCTTTGATGATCACGGTTCCATCCTTCTTCATCACCATCTTGGCCTTACCGACCTCGATGACATATTCTTCGCCAACGGTTAGCTTCTTCGCCTTACCGACATTCTCCATGAATGTCTGACCGACATTTGTGACCTTGCTCATGCCGATCTGTTCTGCCTTGGCGATACCGACACTCGTGGACTGGAACGACCCGACGATGGTGTTCATGATGCCGGGAAAAGGGAAGAGGCCGGAGGTGTCTTCACCGACGCCGGTGCCGGAGCCGGCCAATGCCGTGCCCGCATCTGCACGCGGGTTCGGGCCCGAGACAACCCCTTGACGGTTGCCAAGACCACCAGCACTTAAGAAGCCGAGCGCCGAAGAGGCAAGCGTTCCGGCAAAGGCGGTAAGGGCCGGTCCGCCCCCGCCTGCGATCTGGCCCGCCTGCGACAGAAGGCTCGCCGTCTGACCGGCCATTCCCTGCACCGCGGCCATCAGCGCCATAGCGCTAGGTCCCGTGCCGCCTACGACTGTATTCATCGAACCGCCGATTTCGTGTTTCTGATTGCCGCCGACTTCGACAGCGCGATTGGCTCCAATTGAGGCCACCTCATGCCGGTCGATACGCTTCGTCCTGTCGTTCAGCACACGCGTGGTCTGGTCCTTCTGGGCGTGGAAGAACATATTCTCCCGGCCGGCCTCGTCCTCGAAGGTCATCTCGTTGAAGCCGGTGCCCTTGTGGGTGTTCGAGCGCATCACCATGCGGGTCTTGTTGGCCGGCAGATCATACGGCACGGCATTGGCCGGATTGGGCACGACGCCTGTCACCAATGGCCGATCCGGATCGCCGTCGATGAAGGCGACCATCACTTCCATGCCGATGCGCGGAATGATTTGCCCGCCCCAGGTGGATCCGGCCCAATTCTGCGCCACCCGCACCCAGCACGTGTCGGAGCCGTCCTTTTTCGCCTTTCGGTCCCAGGGGAACCACAGCTTGATGCGGCCATACTGGTCGGGATGGATCTCCTCGCCGGCGGGACCAGCGACGATCGCAACCTGAGTACCTTCGATCCTCGGCCGCTTCGTCTCGCGATGCGGCGTCATCGGCACACGAGACGGCAGGGCCTCGAACTCCTGAGCGTATTCCGGCTCGTTCGTATTGGTCTCATAGGAACGATCGACGACGGTGTAGGTCGCCTTGACGACCACATGCTCCTCGTAGGCATGATCGGGATGCGCCACTTCATAAGGCATGAAGCGTCTTCCCACTTCGAGGATGCGTGACGTCGAGGCGCCGAAGACGCGGTCATGATCGGCTTCGCTCGCCTGCATGCGGAGCTTTTCCGCCCGCTCCGCCTCCGCGACCGAAGAGATGCGCGCCGGATATTCGTAAAGCTCCCGCCTGGCCGCTTCCGGCATCTGCACCAGCGACGGCGTCATCGTTCCCGGCACCATGCGCGGCGTCTCGAAATTCCAGTCCGCCCCGGCACGCTGGCCCGGCACGAAGGAATAACGCCGGCTCCAGTCGCTGATATGATTGCGGTCGGAAGAGCCTTGCGCCAGACGGATCCGTCCCTCGCCTTGTGCCGAGAGGGACGGGCCGAGCCAGGAGCTGGCACTGTCGGCCACATGCAGCTTGTGCTTTCCGTCCTCGTGGGAGAACCAGTAGAATAGCCCGTCCTCTTCGAACCGGCGGGTAAGATAGGCGAGGTCCGTCTCATTCCATTGGACGGAATAATGCTGCGGTGGCGGAGGTGTGACGATGCCGGACACGTCGGGTGCCGGAATGCCGTGTTCGGAAAACAGCGTCTCGACGATATCGATCGAGGTCTTATCCATCCAGATGCGGCAGTCGGACCGCCGCGACAGGAGCCACATCTGCGGTCGCAGCACCATCGAATAGGAGCGCAGACCCCGGGTCACCGGCGGCCCCTCGTTGAGTTCCGTCACCAGACCATTGAACGGACGACGCACGCCGCCGCCTTCCCCCTCTCCCTGTTCCACCTCCACGGAGACATCCATCAGCCGGCCGATCAGCTCTTCCGGCTTGACGGAAGGCTTCTTGACCCGCGCCGAAAGCCGAATCTCGAAGAGCGAGGAAACGCCTTCCTCGATCGTCACGCGTTCCGGCAGCAGCTGATCTGCTCCGAGCGGCGAGACGATCTGGAGGATTCGGCTCGCCTGGATGAAATCCACGACGGGTGGCATATCGTTCATGGACGGGGACCTCTCAGCCTACGGCCGCCGCGGAAGCTTCGGAGAAACGTTTCTGGAAATTGTCGAGCAGCATATGCCGCTCGAAATAATGGAGGAGTTCCAGTCGGTTGGTGGCACTGTTGAAATAAGCGGCAGCGATCGGCCTCTCACCCGTCTTCTGGATGAAGGTGACCGCAGGATTGCCGTAGAGGAGACGGGTCGGGGCCGGATCCTCGCCATAGATGCGCAGAAACGGCAGCGCCGCGGATGCCCTGTAATGCTCCAGCGCCTTCGCGGTGAAGATGTTCTTTTTGCCGAGATAGCGGTGGAGGACGCCGGTCCGTCCGTTGGGACGGGTGGTCAGCTGGGTTCCGGACTCGAAGAATTCCGACAGGAATTCCCGCACGCCCGGCGACCCCTGCAACTTGCGTCCCTTGAAATAGACGTCTTCCCCGATCGTTAACGTGTAGACGTTGCGCAGCACCTGCAGATGGCTCGTGCCGATGACCTTCACGCCCTTGATCTTCGCACTGGGCGCGACCATGCCGAAGACACTCTCATCGAAGACTTCTTCGACGATGAGATGGTAGTCCGTCAGTTTCACCTTATCGATTACCGGGGCATTCATGGGAACAATCTCCTCCAAACCGGGCAGCGGGTGACGAAAGGGCGCCGAACGGAGCCGGCGCCCCTTCTGGCGGATGCTTAGGCGGCCTTGGCCGTGGAAAGATCGTAGGACGCGATCATCGGCGACTGCGGCGAATGATTCTCGTCGTAAGGCGTGTACTTCACTTCCATTTTGGTGAAGTTGAGCTTGATCGTTTCGATCGGGCGATCGCCGTTCGAATCGATCGAGTAGCTGGCAATCAGGGTATTGGTGAGCGCATATTCGATATAGGTGTCACCGGGATTTCCGGTGGTCACGAGATGGATCACCGTGCGCTTGCCGGTGCGGCCCGAGCAGGCTTCCTGGAAGAGTTTGGTCGACGAAGAGTCGCTGACCTTGGTCAGAATGACTTCCGAAACCGTCGGTTCGGAAGCTTCACGGTTTGCCGCGGAACCGGCAGACGTGTTCATGTTGCGTGAGACGTTCCAATGAATGGCTTCGATATCCATCCACTTACGGTGCTGCTCATGGGTTGCATCGCCCTGAATACCGTCGATCTGCAGATAAATCGGCATGCTGTCAGCTCTCCTGTGATCGTTTGACTTGCCTAGTTGCGTCTAAGGCGCATTTGCCTTTCTTCCTGCTCCCCGAGTGCGTTTCCGGACCGGGGCTTCTTCATCCGCCGGCCGGTTTTCCGCCGGCTTGGCGAATTGCGGTTGGGCCCTCGCCCGCTCGGCATCGATGCCGAAACGGTGGCCGTCAAAACTGATGGTAATCCCGGTAATCTTCCGCCCTTCCGCAACGGTATCGAGGAAAAAGGTCGAAAGCACCGGCAGAAGGTCGCGGGCGATCATCATCTCGATCGCGCGGGCCCCCATTTCGCTCGTTTTCGCCCGGGAGATCAGGGCGTCGCGTGCTTCGGGAGAAAGCGAAAGCGCCGTTCCATAAGCCATTCTGACCCGCTCGCGAATGCGGTCGATCTGGATATCGACGATGCCCGAAAGCGTTTCGCGGCCAAGCGGCATGAAGGGAAGCACCGTCGTCCGACCGAGAAAGGCCGGCTTGAAATACTTCTGCAGTTCCGGAAGCAAAAGCGCCTCGAACGCCTCCCCTTCCGGCATGGTATCCGGATCTGCGGAAAGAGCCGCAATCAGCTCCGCGCCGGTATTCGCAGTCATGAAGATCGTGGTGTTCTTGAAATCGATGTCGCGGCCTTCGCCGTCGCGCAACGTTCCCTTGTCGAACACCTGGTAGAAGATTTCCTGGACGCCCGGATGCGCCTTGTCGATCTCGTCGAGGAGCAGCACGCCGTACGGCCGGCGACGCACCGCCTCCGTCAGCACTCCGCCTTCGCCATAACCCACATAGCCGGGCGGCGAGCCGAGAAGCATGGATATCTTATGCTCCTCCTTGAATTCCGACATGTTGATCGTCGTCAGGTACTGGCTGCCGCCGTAAAGCATGTCCGCCAGCGACAGCGCCGTCTCCGTCTTGCCGGTGCCGGACATGCCGACCAGCAGGAAAACCGCCGGCGGCCGTCGTGGATCGGAAAGCCCCGCGCGGGCGGCGCGCATCGCCGCAGCTATCCGCTCGATCGCGGCATCCTGCCCAAGCACACGCTCCTTCAGGCGGGCATCGAGCGTCTTTACCGTCTCGACCTGATCCAACAGCAGCTTGCCCACCGGAATTCCGGTCCAGCGAGCCAGAACTCCTGCGACCACTTCCTTGTCGACGACGCGCGAAACGAGCGGCGTTTCGCCGGCAACGGTGGCGCGGCTTTGTTCGGTCGCCGCCAGAGCAGCCCGCGCAGCTTCCGCCGTCATGGCCTGCGGGGGAAACGGCGCCACATTCGTCTCGTCGCCGGGGCGATCTGCCGGCGGCGGCGGGAGAATAGCGCTGTCATGCGAGAGGGTGCTTTCCAGCCGATCCGCCTCCCGTACCAACCGCATCTCCTCGTCGAATTTCGACTGCAGCGTCTCGATCTCGGAAGCGATCTGCTGCCGTTCCTTGGCGATCTCGGCAAGCCGCGCGGCCGTCTCGGTCGTCTCCGGCTCGCCGGCCAGCCAGGCGGCTTCAGTCTCCAGGAGAGCGCTTTCATTGGCAAGCAGCTTCAATGCTTTCGGCATGGTCTGACGCGCCAGCGCCACGGAGGCTGCCGCCGTATCGATGAGACTGATTGCCTTATCGGGAAGCTGCCGGGCCGGCAGATAGCGGGCCGACAGGCGCACGGCCGCCACGATGGCCTCGTCGCGGATGCGCACCCGATGATGTGCCTTCAGGCTTTCGGCCACGCCGCGCAGCATGCGGACCGCCGTTTCCTCGTCCGGCTCCAGCACGTGCACGGTCTGAAACCGGCGTGTCAGCGCCGCGTCTTTCTCGATGAAGCGCTTGTATTCGCTCCAGGTGGTGGCCGCGATCGTGCGCAATTCACCACGGGCCAATGCGGGTTTGAGGATGTTGGCCGCATCGCCCTGCCCCGCCTGCCCCCCGGCACCGATCAAACCATGTGCCTCGTCGATGAACAGAATGATTGGCTCGCGAGAATTCTTCACCGCATCGACGACGCCGTGCAGCCGCCGCTCGAACTCGCCTTTGATGCCAGCACCCGCCTGTAGCAAGCTGACATCGAGCAGCAGAAGCTTCACGTCCTTCAGCCGGTCCGGCACGTTTTCGGCGGCAATCTCCAGTGCCAGGGCCTCGGCAACGGCAGTTTTCCCGACGCCTGCCTCGCCGACCAGGATCGGATTGTTCTGGCGCCGCCGCATCAGGATATCGATGAGCTGGCCCAGCTCGCGGTCGCGGCCGATGACCGGATCGATCCGTCCCTCGCGGGCGTCAGCGGTCATGTCGCGGGTATAGAGCCGCAGAAATTCGTTTTCCTGAGACGAAAAAGCCGGCGTCGAAAGCGCCGGCTCCAATAGGCTCCCGAGCGGGTCCGCCGTCGCCTTTTCGAACAGGCTGTCAAGCTTGGTCCGATCGAGATTGCGGATCGACGGCGCGATGCCCCTCATCACCACCCGCAACGATTGATCGGTTGTCAGCGCGCCCAGCAAATCAGCCAAAACCACGGTGCCGCGGCCGAATTGGAGCGACGCGATCAGCCAGGATTCCCGTGCAAGCGACAGAAGGTTCTGCGAGAGCGCAAGCGAGGCTCCCTCTTCCCGGCGGATGTCGGCAATCGCCGCGTCAAGCTCGGTTCGAAGCGCCTCGGACGAGATACTGAGCTCCTCGAACACGGCCGAAAATTCCGCGATATCGAGAAGCGATCGAAGCCAGTGGGCCACATCGACGACGGGATGCTGATGCCGCGCCGCCAGCGAGGCGGCTGTCTCAAGACCGACACGCAGATTCGGCTCAAGCGTTCTGATCAGACGGTTGAGATCGATGTGCGACATCCGACGAGTCCTGCTTTTACGTCGAAACTGAGCGAAATTCAGTATGCCTTCGAGATGCGAGGCAACAACTAGGGCGGTAGCTCACCCTTGTCCAGAAAAAAATCCGCCCTAATTTGCAAATAGTCAATTTTCATAGTTGTCATGAATCCGTCACACTTCCGGAGCGATTGACAACACAGTATACGGGGCACAAAATGGCGACTTGGGGGTTTATCCTCGATATTTTGGAGAAAATAATGGCATGAATGTTCTCCAAGTTTCATCTCCACTTGCGCAAGACAATCCATGCGGAGAAAACGTGCGGATCAATACTGTATCGCGCGAGCTATATTATAGAATTAAGGATGCAAGAAACGCCGCAAGAACCGCAGAGCGCGGTGTAGTGCCGGGGGAAACTATTGGACTTTCACCTGCCTGGCATGACGTAAACAACCTCGGATTGCAGATTCTTTCTTCGCAGAGTAAAGATATCGAAGTATTGGCGTGGCTTGCGGAAGCCCAGCTTCGGCTGCGTGGGTTCGAGGGATTGCGCGATGTCTATACGGGGATCGTGTCGCTTTTAGACAACTATTTCGATGCACTGCATTCGATCGGGGATGCGGATTTCGAGGAACGCTTCGCACCGTTCGCGGGGTTGAACGGCGTCGGCGGCGAGGGCACGATCATTCAGGCGATCCGTCTGACCTCATTGATTCCAAGCGGTAAATTCGGGCAGTTTTCGTTGTGGGATTTCCAGCTCGCGCAACGGGAGAACGAAACGGAACGGCGGGAGGAGCTGCAGCAGGCCGCGGCAGAGGCCGGTGTCGCAGAGATGTCAGGCCACCTGAAGGTATTGACGGAATGCATCGCCGCTTTCGACCGTCTGGCCGCTATACTTGACGCCCGCTGCGGCGACCAGGCGCCGCCGAGTTCGAATACACGCAATGTTTTGCAGGAGGCGGCTTCGGCGATCCGTGTGCTCGCCGGCATCGAAGAATCGGTGGCCATGTCGAAGCCGCCCGTTTCCCACGACAGGCGGGACATTCAGGCTTCCAATGCAAACGAAACGGAAGACAGCCTGCCTCATCCGCGGACGATCAGCGCCGATACTATAAGGTCGCGCGAAGAGGCGTTCGAACTCCTGAGCGCGGTCGCGCGCTATTTTCGCCGCACCGAGCCTCATTCTCCGGTTTCCCTGTCGATCGAGACGCTGGTTCGCCGCGGCCGCATGGATTTCTCCGAGCTTCTGGCCGAGCTCTTGCCAGAACAGCAGGCGCGTCATGCGGTCCTGACGGCGGCCGGCATCCAGCCCATGACCGAAAAGGGAGGTTGAGGCTCCGGCCAAGCATGCGGGAGCCTGCCCGATAGCATCTGCAACAGTCCGAATTCGCAATCTGCCGATGGCATGAAGGAGAATACCGATGGCAAGTGTGCATGAAAAACTGGAAAGGGTTCGCAAGCCCCGGGTCCACATCAAATACGAGGTGGAGACCGAAGGCGCGATGGTGGTGAAGGAGCTGCCCTTCGTCGTCGGCGTGCTCGGCGATTTCTCCGGCAATCCGACCGAACCGCTCAAGCCGTTCGGCGAGCGCAAGTTCGTCCAGATCGATCGCGACAATTTCGACGACGTGATGCGGCGCATGACCCCTGGCCTCACCATTTCCGTCGAGAACACGCTGCAGAACGATGGAACCCAGCTGCCGGTTTCATTGAAATTCGAGAGCATGGACGATTTCGAGCCCGGGGCCATCGTCGATCAGGTACCGGCGCTGAAGGCGCTGCTCGATGCCCGCAACCAGCTGCGGGATCTGATGAGCAAGGCCGACCGGTCCGAGGAGCTCGAGCGCCTGCTTGAGGAAATCCTCCAAAACAAGGCTGACCTCTCGCAGCTCGTCGCCCAACTCGGCGGCGAAAAAAGCGAAGAGAAGAAAGACACGATCAACTGAATCCGACGCGCGGGCGCGGGCTTCGGACCGGCGCCCGGACGTTCCGATGAGCTGTTTCGAGCACTGGACGTCGTGAAAAGGCCGAGCCTTTCCACCCGCTGCTCTTAAGAAAAGGATCGAGCCATGAGCGCTGATACGCAATTGCAGACCAAGGAAGAGGTGGCGGTCGCCTCGGATCAGGATCTTCTCTCCAAAGTCGTCGCCGCAACCCGCCAGACCGAGGCCAACCGTGCACAGGATCTCCTGCGCACTCTGACCGAACAGGCTCTGAAGGGCACTGTCACCTATGACCGCAACCTGACGGTCACGCTGAACAACGCCATTGCCGAGATCGACAGGACGATTTCCCGGCAGCTTGCGGCGATCATGCAGTCGCCGGAATTCACCAAGCTCGAAGGCACCTGGCGCGGTTTGAACTATCTGGTCAAGAACACCGAGACCAGCGTCAACCTGAAGATCCGCGTACTCAACGCTTCCAAGCGCGAGCTTGCCAAGGATCTCGCCAAGGCCGTCGAATTCGACCAGTCGCGGCTCTTCAAGTCCGTGTATGAAGACGAGTTCGGCACGCCCGGCGGCGAGCCTATGGGCGCGCTGATCGGCGACTACGAGTTCGACAATTCGTTCGACGACGTGCAGCTGCTGCAGGGCATCTCGATGATTGCAGCAGCCGCCTTCGCACCGTTCATTTCCGCGGCAAGCCCGCGCATGTTCGGCTTCGAGGATTTTCGCGAACTCGCCAAGCCCCGTGATCTCGAGAAGATTTTCGAAACGGTAGAATATGCCAAATGGCGCGGCCTGCGCGACAGCGACGACTCCCGTTTCGTGACGCTCGCCCTGCCACGCGTTCTGGCGCGCATGCCCTATGGTCCGAAGACCAGTCCGATCGACGAATTCAACTTTGACGAAACGGGCGGATCGAAGGCCGGCGAGCTGCAGCATGAATCCTATTGCTGGATGAACGCGGCCTATGTGATGGGCACCCGCCTCACCGACGCCTTCGCCAAGAGCGGCTGGTGCACGGCGATCCGCGGCGCCGAGAACGGCGGAAAGGTCGAAGGCCTGCCGATGCACATCTTCTCGAGCGATGACGGCGACCTCGACCTCAAATGCCCGACGGAAGTGGGCATCACCGACCGCCGCGACGCCGAGCTCGGCAAACTCGGCTTCCTGCCGCTCTGCCATTACAAGAACACAGACTATGCCGTGTTCTTCGGCGCCCAGACGACGCATAAGCCGAAGCTCTACGACCGGCCGGAGGCGACCGCGAACGCCGCCGTTTCGGCCCGCCTGCCCTATATGATGGCGACCTCGCGCTTTGCCCATTATCTGAAGGTCATGGGTCGCGACAAGATCGGCTCCTTCATGGAGGCGGAGGATTGCGAGGCCTGGCTCAACCGCTGGATCTCCAACTACGTCAATGCCAACGACGAGGCCGGCGAGGAATCGCGGGCAAAATATCCGCTGCGCGAGGCCAGGGTCACCGTTCAGGAAATCCCCGGCAAGCCGGGCGCCTATAACGCGGTTGCCTGGATGCGCCCCTGGCTGCAGATGGAGGAGCTGACGACCTCGCTGCGCATGGTCGCCCGGATCCCCACCAAGAGCTGATGCGACGCGGCGCGGCTCGATAAGGCTGCCGCGCCGACTTTCGTTCGAACATCTGTGACAGGATGAAGATGGGTTCCAGCACAGAATGGCGGCGCCGGGCGGACCAGGTCATCGCACTGATCGACGAGGCGCTGAACAGGCAGGTCAATGCCATCCTGCACCATCCCGATTTTCAGGCGATGGAGGCAAGATGGCGTGGCCTTGCCGTGCTGGTGCGCGCCGCCGGCCGCAGCGACGAGGTGAAGATCAAACTCCTGAGCGTCGGCTGGCACGAGCTTGCCCGCAGCATGGAACGCGCTTCCGACTTCGACCAGAGCCATCTCTTCGAACTGGTCTACAGCCGCGAGTTCGGCATGCCGGGCGGCGAACCCTTCGGCCTTCTCGTCGGCGATTACTACTTCTCGCCGGAAGAGCCCGCCGATGGCGATCCGATCGGTACGCTCTCCCAGGTCGGCATGGTGGCTGCCGCCGCCTTCTGCCCTTTCGTGGCCGGCGCCTCGCCGCGCGCGCTCGGGCTTCGGGATTTCCACGAACTCGGCCGGGTGCACGACTTCTCCTGGCTGGCGAGGGATCCGGCCCGCATTCGCTGGAATGGCCTGCGTGCACGGGAGGATTCCCGCTTTCTCGGCCTCGTCGCACCCCGCGTCCTGATGCGTGCGCCGCTCGAGCCCTATGACCGTCGACGCTATGACGGCTTTCCCTTCCGTGAGAGGATCACCGCCGACGGCAGCTCGCTTCTCTGGAGCAACGGTGCCTTTGCCTTCGCGATGATCGTCATCCGCAATTTTGTCGAATCGGGCTGGTTCGCCGATATCCGTGGCGTCACACAGGATGCGGTCGACGGCGGCATGCTAAGCGCGGCGGAACTGCGCCCCTATGATCTCGGCGTCGAAAGCAATGGGCTTTCGGCCCAGGCGCCCGTCGAAATCCGCCTGACCAGCGCGCAGGAGCAGCAGTTCTGCGATCTTGGGCTCATTCCGGTCGCTACCACTTATCTCTCCGCCTCGGCGATCTTCAATTCCAATCAATCGCTGCATGCGCCGCCGCATTATTCCAGTGAACATGCGCGCCAGAACGCCCGGCTTGCCGCCATGCTGCAATACGTTCTCTGCGCCTCGCGCTTCTCGCATTACCTCAAGGTCATCATGCGCGACGAGATCGGCCAACTCGCCGACGCGCTTTCGATCGAACGGAAACTGACCGACTGGCTTACCGCATATACTCTCGGAAATGATGACGCGGACCTTTCGTTGCGTAACCGTTTCCCGCTGCGCTCCGCCGGCATCAGCGTCAGCGAGGTGCCGGGCAAGCCGGGCACTTTCTCCTGTACCGTTCGGCTGCAGCCGCATTTCCAGCTGGACGACGTCTCCACAAGCTTCCACCTCATCGCCGAGACCGCTGCCGCCGGCGGGGTTTCGAGCCTGCCCGAAAGGATGTCCGCATGACGCTTTCCTCCGGCATCGCCAAGCTGCTTGGCGACAACGATCTCGAAACCGCGCTCGAAGAGGCCAAGGCGCATTTGAAGGCAAAACCCGCGGACCAGGAAACACGGCATCTCTATATCGACCTGCTGGTGCTGGCCGGGGACTATGAGCGCGCCGACAATCAGTGCAGCCTCGCCGTCACCCTCTCGCCGGATGCGGCCGTGGGCTTCGCCCTTCTGCGCAACCAGCTTCGCGGCATGGGGGCGCGCAATGCCTGGTTCGAGACCGGCGCCGTGCCGGAATTCCCTCATGGTCCGAGCGATCTCGACAAGCTCGCCCTGCGCCTCGGCATCGCGCATCGCCGCAGCGATCCGGATGAGGCCAAGTCGATTCTCGCGGAGTTCGAAGACCTGCGCGGCGAACGCCCGCTCATCTGGAACGGCAAGCCGGTTTCCGACTTTCGCGATCTCGACGATCGCACGCCGCATGCCCTGGAAGTGATCATGACGGGCGGCGCCTATCTCTGGATCGATTTTTCCAAGATCGCCGCGCTCTCCCTCGAGCCGATCGCCCGCCCGCGCGATCTCGCCTTCCGCCGGGCCGAGCTTTCGCTGGTGGACGGCGCCGTCGCTCCGGTGCTGCTGCCCGCGATCTATCACGGCACGGGCCGCGATGCGAAGCTGAGACTCGGCCGCCAGACAGGCTGGGTAGACGAGCCAACCGGTATCACCACCGGCCGCGGTCAACGCTGCTTTCTCGCCGGCGACGAATTGATCGCCTTCCACGATATGGAAAGCCTGGAAACGACGCCGCAAACCGGCAGCAAACGGATTGCGCATGGTTGACCCGCTCGAACGCTACAGGTCACGCGATCGCGTGCTCGCCCGCTCGATCCTCGACAGGCTGATCGACGATGCCCCCGATCGCGTCTCCGATCCGCCGATGAACCTTGCCGATCAGGTGCGCGAGATGCGGGAGGCGATCCGCCGCGACCTCGAAGCCCTGCTCAACACGCGGCGTTGCCCGGAAGCGCCGCCCGCCATCCTGCCCGAACTCAAAGATGCGCTGGTGAGCTACGGCGTAGACGGCATGGTCTCGGCCAATCTCGTCACTGACGAAGCCAAGCTCGAGCTTGCCCGGATGATTGAGCGGCGGATCTCGATGTTCGAGACGCGGCTTTCGGACATCCGAGTCACGATCCTCAAAAGCCGCACGATGACCGAACGGGCGCTGCGTATGCGCATCCAGGCGACTTTCCGCCTGCATGAGGGCATGCCGCTGATCAGCTTTGAATCGACCATCGACCCGTCCACCCAGCGGTTCCTCGTGGAGGCGGCGAATGGCTGAAGGTTTCCTGCACCGCTACAATGACGAATTGCTCGCATTGCGCCGCCGTGCCGCGCGTTTCGCCGACGCCTTCCCGAAGATTGCAGGCCGCCTGCGCATGACCGGTGATGTCGCCGACGACCCCCATGTGGAACGGCTGATCCAGAGCTTCGCCTATTCGGCGGCGCGGGTGCGCCAGAAGCTCGATGACGAGTTTCCCGAGCTCACGGACGGCCTTCTCGAAACCCTCTACCCTCATTATCTCGCACCGCTGCCCTCGATGAGTATTGCGCGCTTCCGCCCCAGCGCGACGCTTGCCTCGGTCCAGACCGTGCCGCGACATACGGAAATTTTGGCCGAGCCGATCAACGGCGAAGCCTGCCGCTTCCGCACCACGCAGGATGTGGAGATGGCGCCGATCGAATTCGCCGGCGCCTCGCTCTCCGGTCAACCGATCAACGCGCCCTTGTCGCCCTATGCCGGCGCTGCAGGCTGCCTGCGATTGTCGGTCCGGCCGCCCGATCCGCGCAAATCCTTCGGCGATCTCGGCGTCAGACGGATACGGCTGCATATCCCATCGCCCTGGCAGCAGGCGGTGGCGGTCTACGAGCTGCTCGCCAACCATACGCTTGGCATCGCGCTCGCGAAGCACGCGGATGATCGTGCGCCAGTCTTCCTGCCGGCAACGAATCTGAAGCCCGTCGGCTTCGAGCCCGAACAGGCCATGCTGCCCTATCCAGCGCCGAGCTTTACCGGCTATCGACTGCTGACCGAATTCTTCGCGCTGCCGCAGAAGTTCCTCTTCCTAGATATCGACGGGCTGGATGCTTGGCGGGGCGAAACGCTGGAAATCTTCGTCTATCTCAACGAAAGCGACGCCAAGCTGGAGCGGGCGGTCTCAGTCCGCGACTTCGCGCTTCATGCGACGCCGGTCGTCAATCTCTTCCGCCAGACCTGCGAGCCGATCGCCGTTGACGGAACTCGCACCGAATACCGCCTGCTGCCGGATGCGCGGCGTCAGAAGACCCGTGAAATCTACTCGATCGACAGAGTACTCCTGACGGGTTCGCGCGGACAGGAGGAATTTTGCCAGCCCTTCTTCGGGCGCTCGCAACGTGCCGGCGCCGGCACCACCTTCTGGCAGGCCTATCGCCGCTTCGACGAGGACGACCGCACCAGCGATATGGAGATCGCCTTCGTCGACCGCAACCGCCGCTTCGCCTGGCCGGTCGATGCGGTGGCGAGCATCGACACGCTCTGCCTCAACCGCGACTTGCCGGAACAGCTTCCTTTCGGCGGCGGCCATCCCTTCCTGCAGCTTGCCTCTGGCCATGAGGCGGTGGCGAATGTGGAAGCGCTGATCCCGCCAACGCCATCGGTGCGAATGCACGATCAGGAAGGCCGGAACTGGCGCCTGATGTCGCACCTGCTGTTGAACCACCTTTCGCTGTTCGACAACCAGGGTGCGGCGTTGAAGGACATCCTGTCGCTCTATGCTTTCCGTGACAGCCCGGAAACGAAACTGCTTGTCGACGCCCTGGTGAAGATCGGGGCACGCAATTCGACCGCCCGGCTCGGCAGCGGCGGCATGGTGCCGGGCACGGAAATCGCGCTGGAATTTGATCCGGCGGCGATCGATCGGCCCTCGGCCTTCCTGTTCGGCAGCGTGCTCGATCGCTTCTTCAGCCTCTACACCTCCGTCAACAGTTTCACCCGGCTGACAGGCTCGATGAAGGGACAATCGAAACCGATCGCCATGTGGCCGGCACGCGCCGCCGAACGGCCGCTGCTCTGAAGGGATCGCAAACGGACATGGAACTTTCGACCTCCTCCAAGCCCGACGCACTTGCCGATCTACTCGAACGCGACCCCGGCCGCTTCGATCCGGTGACGGCGTTCCGCGTCGCACAGGCTTCGGCGGGAGAAGAACTGGGCATCGCCGCCCACCGGAGCGTTTCGCCGGCGCCGCTGGCGGTGAGCGATTTCAAGCGGAAAGATGGAAGGGCTGTGGTCCGCAGTGCGCTTGCCAGTCTCATCGGCCCGACCGGCTCGATGCCGCCGGTCTATAACGAATTCATCCTGCGCGAGGAACGCAACAGATCGCAGGCGCTTGCAAGCTTCTTCGATCTCTTCGGCGCCCGCATGGCCGAGCTCTTTGCCGATGCCTGCGAAAAATATCGGATCGCGAGGCGGCTGCGATGGGGCGGCGAGAGGAAGAACAACGCCTTCATCACCACGCTTTTTGCGCTGGCCGGCTTCGGCACCAAGCGGTTGACGGAACGGAGCGGTGTAGACGAAGACCTCATTTTGCGCTTTTCCGGCTTCTTCGCCGCGCGCAACCGCAACGCTGTCAACCTGCGGGCCATGCTCACCGAATTCACCGGTCTGCCGATCGAGATCGAGCTGTTTCGCGGCCGCTGGCTGACCATACCGGTCGAGGAACGCAGCCGCATGGGCCAGCCTCAGGGCGTGCAGCTCGGGGTGAACGCGACGGCGGGGGCGGCGATCCGCGATTTCAGTGGTGGCTTTCGCATCGTGATCGGCCCTCTCGATTATGCCGACTATCTGTCGCTGGCGCCAGGCGGGCGCAACATCACCGAACTCTTTGCGCTGACCAGGCTCTATGTCGGCTCGGCGCTGGATTTCGACATCCAGGTCATCCTCAAAAAGGAGGATATTCCCTTTTGCCAACTGGGACAGGCAGGCGATCCGCCGCGCCTCGGATGGAATAGCTGGGCATGCGTGGCGCCGGCAGCCAAGGACAGCGGCGACGCGGTGATCGTCGAACGGCTTTCGGCAAACGCGCGACGGGGAGGCGGGGATGCGGCTTGAGCTGAGACCGCTCACCGACGGCATCGAACTATCGGCGAGCCGAGAGAAATGGTTCTTCGAACGCGGCCGGCGCACGCTCGGCCGGGCGCCGGATTGCGATTGGCGATTGCCGGAGGACCAGCGGTCGGTCTCGAAATTCCATTGCATCATCGAGCGGGATCGGGAAGGCTTCCTGCTGCGCGATCAGAGCTCCAATGGCTCCCGCGTCGACGGCATCGTCGTGCATGACGGCGAGGTGGCCCGGCTTGCGGACCAGTCGCGGCTCGAGATCGGCGGAATGGCCTTCTCGGTTCACATCACCGGGGAAAAGGATCGCGAGATGGAGGATCCGGACGCCGGCATTGCGCTGAGCGACGAACCGCTCACCATTTCGGCCATTCTCGCGGACATAGCGCCGGGAGGCCGCACTGCGACCGGCATTCTCGGCGAACGCGTCGCAGACGAGTTGCCGCTCCCTTCGGTCGCCAGGAAGCCAGGAGCCGTCTCTTCCCGCAACGTCGAGATCGGCTGGAGCGGCCCACCCGAAATACGATCGGCAACGAATATCCTGCCCGTGGATTGGAATTCGGATATCGATTCCGACTACGGCAGCCATCTCGAGCACGGGTCTGCAACCCACGTCACCGTGCCCGTCGCCCGCGCCAAGCCGACGGACGCGCCGCAAACCGTCAACGACAATATCCCACAATCCGAGCCCGAGGAATTCCCGACGCTGTCAATCGGTCGTTCCGCCGATCTTGCCGAGCGGCTCGAATCCTTGCTTACCCGGCTGCAAGAGGCTTTAGAGACCACCTTTGCCGTGTTCGAGATGGAAGCGCCGCAGCCCGATACCGAACCGGATTTCTTTGGCCGCAGCCGGGAGGACATGCTTGTCGCGCGCATCGAAGCGCTACTCGGGCAGCAGGCCAAGCTCGCTTCCTCGCTTGAAATTCTCGTGCAAGAAGCCAGCCGCATGATGGAACCCCGCATTCTCGAAGCAAGGATCGATGCGGTGCGGCGGCCCCTGCCGTGGCAGCGGCATCACAGCTATTGGCAGGCCTATCGGGCGCAATTCGAAAAAGACGGCAAGGTCCTTTCCGTCCGCGAGGTCTTCCGGGACGCGATGACGCGCGCGGCAGACGGCACAAGCGGGGCCTTTACCCCACGGCATGGAGGAAATGCTGAGCATGAGGAATGAGAATCGGGTGGCCTGGAGCGAAGGCATGTTCCTACGCGTACAGCATTTCCAACAGGCGGACCGCTGGACCGAGCGTCTGGTCCGTACCACGACCCGTGGCCTGTCACCCTATCCCTGGGGTGTCTCGGAAATCGGGATCGACCGCAGCGCATTGGCGATCGGTCAATTCGCGCTCTCGAACCTGCGCGGCATCCTGCCGGACGGCACGCCTTTCGAGGCACCGACCGATACCGACCTGCCGCCCCCGCTCGATCTCGACGAGAATACCAAGAACGCCCTCATCTATCTCGCTCTTCCCGCTCGCCAGCCGGGAAAGGCAGATATGGCCCTGAACGGAGGGGCTGCCCTCAACGGCGTCCGTCTCGTCGCCTCCCCTTATGAAGCGCCCGACGCCAATGTCGAGACCGATTTCATGGCGCCGATCGAGGTCGGGCGCCTCAGCCTGCGTTACCTGAAGACCGGCGACGAACTCGCTGGATACGAGCTGATCGGGCTTGCCCGTGTCATCGAGGTGCGTTCCGACCGCGCGGTGATCCTCGATCCCGACTATATCGCGCCAAGCCTCAACTGCGCGGCCGAAGCCCGCCTCAACGAACTTGCCACCGAGCTTCTCGGCATCGTGCGCCACCGCGCCGAGGCGATCGCCGAACGGATCGGCGACCCGACCATTCGTGGCACGGCGGAGGTCGGCGACTATTTCCTCCTGCAGATCCTCAATCGCGCCGACCCGATGCTGAAGCATATCTCGGCGAATGCCACGCGCATCCATCCGATCACATTCTACGAGACCTGCATCCAGCTCGCCGGCGAGATCGCCACCTTCACCACCGACCGGAAGCGGACGACGGACTTTTCGCCCTATCGGCATGACGACCTGAAGGGGACTTTCGCGGCCGTGTTCGACGATTTGCGCGCTTCCCTGTCCGCGGTCCTCGAACAGGCAGCCGTGGCGATCGAACTGGCCGAGCGCCGGCATGGCGTCCGGGTCGGCGCGATCAACGACCGATCGCTGCTCAAGGATGCGGGCTTCGTGCTCGCGGTCCGGGCGGAAATGCCGGCCGAGGACCTGCGCCGCAAACTGCCGGCCCAGATCAAGATCGGTCCGGTGGAGCGGATCGCCGATCTCGTCAATGTGGCGCTGCCGGGCATTCCCGTCAGGCCGCTGCCTGTGCTGCCGCGGCAGCTCCCTTACCGCACCGGCACGATCTACTTCGAACTCGACACCAAAAACCCGCTTTGGAAGCAACTCGATACGTCGGGCGCCATCGCCATGCATCTTTCCGGCGATTTCCCCGGTCTCGAAATGGAATTGTGGGCCCTTAGAGAATGAAGAACGAACCCGCGTCCACCTGGCAGAATCTGCCGACCGTCGTCGAACTCACCGAGGATGGCGCAAAGAAGAAGCAGTCCGCCCGCAAGATGGCGGAAATGCTCGATGACGTCCTCGAACTTCCGCCAAGCGGTGCGGCAAGCGAGCCCTCCCGATCATATTCGAAAGGCGGCTGGTCGGTCGAAACGCTGCTTAGGAATTTCCATTTCGGCGGCGAGGAAGTGCCGACGCTGGTGCGCTCGGCCGCACCGCTGCTCAACCTCGCCCATATGCTGCGCCACAGCGAGGAGCAGCCGGATATCGACGAGCTCCGGCGCCTGTCGCTCGAAGCCATCAACCGCTATGAGCGCGATCTCGCAAGCGCCCGCATCAGCCTGGAACGTGCCCGCGCTGCCCACTATATTGTCTGCGCGACCGTGGACGACGTCGTGCTCAGCAAGCCTTGGGGCGTGCGAGCCGGATGGGCGCGCTCCGGTCTCGTCTCGACGTTCCATATGGATGTGACGGGCGGCGACCGGGTATTCGACCTGCTCGACCATTTCCATCAGAGCCCTGGCGCCAACAAGGACTTGCTGCTGCTTATCTATCTCTGCCTGTCGCTCGCCTTCGAGGGGCGTACCCGTGTTTCGCCGCGCGGCAACCTGGAGCTCGGCCGCATTCGCGACAGCCTCTACAAGACCCTGCTCGGCCAATACGGCGTTTTCGAGCGGGAGCTTTCGCCCCACTGGAAGGGCGTGTCGGCCCGTCACAAGCCACTGCGGACGGCAGCAGCGCTCTGGACGCTCCTCTCCGTCCTGGCGCTCGTCTTCGCGCTCGGCTACCTCTTCTTCACGCTTTCGCTCAACCGGGCCTCGGACGGAACCTTCAAGCGGCTCGCCAACCTGCCGCCGCGCGATACGCCAAGCGTGCTGATCAGCGTTCCGGAACCTCCACCGGAGCCCGCTCCACCGGTCGTTGAGGCCCAACCGGTCAAGCCGCCTCCTCCGCCGCCGCAACCGGCGCCTTCGAGCCGGCTCGACAATCTGCTCGCCTTCCTCCAGCCGGAGGTCGAGAAGAAGCTCGTCACGCTGTCGGATTCGGATGGCAGGCTGCTGGTGCGGATCAATAATTCCGGCCTCTTCGACGTCGGCAGCGCCGAGGTCAGCAGTGAATTCCGCGATCTTATCCAGCGGATCGGCGGGGCGCTGGCGGCCGAAAAATTCCGCGCGGTCGTGGTCGGCTATACCGACAACGTGCCGATCCGCACGGTCCAGTTCCCCTCCAACTGGCATCTCTCCGAAGCCCGGGCCAAAGCGGTCGGCGAAATCCTGAGTTCGTTCACCGGACCGGATGCCATCCTGACCGAAGGCCGCGCCGACAGCGACCCGATCGCCGACAACGGCACGCCGGAAGGCCGCGAGATGAACCGACGAACAGAAATTCTCGTGCTGACCGATCCGAGCGAGCGGTTGAGCGATGCAGGCCTTTCACCTTCGCAGGGAACTGGAAGACAGGGCAGCGCCCCGGCAGGAGATGTCCGATGAACCCGTTGAGCTATTTCCATACGCTCCGATCCTATGTGGAGGCCTATGCGGGCCTGCTCGGACGCCGGTTCATTTCGGTCATCTGGGTGTCGGCCATCTGCGTCGTCATCTGGTTTTACGGCTATCTCGCCGCCTATGGCGATTTCAAGCCGCTTGCCAGCAGCAGCGCAAGGCTGACGCTGATCGGCATCATCATCGCCTGCTGGCTCGGCTGGCTCGTCTTTACGATCATCCGCGACCGCCGCCGTGACAAGCAGCTTGTCGAGGGTATCGAGCGGGATGCGGAGGCTGAAGCAGCGGCCAGCCAGCGGGCGGAGGTCGGCGAAATCCACAACCGCCTCAAGGAGGCGCTGCAGCTTCTGCGGCGGATCACCAAGAAGCGCTTCGGCTATATCTACGAGCTGCCCTGGTATGTCATCTTCGGTGCGCCGGGTTCCGGCAAGACGACGGCGCTCACCAATTCCGGCCTTAAGTTTCCCTTGGGCGATGCGCTGGGCAGCAATTCGGTGCAGGGGATCGGCGGCACGCGTCACTGCAATTGGTGGTTCACCGACGAAGCTATCCTCATTGACACGGCCGGCCGCTACACGACACAGGACGACCTCAACGGCACCGCCAAGGCCGGCTGGGAAGGCTTTCTCGGGCTTCTGCGCAAGTACCGCCGCTCGCAGCCGATCAACGGCGTCCTCGTGACGCTCTCCATCGGCGACCTGCTCAGCCGCGATGCGGAAGCCCAGCGCGAGGAAATACGGGCAATCCGGCAACGGCTTTCCGAACTCGACGAGTTCCTGCAGGCGCGCGTGCCGGTCTATCTGGTGCTGACGAAAGCAGACCTCCTCACCGGTTTCGTCGAATTCTTCGACAGCTTCAACAAAAGCGACCGCGAACAGGTCTGGGGCACGACTTTCGGGCTGGAGGAAAGCTACAAGGCGGCCAACCTGCCGGAGCGTTTCATGGAGGAGTTCGCGCTCTTGCAGGAACGGGCCGGCAGCATGCTGATCGAACGCCTGCAGCAGGAGCCTAATTCGGAATTGCGCGGCCGCATCTTCCGCTTTCCGGCCGAGCTCGCATCCCTTAAGGAGCGCCTGCACGAGGTGCTAATGGAGCTGTGCTCCGGCTCCAAGCTCGTCGAACCGCCGCTCCTGCGTGGCATCTACTTCGCTTCCGGCACCCAGACCGAAGAGACGATCGCGGCCTCTGCCGCTCCGCGCATGCGGCGCAGCTATTTCCTCTCGCGTCTCTTCAAGGACGTTATTTTCGAGGAAGCCTCGCTGGTTGCGCGCGACAAGCGGCTCTCCGGCCGGCAGCTCCTCTTTCGCCGGGTTGCCTATGCCGCCGCGGTCCTGCTGCTTGCCGTCGTGCTGACGAGCTGGACCGCCACCTATTTCCAGAACAGCGCCGCGCTGGCGAGCGCCGAAAGGCGCATCGACGCCTATGAGCAACTGGTGCGAGGCGTGCCGGTGCGCGACGTCACGGATGCGGATTTCCTGCGCATCCTGCCGGCGCTCGACAATCTCGCTGCCGTCACCACCGACTTTTCGAGGTCCCGCGTCTGGCCGGTCAGCTTCGGCCTCGACCAGCAAAGCAAGATTACCGGTCGCCAGCGCGAGGCCTATCACAGGGCATTGAACGCGCTGCTCCTCCCGCGCATGCTGGTCCAGCTCCAAAAGGACATGACCGAGACCACCGACGTCAAGAAGACATTCGATGCCGTGAAGCTCTACGGCATGCTCGGCGGCCTCGGTCCGATGAACGCGGAATTCGTCTCGCTCGAAGCCGAGGACATGTTCACGGCGCTTTATCCCGGCGAAGGCCGCGCGGCCGCCAGGCAAGCCCTGATTGTCCATGCCAATGTGATGGCGACAGGTGCATTGCCGCCCATAGAACTCGACAATGCTCTGATCGCCAACGCGCGTGACGCCATCCGCTCCCAGGGGATCGCGAGCCGTGCCTACGATATTCTGGCCGATTACCGCCAGACCCGCGCTCTTTCGGCCTGGAGCCCGGCCAGTGCGCTCGGGCCGCTCGGCGAACAGGCTTTCGAACGGTCTTCAAAGACGCCGCTCAGGGACGGCATTCCCGGCCTCTTTTCCCGCACGGGCTATCGCACCGTCGTCCTGCCGCGGGTTAGCGATGCTGCCCGCGAAGCACTTGACGAGAAATGGGTGCGTGGCGAGGCTAATCCTTCCGGCACGACCGTCGATGCGATCGCCCAGGCCGCGCTCCAGCTCTATTTCGACGATTTTGAACGGCGCTGGTCCGGCCTCCTCGCCGATATGCGGGTCAGGCCTTCCCAGACGATCGGCGATGCAGCCGAAACCACCCGCATCCTGGCGAGCGAACCAAGCCCGGTCGAAGCAATCGCGAAGTCGATCGCCGCCGCCACCGATCTGCGCACCCCCGGCACGGAAACGGCTTCCGCAGCCGGCGACGACCTGCCGGTTTCGAGGGCGCTCGCCAGCGCCGCCAATGCGCCCGATCCCTTCGGCAGCCTGCGCGAGGCGCTTGAAGCGCCGGTCAGCCAGCCGCCGCTTCCGGATTCTTCGAAAGATGCGCCCGGGTCGCGGATCGCGCAGTTCAGGCCGTCCCTGCAGAAGGTATATGAGCAGCTTTCGCGCGCGACCACCTCGACGGCCGAAGTTGCGAAGGTATTCGATGTCGACAGCCAGCTTACCAATGCAAACCAGGACCTGCTGCAGCAGGCACGACGCCTGCCGGCCCCGGTCGACGCCTGGATGGCGGGTGTCGCCGCCGATGTGGGATCGCTGGCGGTCAAATCCGCCCGTTCGCGCATCAGCGACGCCTGGGCAGCCGAGGGCGCGAGTTTCTGCTCCAACGTCGTCACCGGCCGCTATCCTTTCGACCGGGAATCGCCCCGCGACGTCGCAATGAGCGATTTCGTGCGGCTTTTCGGGCCCGGTGGTCTGTTCAAGACCTTCTTCAAGGAAAAACTGGAAGCCTTCGTCGACGAGGGCTCCACGCCCTGGGGATGGAAAGGCACCTTCGGCGCGGCGAGCATTCCGAGCGAGGCCATCGCCCAGTTTGAAAATGCCGACAAGATCAACCGGGCCTTCTTCCCGGCCGGCAGCGAGACGCCGTCGATCGCCATCAACATCAAGCCGGTGTCGCTGAGCGATGCCGCCAATGCCGTGATGCTGGAGATCGAAGGGGAGCGCGTGGTCTATTTCCACGGACCAATCCAGTCCAAATCGATCACCTGGCCCTCTTCCAAGGAGGCAAGCAATGTCTCTCGCCTCGCTTTCCAGCCTGGGGGCTGGCAGCAGGCGTTGACCGAAAACGGCGACTGGTCGCCTTTCCGATTGTTCGACGACGCGAACATCACCATTCAGGGCAACGACCTGTTTCGGGCGAAATTCCAGCAGAACGGTCGGATGGCGGAATTCGACGTGCAATTCGGTTCTGTGTTGAACCCGTTCCGGCTGGAGGCGCTGAGCGCCTTCGCATGTCCCACGCAATTCTGAGCGTGCTGCCATGAACGAGCGCGCCGCCCTGGACCGGCATCCGACCGAAGCCGACCGCATCGGCTTTTTCGGCAAGCTGCCGACCCATGGCGATTTCGTCTCGACCGGACTGGCGCACGGATTTCAAAACGAGCTGGATATCTGGCTGCAGACCAGTCTGCAGGCGACGCAGCAGCACCTGGGCAGGGACTGGGAACGTTGCTTTCGGGCTATGCCCGCCTGGCGCTTCATCATCGAGCGCGGGCTTTGGGGGCCAGCAACGATTGCTGGCGTCATGGTCCCGAGCCTCGACCGGGTCGGACGCAGCTTTCCTTTGATTGTCGCGGCCCAGCTTCACGGCTTTGCCGACCACCCCCGCCGGCTTTACCTCGACGACACATGGTTCACCGCCGCCGAGGCGATCGCCGAGACATCCGCGAAACGGGATTTCGACATCGGACAATTCACTACGAGCCTGAAACGGCTGAGGACCCTTCGGCCAGCCGACCTCGCCGAAGACGAGGCGAGGCCGCAAAACCTTTCGGCGCATACGACACTCTGGTGGCGCATCGATCCCGAAACCCGGCAGGCCAAGGGGTTCCGGACCCCGGGCGCTCCGCAGACCGGCGATTTCATGAAACTCGTCGGCGATGGCAGCCGCGCGCATTCAATTCCGCCCAAAACCGGCCCAGCCGAAAAGCCCCGCCCCGTCAAGCCAGCGCCAACAGCGTTTGCAATTGCCCAGCGCCCCCTGAATTTCCTGTTCGAACACAGCTATGCCACGCATCCGGGCACGCGATTGACGCTGAATGCCGACTCGCTGCTGGTTTGCGAAAAGCCCCGGCTCTTTGCCGTCGTCGATGGCGTCGGCCACGATAACGGCGCCGTCGAAGCGGGCAGGATCGCCGTTCAGGTGCTGAGTGAAACCGCCGGCCAGAAGACGATCGAAGCCTTGGTGCAGGACATCAAGGGCAAGCTCGGCCGTGCCCATGGCATTCTGCAATCAAGGCAACTGTCGTCCGGCCGCGAGCCGTCATCCGCCAGTATCGTCGTATTCGCCGCCCTTCACGAGCACTTCGCCCTGCTTTGGGCAGGCGATGCCCGGTGTTATCTGGTGCGAGACGGCATGATGCGCTGCCTTACCCGCGACCATGTCGCGATCGGACTTCGGCATACGCTTTCCCGCAGTGTCGGCGCGCGGGGACAATTGGTGCCGGAGGTCCTTTCCGGCCGGTTGCAGCCGGGTGACCGTTTCCTGCTTTGCAGTGCCCCTCTGCCGCGCGTCCTGCCCGAACGCGGCATCGCGGAAATCCTTATCTCCCCGGACGCCGCCAAAGCCGCCGACATCCTTGTTCAGGAAGGATTGATCGCCAATTGCCGCGAGAACATCAGCGCCATCGTCGTCACCGTGAAGACCGATGACGCCTGACGATCCCGATACCGATTTCGGGGAGATCGCCCATCGCTTTTCCGATCTCTGGCGCGCCTTGGCCCATACGAATGAAGGCCCGCGATCCGCTGAAGCCCGGAAAATACTGACGGATAGGATACGCGATGCGCTGGACCGCGGCGAGGCTCGGCTTGCGGACCCCAAGGTCGAGATCGTTGCGAACAGCTTCGTGGTCGAAGCGCTGGTTCATGACGGCGCTGCGACGCAGGTCTATCGCGCGCGCCATCGTGATCTCGGTACGCTGCACGCCATCAAATTGCTCCGCCCCGACCATGCCGACGATCCCGTTGCTCGCAATCTGCTGCTACGGGAAGCCGGGATCGGCATGATGATCAGCCATGCCAACGTCGCTGCCGCGAAAATCGCTCTCCGCCTCGCCGATGGGCGTCCTGCCCTTGTCATGGAATGGTTGGGTCATCGTCTTGCGGACCGCCTGCCGCATGAAACCCTATCGGTCCGCGAGATGGCATCGATCATGACCAAAGCCCTTACCGGCCTCGGCGCGATACATGCCGCTGGTTTCGTCCATTGCGACCTGTCGCCGGCCAATCTCCTCTCGGCTGACGACGAGTTTTCAGACGTGAAGGTCGCGGACCTCGGCATTGCACTCGAAATCGGCCGGCGGCCTGGCGAACTCGATCTTGCCTTTGCCGGCCAACCGCAGTTCGCATCGCCGGAGCAGACGGCGGGTGAAGCGCTCGATGCCCGGTCGGACCTCTATGCCGCAGGTCTTCTTCTGTCGCTGCTCCTGCGCCATTGCCGCGAAGTCAACGAAAAGACCGAGGAGCTGAAAGCGGTTGCGATTTGGCTGTCACGGAGAAATCCGAGAGACAGACCCGACAACGTGGAAGCTGCCCTTCAATCGCTCGCCGGGCTTGGAAAAAATCCGGTCGGGACTTAATTTCCGCCGGACCCCGGAAGCGGGGCTGCGGCCGTCGGCACACTCTTTTGATAGATCGTGAAAAGCTTCGCGAAATCCACCAAGCCCGAATTGCTGGCGTAGAGAATATCGCCATCCATCATCTTGAACTGCTGCATCAGCGCCAGATTGGAAACGTCCTTCAGGTCGACGCGGTAGATCGCCGGCTTCGTGGTCACGAAGGGCGTGCCGGGATTCTTGCCCGCGGTCGCGGCCGCCACCTGGCTATAGACCGGCTGATTGCGCAACACGTAGAAATTGCTCGCGTCGGCACGGTCGTCAAGCAGACCGCCGGCGCGGCTGAACGCCTGCATGAGAGTAAGCTTGCCCGCTTCGAATTCGAATTCGCCGACGCTCTTGAAAGCACCGAAGGCCGTGAAGGACGGAGAATCGTCCTCGATAAAAAGCTGGTCGTCCGGCAGGAGATAAACGTTCTGCCGGTCATCGCTCAGCACTCGGCTCAGCGGCGCGCTGGCTCGCTGCTTGCCCCGAATGAGCGTGACATTGGCGGCGCTTGGTCCGGACGAAGCGCCGCCGGCGAGCGCAATGGCATCAAGTACGCGTTCCCTTCGGGCGGTCAGCGGAAACCGGCCGGCCGAGCGCACGTCGCCGTTGACGGTGAAGCCGCTTGTCGGTTTCTCGACCACGGTGACGACCGCCTGCGGGTTGACGGCGGACCCCTTGAGTCCGCTGACGATCCGGGCCTGGAGCGCCTCCGGCGACGATTCCAGCACCCTTTGCCGGCCAACGAAAGGCAGGGTGACGGTCCCGGCCGAATCGACCGTGAACCGGCCGAGATTGAGCGTCTTGCTGTCCGTGGAAGAGAAGAGCCCTTCCTCGCCGGTATCGAGAATAGTGACCTCGATCACGTCGCCGCGCCGCAATCTGTTGTCGGCAAAGCCGCCCGAGCGTAAAACGCTGAGACCGGGGTCAGTCGCGGAATAGGCGAGAGGCGTGATCCCAACCGGATTCATCGGCGCATCGGCAAGCCTGACGACCGGTATCCGCTCGTTGGTGCGGGGATCGGTGGCGCTGTAAAAACCGCCGGCAGTTGGGCCGTCCGATGGCCGGGCACACGCACTGAGAACCGCGACAAAGACGAAGGGCGCCAGCTTCCGCATCACGTATCCTTGGGCAAGGTTTCGTTGCACTGAGAGATACCAGCGCCGGAGGATGGGACAATATGGATGCTGCCGGAAAATGCAATTGTGACGGTTTAGGGGCAGATGGTTGTGGCTTATCGGCAACCATCAGACTGAGATTACCAGACTAATGGACTTCTCCGGATTGATTGTCAGGCCGATCCGGGTGCAACGGACCGGAACTTATTGAAGTTGCCCGAATCTTCAATGGCGAGGGAGATTCCTCTAATGGCGCCTATGCCGGAAATCGACATGAGTATGCTGCATGCCTGCTCTGACCTGCATCTGCGACGAACTGGCGCCCAAGGTCGGCAGCACGATAAGAGCAAGCTTTGTGTTCGATCTCACCCTCGCAACGCTGCGTCATCGCGAGCTTCGCCGCCGTGCGAAGCATCGCGGCCGGAAGGCCTCGTTCCGGCCGTATTGCTCACCTCTTTCGCCTGCACGAAAATGTCGGCCCGCGCGATTCCGTGCTGGTGCACGAGATGTTCGATCGCCAGATCTCTGGGGTCGTGAATGTCGCGGAAATCGATCTCCCCTCATTCCGACCTTAGTCGGGAGCTTCCTCCTGCTGTTTGACCTCCTTCTTCAGCTTTTCCCGTGGATCTTCGGAAAGCTTTTGCTTCGATGGTTTTCTCATCGACATCGACGGGCCGGCCGCTGTCATTCGGAAAACCTTCGGCAGTCTGGCCGGCGGGGCATCTTTCGGTCGGTCATTCAGGCCGGTGGTGAGCTTGTTGTCTGCCATGATCGTATCTCCTTTTTCGGAGACCTCCCGGGCAGGGCTTTAGTGCCGGTGATGCAGGCGGAATTAGTCGAGGACGCGGGACCACACATCACATCGCGCGTCTGGTGAACGAATGCGACCGACGCGCGTTCTCACCTGATAACCAAAGAGGAGACCTCCCGATGGATTGGAATCGCGTCGAAGGAAACTGGAAGCAAGTCAAAGGCAACATCAAGGAGCAGTGGGGCAAGCTCACTGACGACGATCTTGACCAGATTGCCGGCAAACGGGATCAGCTCGAAGGCAAGATCCAGGAACGCTACGGCATCGAGAAGGACCGCGCTAGGGCAGATGTCGACGATTGGTACGGTCGCCAGACCTGGTGAGCGACAAGAGCATTCTCGAAATGTGGCGCGGCCTTTCGGCCGCGCTTCTTTATTCAAGCAGGTGCCGGCTGAGACTGTGGCCGAGGCTTCATAGCCTGCCATTTTGCCAGCAAGGATGACGCCGTTTCGGCCCTTGGAGGGGTGTCAGCATTGATCTTCCGGCGACGCCGGATCTCGACGATAAAGGGCTTGGTCTGCGGCCGCATGATCAGGCCACCTTCTTGTCGGCTTCGATCTGCAGCGGAGCCTTTGCCTCCGTCGTGCCATCGCCGATTGCAATGCGGCGCGGCTTCATTGCTTCCGGTACCTCACGCTTCAAGGCAACCGTCAGCAGCCCGTTCTTCAGCGAAGCGGCTTCGACCTTGACGTGATCGGCAAGCTCGAACCGGCGCTCGAACGCTTGGGAGCCGATGCCGCGATGGAGATATTCCCCCTCTTCCGCTTCCTTGGCCTTGGTGCCCTTGACTATAAGTACATTGCGCTCCTGGGTGATATCGAGATCACCTTCCGCGAAGCCGGCGACCGCCATCGTGATACGGTAATCGTTCTCACCGGTCTTGACGATGTCATAGGGCGGCCAGCTGTCGATCGCATGCAGGCGCTGCGCATTGTTGAGAAGATTGAAGACGCGGTCGAAGCCGATGCTTGACCGGTAGAGGGGTGCGAAGTCGAATTCGTTTCTCATAGCCATATCGCGTGTCGAAGGTGAGTTCAAGCTTCACTGAGGTCTTGAAACAGAAATTTTTGCTTCCTAGGTCTTCGCGGCCGAGGCTTGATGAGCTCGGTCAGCATCGCGCGTCTGTTCAATGAGACCGAAATGGAAGAGAAGATCAAAACTATCAAAGACCTCAGCATCGAGGAGCGCGAAGAGGCCTTCGTTGACATCGCCCGCATTCTGGAGGACGCGGCACGCGAAGCTTTTGTCGAAGGCAATCGGAACTTCGCTGCATTTTCAACCAACATGGCTGAAGCGATCCGCGTCAACGCGGACGAGCTTGCCCGTGATAAACCCCAAAATGCCGAACACGTGATACATCAAGCAGTCGCTATGGTCGCGCAGTTCAAGACCATGCATCCCTATCGCTTGGTAAGTCGCGCCATCCATTGAAGAGGACTCAGCCGTCGAGCACCATCCGGACCCTGAGCAGCGGGATGCCATCTTTCTCCGCGCGTACGTTGTAAATGGGGGAACATCCCCCGCGCTTACAATCGTCAAGCGCGAATTTGCTGTCGCTGGAACAACACATAGGCCGCGTGAACAGGACGAGCATCGCGGCTATGAGGGTGGATATCTGCGGCCAGATGATCAAAACGCTTTCAATCGTCGGCAAAGGCGCCCCGATGTCCGCATCCTTTAGCTGATCCATGAATAGCCGCCTGACGGATCGCGCTTCCGATCGAGGAGCAGGGCTGATATCTCTCCGTAAACCATTTGCGGCGACAGGCGGCTGACCGCCTGCTGGGTCTCGAAGTTGGACAGCAGCGTCATCGGGTTATAGAGGTCGACTGGCGAGACGAGAGCAGATGCGGCGGGGGGACGGATGAGCGTCGAAAACGCCATCGCAAGCGCCAGCCAGACCGCCGCATAGCGGAGTGTCGCAGCTAGATAGAAGACACTCCGGACAATCTCCGGCCCGGAGGGCGGCAGACCGAGCCGCAGCATTCCCATCTCGAGCATCAGCAGCCACAGCACCAGCAGCGCGATGCCGATCACCAGCAGCCACCCAGGAATTTTCCGAATCGCAGAGCGTCGCGGTAGATCGGCTGGGCCAGTAGACGGCTCATGGTGCGCCGGCCGCATTCTCCGTTCACCGTATCGAAGCCAAGGGCGATCGCCACCAGCGGCAGCAGAAAGGCGAGGAAGGCACCGGTTCCCGCGCGACCGTGAAGAGTTTCAGGAACAGGCTTCGTCCGCAGGCACCGGGCTTTCCAACGCGGAGCGAGCCGATCCCCTCACTTTGCTTATACGGCTGGAGGGACCTCATAGGCTGCGCCATGACCGTTACAGAGTTGGAGCGAGGAAATATTCGACAAGATACACAGGGCGGCGCTATACGTGCCGAGGACGTGACGATCCGGAGATAGCGCATGACCGTTGCACTGAAGGTCGACAGTGTCGCGACCGAGCTCGGCGCCGGCTCGTTCGTCCATGCGTTCTTCTCGACTGCCTCCGCACTGCTCGAAAATGGCAAATGGGGATCGCGCTTCCCGATGCTTATGCACGAGCTGTACCAGGGCAGCCTTGCGAAGGCGCACGCTGAGGCGGCGCTTGACGAGCTCGCTACCATCCGCCGCGAGCTTGCGGCCTTTCCGCCGGGCCACGTGGTGTGGGACATTGAGGACCGCGCTGCCCGACCGCCTTGGGGCGACAACATCGCACCGACGATCACCAATCTCTCGAACTATTTCGTGACCGGCACGGGCCGGGACATGTTCCAGGCAATCGAGGAGATGCTCGTCTTCCTGCGCGACGAAGGGAAGCACTGCACGCTCACCAGGCTTCCGGCGGCCTGATCGCAATATGAGGAATGCAGGACGAATGACAAATCATCGAGAGGCAAGCTCATCCCAGCAGACCGTTAAGTCTTCTCCTTCCTCTCCCCCGACAGAGGAATGTGACACCGAGGAGCTATTCCGTCGCCTACTAAACCAGCGCAAGGCCCGGGTCGATCTGACGGATCGGGAAAAGAAGCTGTTGAGACAGCCAGTCATCCGTGTCAGCGTGGACAATATTTTTGCATGGCATCTGGACCAGTACACGGTGATCGAGAACGAAACGGATCCCGAGTTGATCAAGCAACGGATCTGGCAGAGACGTGTTGGCGTAAAAGAGGGCGGTCGGCTGACCGAGAAACAGATTGCGGCGCAGGAAAAACGGCTGGGCATTCGTCTGCCGGCCCCGTGGCGCGATGTTTACAAGCATTTCAACGGCGGCTGGGTCGATACATTGCACTGGGGAGACATGAACGACCCTCAAATCGACGACGTTGTGCCTATCCCGCAGTCGAGCCATCAATATCTGGCGCTGGAGGACGTCGCTCCCCTGCGCGATATCCTGCCCGTCGAATGGGAAGAGCTTGAGTACGGCATCCCGGATTTCAGCGGTCTTGACCCGAAACTGATCGCAATCGCCATGGCGGGCAGTCAAGCAGTTTTGCTTGATTACCGGCAAGGTGACGAACCCCGCGTCGGTCTCGCGTATTTCAGCAAGTACGACGATGATCCGCTGGCTGGTTGGGAAACCGACGAGTTCACCCACTGGTGGCCGAACATGAGGGTGTTCTTTCGTGGTCTTTATCTGCAACGCCGGATTATATGATCCAAGCATTGATGGGTCTTGAGACAGTCTGCGGGAATCCTCGGCAGCGATTTACGGTTAGAAATTACATGGCAGTGATCCAATATATACGAGCGATCTTTTTGACTGCGCTATTGATAGTGGGATTCGCTGCTGCCGCCGATCCACTTAAACCCCAAGGCGATAATATGAATGACGATTGGCTCATTGCTCCGCACAAGGGGGTCGGCCGCCTTACTTTCGGCCTCTCACCGGAGGCCGTTGCCTCAATGGCATCCCTTTATGGTAAGCCAAGTCCGCTCATGTCTCATGCTGATGCCGCGTCTGAGGTGGAAGAGGTGATAGCCCAGCACGGGGCAACCATGTCGCGGGAAACCATCGCGGTCGTAAGATGGGCCGCGCAGGAGCAAGCCAATCTTTCAACGCAGAACTTGATGAAGGAACAAATCCCGGTCTTGCTCGAATATCGAGATGGCCGACTTGACGGTGTGACTGTCGAGGCGCGACACAAGGAGACAAATTTCCAGGGCAAGCTTGTTTTTTGCTCAGTGCTCTGGAAGTCCTCAGATTGTTCGAGCGCGCGAACGGGGCGCCGGGCCGATATCGCGCTGACGAGGCGGCTTTCGACAATATCGCGGTTTCGCTCCACCAGTTCAGCGCCACGTCATCGAAGGGTGAGGTTCGTGCGATGTCGGGGGCGGACCCAGATTTCCGCGAACGTTCCGTGACACTACGCCGCGAGCCTTACCGCCCGGCAGACGAACTTGACCAGTTCGTGACGTATTCTTTTGACTAGAAGATGGGTTGTCACGGAACTCAATCCTATCAACACGGCAGATTTCGCGAATTTTTGCGACAAGCTCACATGGAGTATTTGCCAGAATCAAATCGCCGCGAGAGGAAGCATGCTTTTGAACCGACGCACGTTGCTCGCAGTGGGAGTGCTTGGAATGACAGGTCCTCTGGCTGCTCGGGCGGCGATGTTTAAAGTTCTGTATCAGGGCAATCTCTTCGCCGATTACTTCCAAATATACCTGCGCGACGAAGCCCATCCTGATTTGCCCGACTACTACACCGATGAAGCGATCTCCCGACGCCTGATGGCCGGACCGTATGCCGTCATTCTCCATACGGCGCGCAATATGACCGTGCCGATCCGCGTCGAATGGCACGACCAACGACCCGCCCCGGATCTCGATGCCTACCAGCATGTTGTTGAGACCCATTTCGATTGTCCCTCGGGCCAACTCGTGCTGGCTGGCTTGACGGATTACGATCCCACCGCTCCGCGGTTTTCGGTGAAAGCGGGACCACTTGGCGTGCGTGCCAGCTTTTCCGGTCTCGACACGCTCAGCGGAGATGGTCTTGAAGGGGACGACCAATACGTGGTTCAGCTCTGGTCTGGAGATGAATCGGGAGGCGTGCGCGTGTTGAAAGCATGGTCCGGCAGATAAAGTCTGTCACGCAAATCCTATGACCTGTTACGTCACAGGTTTTGGTCGCAAATGTGCTGCGGGTTCCGGCGGCCGTTCCCAAAACTCGGTTAAATTAGTGGCGCGGAATCTCGCTCGGAGTTACCCTTTCACCGCCAAGCCGTCGGAGAGCCAGTGTCCCAATCCCGGAGAGAGACGCGGACTTCGTTTGGCGCGAGCGGTCGGGCAGCTTCTTCATCGCACGCCGATTGGCCTCCATGAAATGCATCGGGTTGCTCTTTGTCGCGGTTGCGGACGCGGCCCCTCGCCTGTCCTTGCTCGGCCACTAGCAATCCGGACGAGATGCCGTTGTCAGGCCTCAGCCGCGTTCCGCCGGCCGAAGGCAATCGTCACGGCCATCCCCTTGCCTGGCTCGGATTCCACCTCGATCTCTGCTTTCGCGTTTTGTTTTACCGACTGCACGATCATGGCGCTGAGCTTGCCTCGTCGAGGCCAATCGGCTTTGTCTGAAAGTCCCACACCATCGTCGGCGACAAGGACCTTGCATCCCTCGTCATCAACCGTGCAGCGTATCTTGACCTCACCGCCATCGCGACCGGCGAAAGCATATTTCAAGGCATTCGTCATCAGTTCATTGACAACCAGGCCGACTGGCATGGCGACATTGACCGAGACCGGCCAAGTGTCGACCTTCATATCCAGGCGAATGCCTTCAATCGCCTGGGCTGCCATTACCGAAGAAGCGATCTGACTGACATAGGTCCCAAGATCAACGGTTTCAGACTCGCTGCCCGCGTAGAGTGAGCGATAGAGGATCGACAGGGCCTCGATCCTCCCGGCAAGCCTGTTGAAGCGTTCACCTTCCTCCAGACGCTGGGCGTTTCGTGCTTCCATCCTGATCAAAGCGGTGATCATCTGCAGGTTGTTCTTGACCCTATGCTGAAGCTCTTTCAGCAGAACATCCTTTTCCGCGAGTGCCTCGGTCAGGGCTCCTGCAGGGTCGGAATGTTCCCGGGCGGACATCGCCAGGAGCCGGAACAGCGGCCTGCCAGCGTCATCCACGATCGTATTGGACCAGGCATCCACGACCTGATGGCCGGCTCTCGCGCTAATCGTGAAGGTCCCCAGATATTCCTCGTTCTCCAGCAACGCCTCCGCGAGCCCGGGTCCCTCCGCGACAGCCGGCGCGGCGGGGAGGACGGACCAGGATTTCCCTTGCAGCTCCTCAGCCGAAACGCCGGTTAAACGTTCGAACTCGATATTACCATAAACAAGCATCTCCTGATGTCCCAGTTCGGAGACCGCGACTGCGAAGGGAACATGGTCGAGAAATTGCCGAAACCGATTGTCGTCGAGCGCTTCCGCCAGATGTGGAAGATCGGAAACGGTTGTATGTGGAGGCGCCGGATCTTCAGGATTTGTCATGGGGCTTCCGCGCTACTATCAGCACGAGTCCATATCATGGCATCAAAAGGAACGGCTAGCTGTTTTATCGAATAGCGACAAAGGAGCTACGATATCAGCCGCGTCAATGCGTCGATGATCGCCCGGTGCGCATATGGCTTCGGAAAGAAGAGCGATCGGTCCGGCATCTGCTCGCGCTCTACTCGCCGCTTTCCGGAAGTTATGACAATTCCGATGGGCGGCCACCGGGTCTTGACGATCCAGGCAAGGCTCAACCCGTCAAGCCCCCCGTGCAGATCCATATCGGTGAAGATCGCGCCGATCGAGGCTTCAGCAGAAAGAATATCGAGAGCTTCGTCGGCGTTGGCCGCTTCCAAAGTGTGGAAGCCTGCATCGCGCAAGTCGTCTGCCACCGCCATGCGTATCAATGGCTCATCCTCGATTACCAGTATGGTCGTCCGTGGCATAGGCTGCACCGATCTGATCTGCGTCACGGCAGCAAACTCTCTGCCTCGGCAACATGTTCCTGCCGGCTTTCCACCAGCCCGCGCTCGTAGGCTTTCGATCGCGTGGCAACCCGGAAGCTCTGCCTCGACCTTCACGACCGGTCACCGCCGAAACCATTCGGCCAATGTCAGCCTGGACCGGTCGTCCGGCGGTCGGCGGACGAACTCGACGATCTCCGCCCACCAGACCCGCAAGGAAAAGCGGAAGCACCAGCGCAAATGCGCCCTTAGCTCTCGGTTTGGATGACAAAGCACGCGCCGCAGCGCCCTCGGACGTGCGTGCACCGCCAGTTCCATCAGCTTCACCAGCCAGAAGATCGCCCGCGAAGAGAGATAGCGGGACGACAGGAGCTGGTTGCGATAGTCCCATTTGGCGAGGTCCTTCTGGATCACCTTGCGCGACCCGTTCTCGGCAGTCCAGTCCGACCAGCGATGGGGCGTCACAAACATCGCGTTAACGAGATCGGGATCGTAAAGCGAGACCTGCCGGATCGCCCGGACATGATCGATGAAGCGCTCCTCCTCGAAACCGACGATATGGCCGAGCATCGAGAGGATACCGTGCTCGCGAAGGAGGGCGACGGCCCGCTGGTCGTCCCGCGTGGTTGAACCTTTACGGATCGCTGCAAGCGTCGAGGGATCGGTGGTCTCGATCCCCATCAGCACGCAGATCATGCCGGCCCGTCTCATCAGCGGCAGAAAGTCGGCGTCGCGCACGATGTCGGTAGCCCGGATCGTGGCGAAGAGGCGCACCGGCACGTTCTCCTCGACCACGGCTTCGAGGAAGTCGCGCCAAAGACGCTTGGACGAGGTAGGGTTCTCGTCGGCGAGATCGACGAAGCGGATGCCGTGCGTGCGGTGCAGCCAGGCGATTTCGGCGGCCACCGCCTTCGGATTGCGATAACGCCACTTCGACCAGAACTGGTATTGGCCGCAATAGGAACAGCGATGCGGGCAGCCTCGCGAGAACTGCACGATCGCCGCGCGCCCGAGGCCAAAGCACTGATAGAGGTCCCAGTTCGTGACGAGCTCCCAACCGACTCGATAGTCGTCGAGACTGCTGATGACCGGCGCGGGCGGATTCTCGCGGATTGCGCCGTCGGCATCGCGGAAGGTGATCCCCTTGACGTCGGCGAGGCATCCACCGGACCCGATCGCCGTTACGAGGTCGAGCACGACCGCCTCGCCCTCCCCACGCACCACGATCTCAACGGCCGGGTTTTCCTTCAGGATGTCCTTCGCGTGATAGGTCGGATAGACGCCACCATAAACGGTGATCGCAGTGGGGCAAGCGCGTCGCGCTGCCTCCAACGTCGCCATCGCCGCCGGATGAGCGGGCGTCGAGCCCGAGTGGCCGGTCATCACGATATCGGGCCGGAAGCCGCCGACCTCCTTCTCGATCTCCGCGGCGCTCAGATGGTGGCGTTCGGCATCGAGGAGACGGACCTCGTGCCCTTCATCAAGGAGCGGACCGCCAATGCTGAGGAGACCGAAAGGGATTTGATGTCCAACACCTCGCGACGTCAGTGAAACGTACGGCGGATTAACCAGGAGGATGCGGACCGCTCTTTCCTTCAATCCTGCCTCAACTGCCTCTGACGCGCGCCGTGGCGACGAGGACGCCGAAGCCAGCAATTCCGCACAATACGCCCGCAGCGATCCCCGCCGCGGTCGAACCGAAGTTCGTGTACAGCCCGTCGGTAAGGAGCAGGTAGGCAAGCGTCGCCAGCGCCACCCCGATCGCATAGGAACGGTGGAGCGGCATCGGCAAGATCTTGCGCAAGAGCCAGGCAATAAGCAAACCAAGGAGCGCTGCTCCGAGCACCACTCCAAACAGGCTTCCAATTGTCGCCGCCATGCGCCTCTCCGAAGCTCCTGAACATTATCGACCGTAACGTCCGATACGCTAACCTTCAGATATACGGATCGCAATCCTATATCTCATATCATAGCCGCGCCAAGACGAGTCGAGATCATGCCGCTCCTGAGATCGATCCTCACCTCCTTCGTTCCATCAATGAAAGCTGTCGGCGTGAAGACCTACAGGCAGCTTGCGCGAGAGACGGGCACCTATGCCGGGATGATCGAAGGCTATCGGCCTTATCTCGGCGACCATGAGCCGCCGGATCGGACTGCGAGGGCGCAGCGCGCACGGATCGTCTATGAGCTGATCCTCGCCGCGGAGGCCGAGCGCATCGCTGAGGTGACGGCGCTTCTCGCGCGGCAAGGACTGGCTGTCACGCCGGCTCCCGAAGCCTGGGACGCCATCGGCCGGTGGGTCCTCAAACATATCGAAGGCAGCCGCGAGCCCGGTTCCGACCGCTATGCGCCTTACATTCGCGACAGGGTCGGTGACCCCCCACCCAAGCAGGTCGACGGCGAAAGCACCACCAAGGTGCGACCTCTGTGGCGTTCCGTCGCGTTCGACCTGTCCTTGCTGCTGGGGCGGCATATGATCGAGGCGCTTCCCGGTGGACGCTGGATCAGGGACGGCGAGCAAAGGGGCCGCGAGGGCAGCGTGCTCGCGGCGCCGCTGGTGGCGCATGACGGCAAGCCCGCCGTACATCAGCCCTTTGCGAACGTCTCGGGCTTCATGAGACACGCGCTCGCCGTCCGCCTTCGAGTTGTGTCGGAGGTCGGTTCGCGCCTGGGCGACGGCCTGCGCTGGGTGACGGAAGCGGCTGAGACGGATTTCAAGCTCCCGAGCGCGGAAGAGAGCTTCATCAACGCCGTGCGCGAGATGGCCGAGGAGTATGGAACGCCGCCGGATCCTGCGGATCTCGAGCTGATGCTGAAGGAGCACGGGCTGACGGAGATGCCCGCTCTGCCGCCCGATCTTGCCCGGATGGTTCGCCGCAACCCGACCTAAATTCGCGGCCCACGGACGCAAAGACTACTCCTCTTGAGCCTTAGATCGCGTGATGGCTGACCTTATCCAACGACGCTGTTCAGAAGAAGCAGCAACAGGCCGGTGCCAGCAAATATCGCCACGGCCCTGCTCCACCCCTTGCTGAATTTGAAGCTCTACGTGTACGGAGTACATCAACCGCGTTCGATCCAGCAGGCGGCTGGAGGCGGAGAGCCCCCGCAATATCGAGGTGATCTGGCTGCTGCGGCACCTGAAGCCGGACTTCCGCACCATCGCCGATTTCCGCCGCGTGAACCGGTCAGCCTTCAGGCAGGTGTTCCGGGAATTAGTCATCCTGTGCCGGCAGCTCGATCTGTTCGGGCGAGAGCTTCTGGTGGTCGATGGCACGCGCATCAAGGCTGTGAACAACAAGGATCGCAACTTCACACGGGGAGCACTGATGAAGTTCATCAACGAAGGCGACGCGAAACTGGTCGAAAGCCAGCAGCAATGGCGGCGGTCCCGGCCGCGGAGGGCAGCTTTTAGCGCCTCGAAATGATAGCAGCAGGTTGATGCGCTCACTGTCCCCGCGGAGCAACTACCCAATAAACCGGACGATCTTGACCTTTTCGGAGGCGGAGTCCGACTCTCCATCAGGAATTATACTTTTGAACCAGCAGCCTTCGAGCGCCGGGGTCATCAGGAGGTGGGTCGGACAAGCAATGCGACGTAGCCTCGAGCCCTTTCTGCAAAGTCTTCCTCTCGCTCCGACTGTGGGTTGAGGTTTGTTATGTAAGCTTCCATCGCCGAAGTAATGCGGCCGCGCAACTCTGGATTTGCATCGCTCGCGTGTTCGACGAGGGCCTGAACCACTGCGTTAATCGCCAGTTTGTATGCACCGGCATCCATATCAAATTTGTCTGGCTTCTGTTCGTGCAATACCAATCCCTTCTAAGTAAATAGCTCGTCCGTGCGCTTGCGCAGATGAATTTATGTTATGGTGATGACGCCAGCTGCCGAAGTTCACGCGGCAAGCGACAGACCGATGCTGAAGGCAACCATGCCTCAGCAGAAGCGCGATGGCGAGCATGCCTCTGCCGACCCTGCGGTGCTCGCCTGCGAGCACTTGATGGTATTCGACGTTGGATGGCGCACGTGCGAATTTGCGCTCTCTCACCGCAGTTTCAACCCCGTCCAATGTGCGGCGAAAGCCAGCATGTCGGCCGCTTCCTCGATCACTTTAGCGGTCGGCTTGCCCGCGCCGTGGCCCGCACCGGTATCGACCCGAAGCAGCCGGGGCCCGAGATCGGCAGCTTGAAGCGCGGCGATGTATTTGAAGCTGTGTGCAGGCACAACGCGATCGTCCGCGTCTGCTGTCGTCACCAGGATCGCCGGATACGGCTTGCGTGCCCTGACATTATGATAGGGCGAGTATGACAGCAGATTGCGGAAATCGGCCTCGCGCGCGGGATTGCCGTACTCGCCGACCCATAAGGCTCCGCCGGTGAATTTGTCGAAGCGCAGCATATCCATGACGCCGACGCTCGGCAGTGCCGCCGCAAACAGGTCGGGACGCTGGTTCACGACCGCGCCAACCATCAAGCCGCCTGCGGAGTCGCCGTAGATTGCGACGCCGTCGGGCGGCGCCATCTTGCTCGCACGCAGATATTCGGCCGCGCCGATCATATCGTCGAAGCTGTTCTGCTTCTTCAGGCCGCGCCCCGCCTCATGCCACGCAGCGCCATATTCACCGCCGCCACGTGTGTTGACGATCGCGACAGCGCCGCCATGCAATATCCACGGAGTCAGCATCGCGGAGTAACCAGGCGGCATGCTGGACCCGAATGCCCCATAGCCTGTAAGAAGGGTCGGGACCGGGCCGACCGTGCCTTTCCGGCGCGCGATGAACATCGGGACGCGCGTACCATCCTTCGAACGAAAGAAGCGCTGCTCGACGGTAATAGATGTCAGGTCCGCGCCGATCTCGGGCTCTACCCAAGCACCCAGTTGTCCGGTTTCGACATCATAGCGATAGACCGTATCGGGTTGGTTGAAGCTCGCATAGACGAAGAAGGCTTCGCGATTCTCCAATTCGCCGAAGACAGCGCGCACCATGCCGGTGCCGGGCAGATCCACGACACCGTCGGGGCTGCCGTCGAGCCGGAAGCGGCGCATCTCCGACTTCGCGTCGACAAAATAGATTGCCAGGATCCGGTCCCCGGCGATGTATGCACCGGTCAGATGCGAGTCCTGCTCTGGAACGAGGTCGATGAAAATGGACTTCGAGGCGGCAAGATCCACGCTCACGATCTTCGATCGTTCCGCACCCTTTGTGGCCATGAGCAGAAGCTTCGTGCCGACATTGCCGATGACAGACCAGCGATCGGTCGCATTCTGAATCAGCACACGAGGGGGGTGATCACGCTGCTTCAGGTCGACCACCGAGACGTCGGCATGCACCAGGTCATCGGTCGAATAGATGATCGCGTAACGGCCATCGGCGGTTAGGCCGGCGGAATTCAGCCGCCCAGGCTTCGACGGCGTCGCGAAGAACAGGGTGTCGTCGGCCTGTGGCGTACCGATCCGATGGAAATAGACGGCGTGATTGATAAGGCCTGCGGCGTCGGCGACCCCGGGCCTGGGCCCGGGATATCCGGAATAATAGAAACCCGATCCGTCATTTGCCCATGCGATCTGCGTAAACCGTGCCCACTGAACGACGTCGCTCGTCACCTTGCCGGTTGCCACATCGAGGACTCGGATGGTGCGCCAGTCGCTGCCGCCGTCCTGCACGGCATAGGCCACACGCGCCCCATCTCGTGATGCCCTCCATTCCTCAAACGCGATGGTGCCGTCCTTCGACCATGTTGCGGGATCGATCAGAACGCGCTCTTGGCCGGCGTCATCACGCATGACCAGCAGGGGCTGGTTCTGTCTGCCGACTTTCCGCGTGAAGAAGTAGCGGTCCCCGCTCTTTTGGGGGATGCCGACGCGCACATACTCAAAGGTCGAGGCGAGCGATCGGCGGAAGACGTCCCGCCCAGGAAGGTTGGAAAGATACTTTGTCGCGAAGCTCTGCTGCGCGTCGGTCCAGGCAGCAGCGTCCTTGTCGGTGCGGGGATCCCCTTCCAACCAGCGATAAGGGTCCGGTACAGACACGCCGAACTGAGTCTCGACCACCGGACCCCGCTTTGTCTTGGGATAGGCGATCTGCAGCGCGTCTGGATCGTGCGAAGATTCTTTCGCCATGCTTCCACCCGCGACGCTGATTCTCTGTGTACCCGCCAACACGGCGAACACGCAGATTGCTTTCCCGAGCCGCCGCCGGGAGATCATCGGCACCATTGCGGCCGCTCCCCGCGTTCGCGCGCGCGCTCCGCTTCGCGGTTGCAGCGCATCCTGCGGACCGTCTCCAAGTTGTTCCGCGCGGCCTCAGCGTTGTTTCGCTGCTGCTCGGAAGCGTTGAGCAACGCGTCGTCGCGGCGCCGCTGCTGTTCCATCATGCACCGCGTGTACTCTCTGCCGTGAACCGCCCCAAAACTTTCGCAGGTTCTGCTGTCTTCCCGGTGAGCTTCGCGACCCCAATCGATCGCGGATGCGCTCCCCGCGATGCCAGTGCTCAGAAGCGCGGCCAGCGCCACGAGCGCAGGGCGATCCCGACTGATAAAGTGTTGTCTTGTCATGTTCCTTGGTCTCCTTTCGGCGCCGTCATCGGCGACACCGCTAGAAAAGCAGGGCAAGATTGCGAGAACATGGGCTCGGACAGAAAAACGCTAGCGCGAAACAAATTCGGCACGCACGATCGTGCCGCCACCAGGCGCGCTTAAGATCGACACGCGCCCATCGTGCCGCTCAATGATCTGCTGCACCAGGTTGAGGCCGAGCTTAACACGATGACCGGGAGACCCGGATGGGTTTCCCGCAATATCGGTAAGAGCGACAGCCCATCGCCGTCCGGCAAAGTGCGATCGAGCAGCACCAGATCATAAGATCCCGCCATGGCTGCTTCCTGCGCCATCGATATGCGATCCGCCTGATCGACAATGAAGCGCTCTCGCTCGAGCGCAATTAGCAGCGTGTTTGCAAATTCTGCCTCGTCCTCAACAATCAATACTCTCACGATTACACCCCATGTCGATATGCCGTGCCCAGACCGGCTTCACTTCTGCTTTAAGCCATCGAAGGTCGTGCACCTTCGCACAATACGCGCCTCGCATTGCAGCTACCTTGCGTAGCGCGATCCGCGGCGCACAAACTGACAACGCGCTCCTCAGGACAGGTCGCATCGGCGCCAATGTTACCACTGGGCCTCTAACCTGAAAGTCGGGATTATACGTGAATGCGACTTCGATCGCGCTGCTATGGCGGAGCCATCTTCTCACAATCGACGTTGACCGGTGTCCCGCCCCGCGGTCGAGCCGACCAGACCGATGTCCTGTTACCGGCGGGTGCCAATCCGTCCAAATGGTGCTTGTTACGGCGGTTGATCGCCTTGAATGGAATGTGAACCGCCGACCACCCGTTTGCGTTCTCAAGCTGCTGAGGTTCCAGCCTTTCGTTGTCTGAACTTGAATTCTTTCATCAGCCACCGTGGTTGCATCAGGATGCTGAAAACGCGGGGGGCGAGCCCGGGAAATGGGCACGTTCACGGTGGTTGCACTGAAAGTTCGCGAGCTTGCGCACCGGTGAGCCAATCCGCGAAAGGATCAACAAGTCAAGTCCGAGCTGCAGGTTCTGGCGTCACTCATGGCGGCGGCGGCCTGCGGACGCTCAGCGAAGAATGCCCGCATCGTTCGCGGCCACTCTGAAAGCCGATGCAGCCGTCAACGGATCACCTCGACCTTCGGCAGCTTCCATGCAGGCTCGCTTGGCCAAAGCGAAAGAGCGCCCTCTTTTCTGAGGCCAGCAAGTCATCAAGTGTGCCAAGGCGTCCCTGCTGCCGCCAATGCTCTTGAAGTGATCGCCCGGGCCTATGACGACCTCAATTGGCTCATCCCAGAGATCGTGGTCCATGAGGTCCTCCACGAGTTCCGACCTTTGATAAACGCGAGCAGTTGAGGCTCGTTCCGGGCGTAGGGCTTTGGTCCCATAAGCGGCAAAGATCAACACAGCGCTACCCGGCCGTCCCTCGGTCGAGTGGTCGCCGCTGTCTCAGATCGCATTCGGACCTGCGCAAATCCGCACAAGATCGGCCATGATCGTCCGAAGCCGGCCACGGCGCTTCCTGCGAGGGCAGAGCGTGGTTCCTCCATTTCGAGGAACGAATGCAACTTCACCGCGACGTCGGTGACAGATCGAGGCGCCGCGCTCCACAATTCCTTTGCCAACGCCTCCTCGATAACGAATGCCGTTTGGAGCTCCATCTGTACCGCGTGCATGAACTTTTAGCGCGTGGCCGGCTGTGGCACGGCCGGATCCTCCACGACGATCCGCACCGGCACACCCAGCGCCTCCGCCAACGCCTCCCGCTTGGTTTCCAGCACAGGATCTGGGGCGACCGCAATGACTATCTCTCCTGTGCGTTCATCCACATAGCGAGCATGTGCCGTCGGCAGTGCCTCAGCGATCTTTTCGGCGCTGTTGGTCATGACCTGATTGAGTTCGCCGACGGTGTGCTCCGCGTTTGGCTCGAACACCACTTGCAACTCGCCGTCACCCACGCGATGCTTTTCGGGCGCCACCGGCTCGTCGCCCGTCAGCCGAACCACGATCTGGCGCTGGTCCCGCTCGATAAACAGGCCCGCGAGACGATTGCCATATTGCTCGCGCAGCCGCACGGCGATCTGACCGGTGACCAAATCCAGTTCTTCGCCCGTCGTGGCGGCATAATTCTTTGGCAGATTGGCTGGTCTTGTCTTCACGTCAGCGGCGAGCGCGGAACTTGTCGCAAAGCAGAGCATCAGTGCAATTCCCAGGCACTTCATGTGCGATTACCTCTTTCAGAAGATGGCCGTACCGATCACTTGAGCGCCGCGCCGTCGCGAATGGCGCGAAACTCATCAAGCGCTTTCGGCATCGCATCCAAACGCGTTGCACAACTTACAGAGATGCGACCGCGAGGCAGGTCAAGAAGGGAGATATATTGCCGGGCGTTCTCATGATCCGGCCCCAGACCCGGCGCGATCACGAACTCTATCCCCTTTGCTCCATGCTGATCGAACATCCGGGTTTCCTCAATGCGGGATTGGAGGATAGACTGAACTTTCTTCATGGCATCTATGCGGGCCTGGATTGCATCCGGCGCATCGATCATGTCCTGCGAAAGTCCAGCATTCTGAGGCGACGCCTTGAACCCGACGCCGCAAAGCGCCTTGCTCGTCCCGGCAACAGGCGGACTGTTCAGCAGGCTGACGACGTCGACAAGGATGTCATAGTTCGAAGCCTTACGTGGACGCACGATCTCGAATAGCACCGGAACGTCAAGGGTGAAACCAGTGCCCGGATGATTGTATTGGCGGCCTGACGCTTCTGCAGGTGCCACCTTGGGCGTGGCATGCCTTGCCACCATGATCGTGACCGGCAGCACGATCTCGATTTCAGGATCCTTCATGTCGGCGGTGAACGAAGGCAGCCGCCCGGTCCGGTTCACCATAGCGATGGCGGCCTGATCGACCTCCCTATGACCGGAAGATCGCTCAACGGTGACATTTCTGACCGATCCATCCCGTAGAACCTTCATGCGCAAGCGCACGAGTTGATCCTTGTCGACATCCTTGAAATTGACGGGTGGCCCTAGATTCCGAGCAAGGGCGATCTTAACATTTGCCGCCCATTCCTGCTCGTTCGTCGGAGTATCTGCCCAGGAAGGGCAACCAAGAAGCAAAAAAACAACCGCTCCGGTATGCCAGATACGCAATCGAAAAGGTCTTTTGATCGTTCCGCAGGAATCCTCAGAAACGCTCTTGGGATGCACTGCCACAGCCTCGCGTAGCCTTTCGATATTTTTCAGCATTGCGCATCATGCCGCGGTACTATTTTTGATTGAGCGATGTTAGCGTCCAACGGCTTAGGAGTCCACAAAGAACGATTTATGACAGCTGAAGATCGGATAGACGTACCGATGGATCGTTTTGGAGGCAAAATCACTCGGCATGTTGCTCTGCTCGCCGTTGGCCTGGTATCAATAGCAGTGGTCTCAGCGCTGTTTATAATGAACAGACAAGGGCCAGCGAGATATTTCGACGGCGTGGCTCGCCAGGCCGCTGTCGCCATCGATCACGGCGCGCTTGATGAGCTCAAGACGTTGGTCGATCAAGGTCTCGTCATCGACGAACGCGGCAGGGAGCAAATGACTCTGCTGTGGTACGCAATAATTGGCAAACACTACGACGCGACAAGACAGCTGGTCGCGCTGGGTGCAAAGCCAGACGAAAACGGCGTCAGTCCGTTGGGGAGCCCATTGCACCATGCACTCACATCCGACACGGAGCTTCTCAAAGCCTTTTTGGATGCCGGACTGACGCTCGATTATCGAACCGCGTCAGGAACATCCCTGTTGCAGCGGAGCGTTTTCGGGGATGGCGCGATCGACAGGGTAAGGCTGCTTGTCCAACGTGGCGCCGACATCAATCATCGCGACAAGCTCGGCGGGACTGCTCTTGACGAGGCGATCGCTGTCCGGAAACCCGAGATCGCGATTTTTCTGGTCGAGCAAGGAGCCGATGTCGATGGAGTGATGACAAACGGCTCGACTACTGCCTGGGCCGTGCAATGGATGCTTGGTAGGCTCCAGCATGGTTCATCGTCGGGCACGGTGACAGACATCACGCTGTCGAACCCAAGGAGCGGTCCAGTCGGACAGACACAAGTACCGATCCAAAACGACAACGCTGATACGGCCAGCCTACGGGTCGGATTCGAACGTCTGCGAGCTATGATGATCGCCAAAGGCGTCAAATTTCCTGCGGATCCTCCAGATGTCGTGCGTGCTCGCAGGAAATCGCAGGGCTTGCCTGTCGCAGAATGAGTGAGTTGGTCGCCTCTGGTGCCCCGATACGCTTATGCTCCCCGCGGAATCTAAAAGCTGCGTGCCGGATCGCCGTTCCACGTTACGCTGACGTCTTTACCCAGCATTCGCACCGCATGATGAAGCGCACCGAACGGATCAGCAAGCGGCTCTACGCCAAAATGCTCCCTAATCGCCACGCGCGCTTCTGCCGGATTCCCAGTCTTGAATCCTTCATCGTCCGGCCACGGCTCATCCAGCTCGTCTTCCGCGCCCCACTTGTCGACGAAAGACCGCCATTTTTCTCGCGCCACGTCGACAGGTTCCAACTTCAGCAGCTTGAGCGCGTCGTGCCAGCCCGGAAGACCGGCTGCAATGGCGATAAACTCCTTGAAGTCTGCGCCAACAATGCCGAACGACCCTTCCGAATCGACGTAGAGAATGCGACCGTCCGTCAGGACGTAATAACTCCCACCTGCACCGTCGCGCCCGAAGAGTTCGTGACCCGCGGGACCCTCGATCTCAAGGCCGTCTGTGCTGGAGGGCTTAGGATCTTCGGGTCTCAGAACGTAGACATCGATGATCTCGCTGATTTCCTGCTCCAGCGCCAAACTCCGGAGGCGATCGACGATTTCCGCAGCGTGATGCTCCATAACAATCCTTCCAACAAAGTAACTATACGATCTACAACCTGCCAATGTAAGAAGCACCGGCAAGACCACTTAACACGCGCGGATGGATGTTTTGCGACCTCGGCGGAAATTCTGCCACACTCTCGTTCCACGCCCTGCCGTAAACGGGTTGCATATCCGGTGCCCTCCCGCAATAACACAGATGTCCTAGTTGCAACCTCCGGCCCGCGCGGTAGAACCCCTCGTCGGTAAAATTGGATCTTGCAGGGGCCACCTGTATCCAAGCTTGCCGCCACTGCACTCACAAGCTTGCATTTGGTGACGTCAACCTCGGAGGATCTCATCTATGGCCTGCAACAGATTCCAGGATAACACTTGAGCTTCATTCCCGGACTGTTTGACTCTTTCACCCGTTGGCGGTCTGAGCCGGACTTCGACACTGAACGGGCGCAAGCGGTCGTTCGCATCGCCATTTTGGCCCTTTTGTCGATCTATCTGCTACCAATCCTTGCCAGCAAGGATACGCCAGCCAGCGGCTGGAATATCTATTGGGTTTATGCGAGCTCATTTCTTTCGTCCTGGCTCCTTCTCAGCTGGATCGTTTACCGGCCAGGCGAAAATCACTGGAGGCGGGTATCAGCCATGGCGCTCGACTACGGCGCCATGACATATGCCATGTCCGTAGGCGGAGCGCCTTTGCTGCCGGTATCGGCTCTGGTCTTGTGGGTCACCGTCGGCTACGGCCTGCGGTACGGCGCCCGTTATCTTGGAGCCGCCACCGTAATCGCTTTGGTGAGTTTCGCGATTACCACCTATTTCAACGACTACTGGCGGCAAAACCCTTATGTCGTCACCACCATGGCTGCGATGGCGATTCTGGTCCCAGCCTATATCTTTGCTTTGTTGAACAGGCTGCATCGTGCCAACGCTGCCCAGCAGGAGGCGAACCTTTCCAAGTCACGGTTTTTAGCCCAAGCAAGCCACGACCTCCGTCAGCCTATCCACGCGATCAGCTTGTTCACGGCATGTCTGCGTGATGCCGGGCTGCAACCATCAGAGCTTGCCATGGTCGACAATATCGACCGGTCGCTGCAAAGCGTGTCTCGGCTTTTCAAGTCGCTGCTTGATATCTCGACCCTCGACAGCGGCAAGATGACGCCAGAGACGGAAACAGTCGCGATTACCGAGATCATCGGCGACATCGTCAACCAGAATTCGGAGGCCGCGCAGAAAGTGGGTTCGCAGTTCCGCGTGGTTCGGTGCTCCAAATACGTCGAGGTTGACCGGGGACTGCTCAACACGATCCTGCAGAACATCGTCAGCAATTCGATCAAGTACGCGCCTGGTCATCCCATCCTGATCGGCTGCCGGCGTACCGCGAGCGGCTTGGCGATACAAGTCTACGACCGCGGGCCAGGGATCGAAGAAGCACATCAGTCGCGCCTTTTCGAAGAATTCTATCAGGTCCGCAATCGCGGCGACAAAGACCTGGAGGGCGTCGGGCTCGGCTTGGCCATTGTCAAACGGCTTGCGATCCTCATGAACCTTCACGTGAACCTGAGATCGGTGGTGGGCCAGGGCACTTGCGTGACCATCTCAGGCTTGAAGGTTGCAAAACCGCGCGTGAGACCCCGCACCCAATGGAGTCCACCCTTGGCGCCTGCCAACGGGTTGCGTGTGCTGCTGATCGAAGATGATGAGGCCGTGCTCCTGGCCACTGCAAGTCTGCTGCGCAAATGGGGGTGCTCCGTTCAAGCAGAGTTGGCAGTACCGGAACGTCTGGACGACTGCGACCTTCTCATTACCGATTTCGATCTCGGCGACGGGATGACGGGAACCGAATGTATCGCCCGCGTTCGCCTGTTGAGCGGTTGGAGGGTTCCGGCCGTTGTGATGAGCGGCCACGATGCCGCAAGGGTCAGGGAGGATCTCGCCGACGATGAAATCCCGATCCTTTCGAAGCCGGTCCGCCCGGCCGAACTCAGATCGGCAATTCTGCTGCCGACGATTGCAGCTCGTGCCGATGACTAGAAGTCGGAGAGGAAACCTGCGGCCATTCCCTTGCTGACCGCTTCGGCCCGGGTCGTCACGTCAAGGGCGCGAAACAGCGCCGACACGTGGACCCTCACCGTGAAAGGCGAAATTCCCAACGCAATTGCTATCTCCTTGTTCGACCGCCCCCTTGCAATGAGCGCCAGGACTTCTGCCTGGCGCTGGCTCAGCGCCGGGGAACTCTCAATGTGCAAATCACTCGAGGAAGGAAGCTTGACGACAATATCACCGTCGCGAATTGCCTGAAGAGCCGCGATCATCTCGCCGGGTGACGCCGCTTTGTTGATAAAACCGTTCGCACCGGATGCCATGACCGCCTCTATGACCGATTTGCCGGTCGCCATCGTCACCACGACGATGGAAGCCAGCCGAAACTCCTCGCGCAGGAGACGAAGCGACGGTGCGATATTGGCGGCGCCAAAGAACAGGTCAAGGATGAACATGTCCGGAGGAGATGGGCTCGTTCGAGCCAAGTCCACTGCACCGATGAAACTGTCCACCGCCTCGATAGTGGCGCCCGGCATCAGGTTTCTTACCAGTGAGCACATCCCCTCGCGAAAAACAGGGTGGTCGTCGGCAAGAATGACCAGTTCTTTTTCCATCCTCTAACTTCTTCCTTTTCAAACGCGACCAGTGGCCCTGCCCGCTTTGCGGCTTAGGGCCAGGGCCGAACGCCAACATGCGCTATGGCCGCCTTGAAGACCTCGTGGCCGGTTCGGTCTTGAGAATTCTGGCCTTCTCACGTGCCGCCTTGTCCTGTTGCCTGTCCCTGTGATTCTCAATCAGGGCTCCCGGCAGCAGCACAGGAGCCGCGACGATCATGCCTCCGCCCAGCATTGCCTGACAATGGGCGGGCATGGATGAGTCCAGGATGTTGCAGTTGGCGCAACCGCCGAGCAACATAGAAAGACCTGCAATCAAGAAACCGGCACGGAATGTGGAAGCTGTGAGCTTCCGCGTTCTGGGCCGGTGTATTGCGATTCGGTGCGGGGCTGACCGAATTCTCTTGAGCTGCTTCATGGTCGTTCTTTCCCCTTGGGTTCGGTGGGACAGTTTTTCGGCATGGGTCGGCGGCTTGTTCACGGCTGATAGCTACTTTCAACACGAGCACGCACGAGAATTTCGTCGATGCTCATACCGCCGAGCGCGAGTTGGACAACGCTCATCGGCTGCATAAAACGCAGTGAAAGTTCGGCGACGCCCTTCGGATGCGGTACATCAGCTATGAACCGCTTCATCGCATCCGCGGTGGATGCGGGGGCGATCTCGGGGGGGACAAGATCAAGCATTTTGATGTGATGATCTTTCCACGTTTCGATGACCGGTTCCGGATCGGCGTCGTAGCCGACAGCACTGACGACCGGCCCCATCGCATACATCTCGAACAGGCCCTTGTTGTCCAGCTTGAGCGACACTTCCTCGATTGCGGCCGGCCGTTCCTGAGGCTCTGCGAGCCCGGCAAGCGTTGGGTCGAACCCAAGTAACAGGCTGGCCGAGAGGCTGAACATCCCGAGCTGGTCCGAGAAAACCACAGCGTGATCGATCTTCAACCGCTTCATGCCGCGATCCCAGTAGTAAAGCAGCCGAAGGGCCAGGGGCGCTTGCTGCACCTTGGAGAGATAGTCAGTTCCCGGCATGGTGCCGAACATGAAGCGAACACCTTCTACCCTGATACTTCCTCGCGACGGAATCGCCGGATAAAGGTCGCCTCCTGCAGCGTATTCACCGCTCAACTGCGCGCTGTCGAATATCCAGAAGCCATAGCGCGGCGCCGCCACCTTGCCATTCTTCACCACGCAGCCATCGTGTCGTAGTTCGATCTGCGGCATCTCGGGCGACAGTATCTGCGTTGCAAGCACGTGGCAGACCTCGTGCATGGGATTGGCTACGGCTGGCGATGGATCGGTTGCCGACGCAAGTCCTGGAAGGAAGCAGGTGAAGAGGAGCGCTGTTGCCAGGCGCAACTGTTTGCGGGCGGACGGGTCCGTCATTGGAGCCCTGTCTGTTCTGCGTCCGGCAAGCCCTGATTGCGCAGATCAATCATCGGAAGCGCCCCGTTCGGCAGCATCGTCGTCGGAAGACGCCCGTCCCATTTTTCGGCCTGGGTCAGGGAAACGAGGCCCGGGTTGTTGCGCAGGGCATCGCCACGCGCCTTGATGGCGAGAGCCTCCGCATCACCGCGTAGCCTGATTGCTTCTGCTTCCGCCTGTGCCTGCAGACGCACCGCATCCGCCTGGGCCTGGGCGTCCGCACGACGTGCGTCCGCATTGGCGTTGGCCTGCGTGACCGTGATCTCGGCCTGCACCTTTTCGCGCTCGGCGTTCTGCCGCAGTTTCTGGACTTCGACCTCGGCCAGCATGCGCTGCTCAATGCTCTCCTCGTAGGAATCGGAAAAATCGATATTCTCGATCTGCACGCTCTCGATGATAACCGGGCCCTGCACGCCTTCCTGGATCGCGACAGCGATCTCCTGATTGAGCCTGCCGCGCTCCTGAATGGCGGTGACCGCGTTGAACCGACCAAACACGGTCTTGGTTTCCTCGAAGACCCGGCGCTCGATCAGTCGCCCAAGAAGGCCCGCCTCCGATCCGTATTGCTCGTACACCGTAGCGACCCGATCAACCGGAATGCGATAGTTCACCGACAGCTTCACCGTCGCCGGCTGCTGATCGCGACTATAGGCTTCCATCGCGTCGTACACCGCTGCTTTCGACTGAACCGATATGCGGACAATGGAGTCGATGACCGGCAGTTTGAAGCCAAGTCCCGGCTCCGCGGTTCCTGCAATGGCCCCATACCTCAGGACAACGCCGCGCTCACCCTGATCGATTGTGTACCACGAACCGAATACGGTACTCAGAATGGCGAGAGCGACAATGCCGAACACAATCAGCGGCATAAAGGAAAGCGACTTCGTTGGAGTTCCCGTATTCATAACTATGGCCTTAGCTGCGTCGTTGCGGACTACACAGACATCTGCGACGCAGCGTCTGGTCGATGGTCTGCGGTGCATACACCTGTGGTGAATTTTTCGCGCCTGCAATTTATCGGCACGATCTGATCGCTGGTGGTGTCTCGGCGATGGAGAGCGAAAACAGGGTATTAGCAGGAACTGGCAAGCTCAATCCACTAGGACAAATGCGCTGGTGTGCAGAGGGAAAAGCGCGTCTTAAAAGGCTGCGTCCATAAAAATCAACAGCCGGAGGTTACCCGATGAAAGCCTACCTTCTCACCTTGTCCATGGTCCTGGTCGCCACGCCTTCGCTCGCTTGCACCAGTGAGGAACTTCAAGCAAAGGCGATGCAGGTATCGACGAAGATGCAGCAAATGGCTGCCAAGGATCCGCAAAAGGCCGGTGAGATCGGGCAGAAGGTCGCAAAGGCACAGGCCGGTGGAGTGTCAAACCTCGATGAAGCCTGCAAGCTTTATGACGGTATCCTCGTCGATCTGGAAAAGTAATTTGTGTCGATTGTCGGAGACGCCGCTGCTAGGCGGCGTCTCCTAAACTTCAGGCCGGGACAACATGCACTTAAGGCACCTGATCGCTATGGTTCACCTGATCGGCAGCTTTACGCTGTGTGGTTCGGCATCGGCCCTAAGCCCTCTGCCCCCGGAGGATCAGACGACTGGTACATCAACCGAAAGCAGTTGGTTTGACCCCACCCAATATCCAGCGTCGGATCTTTATAAAGGACCTACCAGATTTCCCGACTTCAAAGGGAGAGATCGGGACTACAACAACTTCCGGACGCGGATCCGCGATGGCCTGAAGAGTGGTCCCAACTTTGCCGGAGACATGTCGGTCGTTCAGATAGGATGTGGCGGTGGATGTTCGTTTGTGGTGGTTAAACCGCACCGGAAAGGTTATGAGCTTCCCGAGAGGCGGCGAAGAGAATATGTATCTCAGCCTCAAATTCCAGCCTGATAGCCGTCTGATGATCGCTCAATGGGCAGGCTACGAACCCGACGGATGCTTCGTTGAGTCCTTTGACTTTGACGAAGCCGTTTGGAACGAGGTTGCAAAACGCCGGGTAGGACCGGCGGACGCCTGCTACGAGCCGATCGACAGCAACCTGAGATCGGGCGCCGGAAGCTTCGGCGAGGCACCGAAATGAATAGCTCGGCTCGGGGACTGCGAATGGGCGGGATTTATCCTCGGTGTGCGCATCCTATTTGGTTTGTCCCGGTTCTGGTTTTCTTGCTGATCTGTGCTGGGCACCCATTTCATGCGGACGCCGCCAATTTCGATTGCAACCGCGCCGCGACCAGCAGCGAACGTGCTATCTGCGCCGATCCTGTACTCTCCGAGATGGACGCGAAACTCTTCACTGCCTGGAAGACGGCGAAGGCCATCAGCAAATACCCCGATGCGATTCAGGCCGATCAGCGCATCTGGCTGAACTGGCGCGATCAATGTGTCGACGACATAACGTGTCTTCGCCGCGTTTACCGCTTCCGGCTGCCGCAACTGGCTGCGCCAGCCGTGGCAGGCACCTTTGCCTGGGAGGGAACGTGGTATCGGTCAGATCGCCCCGATATGGTGATGAAGATCAGCGCGTGGAGGCGGACCGCTTCTCGGTCACCATCGACATGGACGAAGAAGGCAGGCACACGAAGGGGCCTGCCAGACTGGTCAAGGGCGCGCTGCAATACGCGAATGTTTATCCCGGCGATTCCCAGGAGTGTGCGAAGATCATCCGCACTGTGCACCGCCAGGTCGAGGTCGACAACGTCGATCCGGGTTGTCGTTACGGCTCCAGCAGCTATTTCGCCGGACGTTACCTCCCCGTGGTTGAGGGGACGGAACGGGCGGTAGACCCCGCCGCTGATCTGCTTGGATATGGCATCATCCTGAAGCCCGAAGACGATGCGCGCCTGCGTCTGCTTCTCGGTGATGAATTGTACCGGCGCATGGCGCGGACATTCGAAGCGTCGATGAAGGTCGATATCCTCGACGCGGGCGTCACCAACGCAGACATAGGCAGTGAGGTTTCTGGCCCGGACTACGACAAACCCATTCTGTTGCAGGCCCCGGATGGACGGTTCTGGGTCGCGTTCCGGAACACAGGGACTATAAGGCCGTGCTGCTTCGGTACTACACCAATATGGAGAATGGCAGCGCAGGCTCCCGCAAACCATCCGGGAATAGCACAAGAAGTACGGTGCGCCAATGCCGGTGCAGTTTATGAGCGCACCCGGCGCTCCTGTCGACGATGATCCGCAATGAACGGCAATGGGCGCACTGTCCATCTCTGCCTCTATGACGCCAATCAGGAGCCCGAAACGCATGACAACGATCGCGCTCCTGCTGGGAATTCTTTCATTAATCGGCAGCATCCTGTTCTTTCTGGGCGAGCTAACTTCGCCGGCAGAATGGGGTGTGCTCGTTTTGGTCTGGGGGCCCTGGGATTGGGGTTCGCAGAGCGCAGAACTGTGCCGGGCAAAATGGCCGTGGCGCTGCTTGCTTTGTTCCCCGGCATGGCGCTGATTGGCTGGCTGCGCTGGACAGTGACGGGTTGACAGATCATCAGGCGATGTCCCCTTAAAGGCTCGGGCGGGGATGCCCAGCGTGATCTCATACCGCAGGAGCCCAGTAGATCACGGGGTAGAGGCACAGGGCGGCGACGAGGACTGCCAACAAGCGCCATACCCGGCTCTTCAAGAAGCGGAAGGCCGCAATCAGTGCTACTCCGGCGACAATCATCGCCATCGGCCAGACGGAAACAACGGAGATGACGTATGCATCGAAGAGCGAGAAACTGATCGGCATTGAAAACTCGTTTGCCTTGGCAGGCCTCAGCCACGTTCGGCTCAATAACGCGTCGACTGTCGTGTCCGCAGCTACCAATGAGGAGGCCCGCCACTGCGAAACGCGCGCCCGTCATTGATCGGTGACTTCATCAGAACAAGCAATCGGTCTGACTGTCGGATCACTATCGTTTCCGTCATACTCGGCAACCTCGCACTTGTGGGCGCGATACCGGTGCCCGTCGAAGCGGTAGACGGTCGTGTCATAGCGTGCCTCTGCCATCCTCGCGCTGACACGAAGATCGGCCAGTCCATGGTGACGGTCTGGGAGAGCTTCGAAGTCACCCCAACCATTCAGAACGACGCGCCACTCCCGCCCCTTTTTGTGCAGAACCGCAAATCCGCAGTCGGCGCTGCTGCAGTCGGGATCCACAACGACATATGACGGCTCCCCGCCCGCCTGCAGCTCCATCCTGGTGGGATTGACGCTGTGGGAGTAATCGTCGGTGGTCGCCTCGAATGACAAAGGCGACTGCCAGAAGCCGACGATAGCCTGAAGCCGTCGCGCAAGCCAGAACCGTTCCAGATCCGCCACGGACGGTCCCGCCTTGCCGCCTGCCGCCTCCAGCGATTGCCGGATGTCGTCACGGTCGAGCAGCGTTGCGAGCCGGACGGGCAATAGACCGTCGATAGGTTCGTTCGGATTGGCGTCGTGGTCCAGCATCCACGCCAGCATCCTCATCTCGCCTTCGCCGCTCTCCTTGAGTTCAAAAGGTTTTAGGCAGGCAAAGAAACGCGGAAGGTAGGAGCTGACTGCCCTTCCCTCCATAAGCCGGGTAGCCAGAGACTCGTCGCCACGGCAGAACGCGGCGCTCAGTACGCTCTCATGGTCGGATACCTCAACCCCGCGATTCATCGCCTTGATCACGAGATCGCCGCTGCCTGCTTGCACAACATACTTCCATCCCGAAAAGTTATCGAAGAGTGCTGCATCACAGTGTTGGATGAGCCAATCCGTCCCTGCCCTCAAGGCTTTGTTTCTGTCGTCCGGTATCGGCTGTGACGGATCAAGCACCTGCTCGTTTGTCCAGCTGCCGCTTGCCACCGATATGACGCCGTCATTACAAGCCTCCGGGCTGCGTTCCTTTCGGGAAAGCACTTCGTACCATTCGGGCATGGCCGTAAGGTTGAGTTGAAGATTTGGACTCGGACGCTCAAGCGATGTCCGCAGAAGATGGGCAAACAAGTTCCCGGGACGATATCCTGTCCCGTAGAGAAAATCGTCCGGCAAGGGCGCATCCAGATCGATACTGCGAAGGATCCTGGCAGCAGTCCGTCGCCCCTCCGGCGTGACCGGCAGATATGTCAGAAGCCGCGCTGCATCACCCGGGGTCGGCGACATACCGGCGGTAAAAAGCGGTTCCACCCGTTCCGGAATTCGGTCGCTTTCCACCAGTCTTCCCGCCATCCGGAACAGATCCTGGCATTCCGGCGACAGACGTTCACGGACCGGGATCGTGGCAAGGCTGGCCATGGCGTTTTCCCACTGGCCATTATTGCTGTCGCTCGCCAGATCAGTGACGATCGCGCAGCGTTGTTCCGCAGGCGCCTGCCTCGTCAGTTCAATGACAAACTCCCGCTCACCCACGATCCGGGAAACCCACGTGACGGGCGTGCCGATCGACCCGGCAAGCACGCTCTGGAACGGCCCGTCCAGCCGGGTTCCCGCCGACACCAGAAAGCGGATTATCTCCCGCGCCCGCTCTTTGGATTCCGGCGTCGCTCTTTTGAGCACCTTGATCGCCTGCATCATCGGCGGGTTGTAGGTATCTGTGCGCAGTGCCGCGGGATCATTCGGAAGTGCATGCCGCAAAGCTGCCACGTCGCTGTCGGCAATTGCCTGCTCCGTGGCAGAACGGTCTTGCGCGATCCCCTTCTGCAGCGGCAGGACCATCATCAGAAGGACGGCCAGGGTAATGAAGGACTTGGGCCGGTATCTCATCAGAAGTGATCAATGACGTTAAAGCGGCTTCATTGCCTCAGGTACGGAATATCGCTTGCCGTCATAGACCACACGCGTACTTGCCGCATTGCTTTTGTGGCTCCGCTCGCCGCATTCGCCTTTGCCGTCAACGGCGGTGGTGCTTGACGAAGCCTTTTCCGTCACCACAATGTCGGCATAGCCATTACGGCCGGTTTTCCCCATCGCCAGGGTTCTCGTCTTGCGATCAAAAGTTCCCGCACAATTGCCGTCCCACTCGCCTCCGCTGCTGATAACGACAATGCCGTCCAACACCGGCTGCAGTCGGCCGCTGCCGATCACGTAGAGCGACAGGCTTACCTCTTCAAAGGGATTGACGCGTGACGATCCTTCCTTGGCCAGTCGCACACCAAAAGCGATCTGTCCGGGCGCCAACTGGTATCGCGCCGTGTCGAACGTGATCGACTTGGTCTGGATCGCGTCGTCAACGATCCGTTCCTTCAGGCGCAGGCGCTGTTGCACTTTGAGACTCGAGGCATCCAGCACAAGCAGCTCGAGATCGGCGACTGTCAGCAATTCCGATTCTTCCGTGATGAGCGGAACAGCAACCAACAGGCGCTCCGGATAGGATGGCCATGCCCGGCAGGCGACAGTGTGTCGCTCACCAAAACCCTCCTCCGCGTCAGGCAGGAGGATCCTTGCCCCATCGATGGCAAACTCCGTCTCGGACGTCTTCTCGGCGGTTGGATAGGCCTGGGCAATAATTGTAGCCGCATCTGTTCCGCACCCATCTTCGGCAGCAGATGCGGCCTGTGCAAAGAACAGGAGGGCGGCGGCGATCAGGAGTCGGGGCATCGGGATTCTCTCGAGAGATTTGACAATCCAAGAACAAAGGAAAGTACAGCGACAGTTGAATCGAAAATGCGACGTTTTGCATAGGACGGTAGGCTGGCTGTCGATGCAACTAGCACATCATACCGGCTTGACATTGCGAGCCAGTTTTGCCTCGCATCCAAAAGTCAAAAACAATCGGTTGAAGTAGCTCTTGCGTCGTCGGGCTCGCCTCGATGCCTCGGCCGCGCGTTCCGCGTAGGCGCACCGTCGATGAATTGCAAGGTGTGAGCTTTCCTGCCAATAGGGGGATATGACGGATAAAAAGGAAGAATTTCAGGATAGCGCAACTGTTCATTTCGAGCCAAATGAGGCGCTCGTCCTCTTTGCGTTGTTATCCCGGTGGGCGGAATCGGGGAACGAAAAACTCCTGCAGCCGCCTGCTTCGAAAGCACCGCAGAGAATGCTGTGTTGCACGGTCTGCTGACCGATCTCGAAAGACAACTTGTCGCCCCGTTCAAACCAAATTATCGAGATCTTCGCAACGATACACAACGTTCTCTTGAACACCTGTGGGATTATAGGAAGCTGAACGGAGGAGATTAGCGGCCGTTCGGCGCGGATCTTGGCTGACCGAGGACAAGCATATGGCAGCAAGGCTGAAAGACATCCGGCGCGGCACCGCTACCGCTGGGATACTGCTCGGCACTTATTTGTTTGTCTTGGCGGCTGACGGCATAAACGAGGGCAGAGCAGAAAGGGATTATGCGTCGATGACGCCTACGCAGCTCAAAAATAACATCACGTCCAGCCATCCCGCCGCCTACTACATCCTTGCCTCAAGCTCTTTGCTGCCGGCGAGCGCGATGAAGCGGTCGTCTGGTTCTACGCGAGCCAACTGCGCCATCGTTTGCATCTCGCCGCTCATCCAGGCCTAACGACGGATGGCGACCCAGCGCTTTTCGCCTCGCTGTCGGAGGTGGTCGGCCGCCAAATCAATGAGTATGCCGCAGGCAACGTTAAAGCATGGGCCGACGCCACGCGGCGAGCACTTGACTAGGACGAGCAACAAGAAAATGACTTCACCTCCAAGTCCGTCTACCATGCAGAGGAGCCGGCTGCGAAATACGACCTGAAGCCAGAAACACTGACTTGTTGGCAGCGTCCAGCAAGTGGTATATGCGGGCCCTTCCGGAAAATCTACAGCCTCCTGCAGGGCTCAACGGCCCAGGCAGGGTTTGAATCGTGGCGCGTGAAGATGACATCCTGGCGGGAAAGGCCTTGCTCGCGTGTGAATATGTCGAGGATTGAAAAGTTACTCTATCCCGCCAGAGTGGCGATATGGCGCACCAAGAGCAGTCTTGGGCGAGGTGCGTCGGCCTGGCCCATACGGTGGAGGTCTCGCACCACGTGGATGCGTCCGAGCCTGACGCGGAGGGGTTCTACCACTATCATTATGAGTACGAGATTTATAAATTCACCGATGGCGTCATGACGCTACTGGCGCGGGCCTATAACGACGAGCCTCGCCAGGCCGCCCTGATGGCGTGGCACGAGGGTATCAATAACCGTCTGTTGAGAAAGCGGGATTTGCGCCATCCGCTATTTCTCGGGGCCATGGCCTATCTCGAGAGGGCCGGCAAATCCAAGCTGGATTGGCTCGACAGAAAAAGCCGATCCTATCTGCCAATCGTCGATCGGGGTGAATGATTTGCGCCGCTTCAAACCGAACTCAAGGAAGCGCCATTCGGATAGGCCATCCGTCAGTGGGTTCACCCCAGCGGGTATCGCCTCAGATCTTTCGTGGGTGCCCGATATGGTTGCTCTGGGACTACCATCGATGAGCGCGGAGGCATATGTGGAGGCCTACCTGGCGGATCCAAGTGAATGGTGGTGGTCCACGATTTTGCTTCATGATCCGAGAGAAACTGTATTGAAACGGGCCCTGGCCATCATTGCTCAAGCCCGGCTCCCTGTTCACGAAAGGGCGCTCGGTCAATTGGGCGCGGGTCCTCTTGAAGATATGATGGGGAATGAACTACTCGATGTTTTAGGGCACTGGACCCCGTTCACTGCCGCAATGTGCCATGCTCTCCGCATGGTAAGGATGGACGCCAAGTCACCCGCACTGCGGCGACGCCTGGATGTGATGATTCTGGAGCCCTAACGCAAGAGCCGTTAAGGTAGAGCATCATTGATAATCATGACTCCTTTGAGTGGCGGGACTGACAAATCCTCGCGCGTAAAGTTAAGGCAATTTGTGATAGGCAGTTTGCTGGTCATTGTTGGTGATTTGGTATGATTTGGCTGAATGCGACACCTGAACAACCTGTGACCATCCCGCTTATCAAAAATGCGCTGGCTGCGGTGCTGCATGTGGATGTAAATGCTATCGAGGTTGTAGACCACCTGTCACAGGCTCAAGGCAAGGCGGTGCTGTGCGTCATCTATGAGGGGGACGGATCCGACTTTTCCCAGATAATTTCAATCTACCCGCAGGATGGGTTGAACGGTCCGAGTCTTCTGGAGGGCGGCTCACAGATCGCTAAATTCGTCCAGACGGCGATGCTGTTGCCCAACGACAACTGCAAATCCCGATGCGTTTGTACTTCACCGAGGACATCTTCGGCGGCGTAAGCGGCTTCCTTGGGAAGGGACGTGCCATGCCAGAAGGTTGAGCGTCGAAGACTGCAACCTCGCATGGGTGGGTTTACAAGAAGATGCGGGTTTTGGAAAGTGAGATCGGCTGAACGTTGAGCCGACAAAGATGGAGGTACGATGCCGACGGTTCTGTTTGAGGCGGATGAGAGAACCATGAACAACCTCATGGCGGGTCCTTTAGTTCGCATCGAGGAATCTGCCTCGCGGTTCAGGCCAAGGACTGCCTTCTTTAACAAGGCTGGCTTCGACAAATATGCCTGCCTTGTCGATGAGCATGAATGCAAAGGCCTGCAGATTGCAATCGAGGACATTGCCGAGAACAGACTGCAGGCCTATTTCGCGCCTGATTTAGGCTCGATCAAAAACCAACATGCTCTCACCGATATCGGGATTACGGGTGCGGGGGCGTTCGATAAGGACTTTGATCTGGACGTCTTCAAGGCGTTCGTCAATGTCAGGAAGCTCATCACGATGAGCGTTTCCTTCGGCCCAGGACTGCCAGATCTGTTTCCGAACCTGGAGACCTGGCTGAACATGGACTGGAGATCCAACCCAATCAAAGCGCTCGACGGCAAATGGACGAAGCTCGCCAATCTTTCGCTCCAAGGTTTCAGCGGCAGGCTATCTGCGTTCGACGGCGCGCCGATCCGAAGGCTCTTCCTGGTTGCCTCTTCCATTAAGGACATCGAGGAGATCCTGAGGTTCGAAGATCTCGAAATCTTGCAGATCGTTTCCTCCAGGATCGCAGGGGACGTCTCTGCCCTGTCCAAGCTGAAGAAGTTGCGGTCGGTCCGTTTCTCCGGCAGGAACAAGCTTGAGGGCTGGGAAAAACTGACCAGCGCTTCGATTGAGAACTTTGAGGCGTCGCACTATCCCTGCAAGTTTCCCAGGGACGGTTTTCCAAAGCTGCAGAACTATGTCATCAACGCCTACCGCGACCGCGACCCGTTTTATGAAACCGGCGGTGACGACATCAAGTTGAGCGCGGAGTTCTCGGCGCTGCCCTAATCGCTGACAGATCCTCCCTCCGCTACGAGATGAGAGCTGTCTGTCACGTTTTCGAAGAAGCGCCAGTCCTCGCTCGCCGAGCCGTCCGGGAAAATCTGCAACCGGTAACCGCCTGAAAGAGCGATATCGACACCGCAGTAGGAATCGTAAGCGATGTTCTCAGACCCCGGCCTTGATGATCGGCTTCTCGGCATAAGCCCAGGGCATAAGGTCATCGATCCGG
>NZ_JBLFFK010000026.1:0-80343 GCF_051400715.1 Neorhizobium descurainiae
AAACGATCCTGAAATCGTGTTCTGTTTTCATGCTCCTTAAATCAGTGGCTATCTATGGGTTTTGACACGGTCTGCCTAACATTTGCGCAAACATCGGCGGCGCTTACTTTTCAGAAATTTCTGTCGCGAAAGTCAGGTGCAAAAGTCAAACTTATGCGACAGGCTTTCGCGACACTTCGCGGCCCGGATTCGGGGCCGCTGCGCAATGGTCACGCGGCCAGTGAGCCTATTTCCGGCTTCCGTTCCACGAGCGTCCAAATATGGCCGAAGGGATCGAAGATCGAGGCTACTCGCCGGCCGAGTGCATCGGTCTGAATTTCGTCGCGGATCACACCACCGGCCGCGATGGCGCGTGGGAAGGCGGTGTCAATATCGCCAACGTTGACCTGAAATATCGCGCTGACGGCCCCGGCCTGTTTCGGAAAGAATGGACCGCCATAGGAGGGCATCTTTTCCCGATTCGGATTGGAGCCGGCGACCGTCACCGGCAATTCTCCAAACCGCATTGCTACACCCGCCAGAACACCGTCAATGGTGTAGGTGTCCATTTCCCGTGCACCAAAAGCCGCCGCGTAAAAGGTTGCGGCTTCTCGCTCCCGCCCATGCTCAACAAACAAAGAAAGCTGAATGCTTGTATCTTCGATCATTCTATTCCTCGCTCCATCGACCTGAATCACATCTTCCGAAGATACCTGAAACTTGGCCGAACCGATGGCATCAGCCGAATTTGATACAGAAATTAGGATTTATCCAACGGCATTGCCGCTTCGACCAAACGGGTCCAGTAGCCGATGCCGTAAGGAATTGCGGCATCGTTAAAATCGTAGTTCGGGTCATGCAGCCCCGCCGTGCTTCCGTTGCCGAGAAGCGCAATATTGCCGGGCCGTTGTTCGAGCATGAAGGCGAAGTCCTCGGAGCCCATGAGCTGTGAGTGCTCGGGATCGACGGCATCTTCTCCCATAACCGAACGAGCAACCTCCACAGCCAACGCTGTTTCGATTGGATGATTGACGACTGCGGGGTAAAGGTTTCTGAAGGTGACAGTTGCAGTCGCCCCGTAGGACCTCGCAATTCCCTCCGAAATATCGATGATGCGGCGAGCTAGGGTGTCTCGCACCTCCGGCTCAAACCAGCGTGCTAAGCCACGCAGCTCGCTCGATCCGACAAACGTTCCTCCAGGCTTTCCGCCTTGAAATGAACCGAAGGAGATCACGCCGCTCTTAAGCGGATGGACGTTGCGCCCGATGACAGTTTGCAGGGCAATGAGGATGTTGGCGGCGGGAAGGAGGGCGTCAACGCCAGCTTGAGGGCTGGCAGCATGAGCGCTTTTTCCGTCGACGGTTATCTTAAAGCTTGCCACGGCCGCGCCGAATGGGCCGGTGCGGGTGGCGAAGCGGCCAACATCTAGGCCAGGTTCGTTATGCAGGGCAAACACTCTCTCGATTCCCCACCGGGTCATCAAACCGTCGTCGCACATCGCCTTCGCACCTGCCTGCCCTTCTTCAGCCGGCTGGAAGATCAGGATGGCCGTACCATTGAACTTGCGCCTTTCTGCCAGGGCCTTCGCAGCGCCCAGGAGCATCGCTGTGTGGCCGTCATGCCCACAAGCATGCATCCGGCCCTCGGTCGCGGAGGCGTAAGGCAATCCGGTCGTTTCCTGAATCGGCAGCGCGTCCATATCGGCACGCAGACCGATCACCTTGCCGGAGGCTTTCTCCCGGCCATGAAGAACGCCCACAACGCCACTCCGGCCGATCCCCTCAGTAACCTGATCGCAGCCGACGGCACGCAGTTTGTCTGCCACGAAGGCTGCAGTCCGAGGAAGCTCGTAACCCAGCTCCGGGTTGGCGTGCAGATCACGACGCCAGGCGATAATTTCATCGTGCATTGACGCGGTCCAATCCCAAAGGCCATTGAACCGCATGCTAATGCCGAGCGCCAAAATCTTCCACCCAAGGCAGAAGAAATAGGATTCATGCGACAGCTTTTGGACGACCCGCGCTCATCAACTCGATGAGTTTTTTAGGCGGGTTACCACGTTACTGGTTTCCAAGAGCTGCTGCTTCTGCTCCATAGTGATAGATAGCAACGGGGCGACTGTGTCGGCCAACAGGCTCGGGTCCCCGACCGAAGGTAGGCCGAAACGGGCTTTGGATCCTGGTGGAAGCGCCGAAAAATCCACCTCAGCGTAGGTCTGATAGGCATCGAGAACCGCACTCGATAGAGCGGCTGCTTCCGTCGATTGGCCGCCTTGCTCCCCAATCGGAGCAATCTCCGCCGCCAGGTACTCGCCATCGGTAATGCGGACGATGCCTGTTCGCTGCAGCCCGCAGACGGTGACCTTCAGAGCCCCATCCACCTGTGTCTGGCGATCGACCACGTTTGCAAGTACGCCCACCGCATGGAGGGCGCCAAGCGTGCAGGGGCGATCGTCTGCACCTCGCCTCTGGGCGACAACGACGACACGTCGATCGCCGACAAGAGCGTTCTCCACGGCCTGCCGGGTTTTGTCGCGCGCCACGAAAATCCGAGAGATCATGTGCGGAAACAGGACCATGTCCCGCATAGGGACGACGGGCATTTCCGCTCCGGCTGGAAAAGACGAGTTAGGCTGAGCCGAGGTCGCAGGCAGTTGGCCTGCTTGAATCCTCGCGGCCAACACGTTCCAGTCTCGATAGCCAAGAATCCGAGCAACTAGCTCTTGGCTTTCACTGTTGGTGAGGGTGAACGATTTGGCTTGAAGCGCTTCACGTAGCGTTTTCGCCATAGCTTTGGCATCGCGGAAATCGCGCATGGGATGATCCTTTGCATAAACGAACGGAGAGCGTCAGGAGCTTGCGTTGCTGACCCGTTCGTTCGGGCAAAGGGAGTCATTAGTGGCTCGATACATTCACCGTACCCCGGCGGGGCGCAAGCAGCAGGTCGTATCCACCGAAGACTAATTGTGCGCAGAAGGCTGTTGCCTGTCAATCTGAGGATGGGGGACAGTCCGTTTTGTAGTCGGGAAGCCGCCACTCTCCTGTCGCGCAAGTCCCAAATGTTCAATGAACGCAATCGCAAAACGGTCTTCGACACCAGGTCCGTAGGGGTAAAATACCTTGGCCACTAAGTTGCCTTTGCGGCAGGGCTGCTGTCTTTTCCAAACGGTCGAACTCGCGCCGCGAACAACGTTATAGTGGCCTTCGGCCCAAGCAGATTTCCTAGCAAGTCACGCTGCTTTATTGCGAACGGCTTGAGATTGCGATAGCCGAAGGGAATGACAACCCTACCCAAATCCAGTGTTATCCGCGTCAAAGCCCTCGGCCTTCATTGGCGAGATTCCCGGCTCCTGGCATTTGAGGTGTACGATCATGAGGGGCGACTCAAAGGGGTGCGGCCACTAGGGGGTAGCGTTGAATTCGGCGAAACCGCAAGAGACGCTGTTGTCAGAGAGTTCAAAGAGGAAATTGGTGTTGAGGTTTCCGTTCTCGGAGGACCTACAGTGCTGGAGAACGTCTTCGTCCACGAGGGCCAAAGCCGTCACGAAATCCTATTCATTTTTGATTTGGCCTTTCCTCAAGGAGCTTTCGAGGGTCAAGAGCGCATTCGATTTCAAGAGGACGATGGAACCTTGTTGGTCGCAGCTTGGTACGATCCACGAGAACTCGATATCGACGGAGGACCGGAGCTATACCCAAAGGGTCTCAAATCTCAGCTAGTCGGTCGATGAGGGAGGGCGCCCTAAAGCCGCATCAATAAAGGGTGCCTTTCGAGCGAGGTATTCCCCAATCCCGTGCTCGTTCGTAGATTCCAGCTCCAATTTCAGCTTCTCATATTCCTGCCTTAGGTCGTCATCCTGCCTGAGCATGTCGCGGAAGCGCAGCATTCTGGAAATCTGCCCATGCCCTGCCACGCAGACATGGACCTTGTGGGTCCGTACTCCTTCAACATCGCGACGATAAAAATGATGTCCGTCCGAGAGGTTCTTTCCTCGGAAATATCCAAAGGATGCCATTGCCTGATCAACTCCGGCTTCATCCTCGTGATCAGGGACTACCACTAACAGATCGATTTCCGGTTTTGCGGCAAGGCCGGGAACTGCCGTGCTTCCAACGTGGTGGATTTCGACTGACCTAGAGCCGAACACTCTTTCGAGCCGAGCCTTTTCAGCATCGAACATGTCGGGCCATCGATAATCATACTCTGAGATTTGGCTAGTCAGCGCCATAGAGATCTCCGTCCGCGAAGCGTCACCAGCCTAATCCATGGGGCGCGTGTTTATGAAGGGGGCGGTTCCGGCGGGGCGAAATGACACTCTAAGCGTTTGCCTGCCGCAAAGATGGATACTCCGAGAAGAAAAATTGAAGCCTGTCTAAAGGCGCGTCAGAAGACAAGCATCATGGCAACCCGACGACGTGGGTCGAGGCCTTTGTTCTTTTCCTCAGCGAGAATGGCGCGAAGTCGTTCGGGACATGCATCACCTTCGACCGCATGGAACCCGATCGACGTGTAAAACGGTGCATTGAAGGGCGCCAAGCGATCGGTCGTGAGAGTTGAACCCTTGAGTTTTCTTGCGCGGCCTTCGCTTAACATAGCATTCACTATTTGCCTTCCGATGCCCTTTCGCTGCCAGCTTGGATGCACGTCCACTTCGCCAATGTGCAGCCAGCCTTCCGCTATATATCCTCCGCCATAGCCAACCGGAATGGCTGCCTCATCGAATGCGGCGTATAGGAAGTCGGCATCAAGATATTGCTGCAATTCCTCGTCGCTACTGGCTGCCGCTTCTCCGGTAACAGCACCGGCTGCGAGCAAGGTCACAAACGAAGATAATTCTATCGTGCGTAATGCCGAAAAGTGATCTTGGTTGGCTTTTCCGATACGGATATTCACGCCGACCTCATCTATTTGTATCTCTTAATAATATCGCCAACGGTGTTCTTACTGATGCCCAGATCGCGTGCGATCCAGCGGTAGCTGCGGCCCTCGGAAATTAGGGCCATAACACTGGGCGCAAGCCGATCTGATTTTGGGCGCTCGCCAATTTGTCGGCCGAGCCTTTTTCCACGCGCCTTTGCAGCGGCGAGTCCGGACTTTACCCGCTCGCTGATCAGGTCGCGCTCGAATTCCGCAATGCCGGACAGAAATGTCGCGAGCATGCGGCCATGTGGCGAAGATAAGTCGAACGCCATCCCGTTCATGGCAATGACCGAGACCTTCCAGGTTTCGAGTTCGCGAAGGGTATGGAGAAGATCGACCGTCGAGCGGCCCCAGCGAGACAGCTCAGTAACGAGTACCGCGTCAATTTTACGAGCTTGGGCCAGTGCCATCACCTTACGCCGTTCGGCACGGTCGAGCTTTGCGCCCGAGCCTGTCTCCTTGAATACCGCTGCTACCCCATACCCTGCGCGGTCGGCGAAAGCGACGAGGTCGCGCTCCTGCCGCTCGCAGGACTGATCTGCGGTTGAAACCCGGCAGTAGATGGCAGCGCGTTGTCCCAATTGAACCCTCGTGGATTTCGGTACCGGAAGGCCTTGATTTGCATGGGCTGATTGTTGTCCATAACAGACTATACTTCAATGGAGACACGCACGTATAAGATGGCAATTGCCATCATTCAAAGCAAGCTGTTGACCATCAGACCTTCAAACTTGGCTGGCCAAACATCGCCTGTTACATCCATCTAGTCAAACGTGTATCCATTGGGTACACTCTCAAAATGACAAAAAAAGATGCCGGTATGCGAATCAGGATCGAGCGAGAGCTGCGGGATGAATTCCTTGCAGCCTGTCAGGTTCTGGATCGGCCTGCCGCGCAGGTCATACGGGAGTTCATGCGCGATTTTGTCCGTAGGAACAGCGCGTCGTCGGGCGCGCATCCCGAAGGTCTGCGCCGTACGGTTCTGAATAAATGAGGCCGATTTTCATCGGAATGATCGACCGTTCTGATTGATGTCACCAACCTTCTGGACGGCGCACGCTTTGCCATCGTCGACTCGTGACAGCCAAGGGCAAAATACCTTGGCAAAAAAGGCAATTTATCTGAAACCAAGTAAATTTGACATGTTTGTTTTCAATGACTTAGAATGATGTCAAAGGTAATTTATCGTGTCACTCGACACCAACGATTGAACGACAGTTCGCAGACTGGAAGACGAGCAGTCTGCGGGGTTTTTCGTCGTCGCTCCGGACGGCGGGCGGGCGTTCATCGCTGCTTTCGATTCTCAATTCAGAAATCAAGGCAAGTTCGCCCAGCAAGGCGGCAAGCTGCTTTGGGACCGTCTCATCCGTGATCCGGCAGTTCGCCAGACGCCTGGCCTTCGCCACGCGTTTTGCCAACACTCCGATATTGCCCTGATCGCCGTCACCCGCCCACACGCTCGCAGACCTTCCGGCGTGCAGGGACGGACGTCCACGCTCCGAATTCCGCCTTGTAGGCCCGCCCGTTGCAGGGTTCATGCGGACGTATCCAGGATGCGGGCCGGTGCTGGCGGATCGGCGCCATCAGTTCGGAATAATAAGACATCTTTTAATTGAATTTATACATTTTCATATAAGAATGATTGAATGAAATTGCTGGTAGCGTTCCGCAATTCAACGAGCATTGCTGCGGACCTTCGTGCACAACTTCCAGCAAGGACAGCGAGATTGGTCAGGGCCATGTAGAATGTTCCAGGCCATATAGATTCATTGGAATGCGGCGTAAAGAATGATCTTATTGAGAAAAACATAAGAAAAACAGCCTGTTGTGTTCAATTTTAGGCCTTCAAAAACGAATGATAGAAGTAAAGAAGTCCCTTTGGCGCGCTTACAGGGCAGGCGTCCACGCGGATCGGCTTAAAAATATAAAGTTTATTTAAATTTTACCCATTAACCGAACATTAAGGATCCGCTTAACCTCCGAGATAATATTAGATAATCGTTACTCAATCGGAGGTAATGATTGTGCAGGATTTCGACGCCGGCCCGCAGAAAAACTCAGACAGAGTTTGCGCAATCATAGATAGCGGCCGGCTGCAGTGTCCTGACGGATGCGCGGCGCCCGCCGTGTGCCCGATGCCGGAAGCGCATGGTCCGGGACTGGAAGACGAAACGAAGCCGGCGGATGCGGCGGAACCGTCGCTTCAAGACGATCCCCTGGCATTCCCGAGCGTGCTGCTCGGAGGATTGCCGATCACCGCGGTCGATCGCCGAAGTGCCGCCGCGCTGATGATCGCAATTGCGCGAAGGCGCCGTCACGACAGCCGGCCCTACTATTTCACCTCGGCGAATGGCGAGGTGATTGCGCGTGTTCATGCGGATCCCAGGATTGCCAGCCTCTTTCTGGAAGCCGATCAGATCCTCGCCGACGGCCAGCCGCTCGTCACGGCTTCGCAATGGCTGTGCAGAATAAAGCTCCCGGAGCGGGTGGCTACCACCGACCTCTTCCACGACGTGGCCGAGCTTGCCGAAAAGGAAGGCATAACGTTCTATCTGATGGGATCGACCGAGGCGGAGAACCCGAAGGCCGTCGCCGCGATAAGGGCGCGTTATGCCGACCTGCGCATCCTCGGCCATTGCCACGGTTATCTCACGGGCGAGGCCCTTGAACGGAAGCTCGATGAAATCAACGCGCTCGCGCCGGATATCCTGTGGCTCGGTCTCGGCGTTCCGCGCGAGCAGATCTTCGTGCACGACTTTGCCGCGCGACTGGCCAATGTCGGCATCATCAAGACCTCGGGCGGGCTTCTCGATCACCTGGCCGGGAAGACGCGGCGAGCACCGCTCTGGATGCAGAAAGCAGGTTTCGAGTGGTTCTGGCGCATGCTGATGGAGCCGCGCCGGCTTTTCTGGCGGTATCTCACAACCAACCCCCGCGCTATCTATGTGATCCTGCGGCATTCGAAATGACTGGCGAATGCTTTTCGCGCAGCCATTTCTTGCGGCCTTTCAGCCGAATATGACGAGTTCGGTGAATGTCAGGTCGCCGGGAGAGGGCGGTTTCGGACCTTTGAAGTATTTCGGTCCGCTGCCTGCAAAATACCGGCCCGTGAGGCCGGGCACCTGCCCGTTGGCATCGACGACGCAAAGGAACGTTCCTCTTCGCAGCAGGAAGCGGCCGATTGCTCCGGCGCACTGGCTCAGTTCCTCGGGCGAGCGGCAGTAGACGATCTGGCTGCATGGAACGAGGCCCCGCAATATGCGGCGCGCCTTGAAGACGAAGGGAAACACCTTCCCCGCGCCGACGCAGAGCAGCGAGCGGCAATCGAGCGCCGCATGTTCCAGAAGGATCTCCCTGTCGCTTTCGGACAGCATGGCCATTTCGGGCAGATCGGGGCGGGCCTCAAGCACGCGGTACGACAGCTTGACGGGGCTCAATGCCGGCAGGAAGGCAAACTGCCCGTTGGAAAAGCGGCGGAAACCGAGCGCCTCGTTGACCTTGATCGTCTCGGGTGCCGGCGAAACGTTGATGTAGGTCACGTTCTTCTTTCTGAACGCGGCCATGACCATCTTGCCCGCGAAGGGGCGGAACTCCGGATCGACGGCCCAGCTGGAAAGATTGCAGCGGATTTCTTCGCCTTCCTGCCCCTGATGACGGAAATAGAGCGCCAGCAAGACACCGACGATCCGTCCGGACATATCCAGGGCGAAACCATATTGGGGCAGGTCGGCGACGAGGGGCCGCCGTGCCATTCGGGTCAGGGCCCGCTTCCAGTAGCTTGGGGGACGCTCCGGAAAGCCTCTGCCGAGGCATTCGATGACGCCGTCCCAATCGTCTTCGTGAATCGGCCGGCAGGTGAGGCCCGGGGGAAGTGCGCCTAAAACAGCCACGATCAACTCCGCAATATTAATGGCGTGGTGATGTATGTCTCATGTTGCAGTCATATTAGCTCATTCTCATTAATAAAATTTTGCTGCAACGCCTGCTGGGCAGACATCGGTCCGGGTTGATGCCGATGGCCTATCCGAGGCGGGTTCTTGTCTTGCCCATTTCACGCCAACGCGTGCCCAGGGAAATGCCGACGAGCAACAGACAGAAGCCGAGAGCGAGAGGGGAGAAGAATGCCTCCTCCTGCAATACGGCATTGGCCGAGATCGTGACGATCGCGACAAAGGCAAACAGGAAGTCGGGATCGCCCGTTTCGACCAGGTGCTTGCGCGCGGACAAGGCGAGCGCGGCCAGGAAACCGAAGAAGACGAAGCTGCCTATTCCCATCTGGTAAAGCATGACGCCGACGGCGCTTTCGACGGGAACCGAGGCGACGCCTTCTCCCTGGGCCCGCCCCCAATCGAGATTGATGCTGGTGCTCGACAGATTGCCGCCGATCCCCAGCCCTTGCCCGAGCGGATTGGACAGAAACTCGCGGACACCCGCGATCAGGCCGAGAACATGATAGTCGCCGTGGGTTGCGCCATAGGCGGTTGCCGCCGCGGTCCAGATCACCGCCAGCGCAACCACCGCTATGAGTGTCGGTTGAGCCCGGGCCGGACGATGGATCAGCCGTGCAGCGAGCGCGACGGCCAGCATGAATGTGGCGCCCTTCGAGCCGATCACGAGAAGCAGGGGCAGCGCGGCGATAGGCAGCAGCCAGCGCCCCTTGAAGAGAAGCCAGGCAGACAGGATGCTCAAGCCATAGGCATAGCTGATCGGATGAAAGTTCGGGCCGCCGTTGCGGAAGATCGGCGGGAAGAGGTCGCTGAAAAGCCGGGTGTTGAAGAAGGTGGTCATCATCGTGTCCTCCAGGCCGCGCAGCACGAATCCCGTTTCCTTGAGCGCTTTCTCCCATACGCCGGCCTCGATCTGCTCCTTGAGGCCGCGTTGGATATAGAGGTCGCCGTGGAACAGGCTGAGGAAGTCCATTCTGAAGATCTGTTCCAGATAGCCGTAGGCGACCGCGCCGGCACAGAGCCAGAGCATGCTCTTGCGCATGTCGAGGGGATAGAGGCTGGCGGTAAGGACGGCTATGTGGAAGCAGGCCAGGGGTGTGATCGTATTGCGGAAGTAGATGACGGCGTCCTTGGGGCCGCCGCGCAGGGCTCCCACGGCAAAATAGAAGCAGACCAGTCCGCATAGCGCGAAAGTGAAGAGCAGCCAGGGACGCAGCGCGGTCACGCTGCGCACGCGATATTGAAACGACGCCAGCAGGAAGAGGCCGAAGGCAGTCATCAGGATGACGAAGTTGGCGCCGCGCAATGCGTCGAACGTAGTATCGTCGGGCACGAAGGGCGTGAACCAGGCGACCACGAGGTTCTGGTAAAGAAAGGCACAGGCGATGACGACGGGGATCCCCCAGGGCAGGGCGATCGAGAGGATCAGCGTCAGCAAGAACGTCGCGGCGATCCCGAACGGGGTCCAGACCGCGAAGGCCGCGACGGCCGCGACGATGGCGAGAAACGCGATGCAGAGGTGAAACAGGGCGTCGGAGCCTTGCCATCTCAGACCTTCCGCGCCGAATCCGATCGGCGTCCTCGTGATGTTGTTCATTGCCGGCCTCTCCCGAGCTCCGCTGCATGCCGTGTCTTTGTGTCAGCGCCTCTATCCGTCTCCGACGAGGGCGGCGATCATCGATCGGTCGAACCCTTCCGTGCTCCGCCGGCTCCCGATGAAGCCGAATCCCTGGTCGAGCTCCCAGTAGGTCCAGCCGATCCGGTGCGCCTCGGCCGCCCGGCGGACGGCGCGGATCCAGAAGGTGCGGCTTTCGGCATCCACGCAGAAATTGAGTACGCCGAACTCGTCCACGATCACCGGGCAGCCATGTGTCCTGGACCAATGCGCGAGCCCGGCAAACTCCGCCGCGATCGCCGCTTTTGTCCATGGCGTCGACAACTGCTCCTCGATCAGGTCCGCCGCCTGCCCATCCCCGGCCGCCCGCAGCTCATCGATAAGCTCGCGGACACGGGGTGTTTCCTTCGTCGCCGGAAAAGGCAGGTTGGCGATGCGGGCAAGCGGCGATGACGTATCCCAGGTCTGGCATTGATGCGTGAAAGCCATGGGTGTGTAGAAATGGATTGCGGCGATCTGGTTGTCGTCGGCAAGCGGCGGCGTGTCCGCCAGTTCCCAGGTTCCCTGGTAGGGGGCAGGACCCCAGATCAGCGTATGAAGCGGGCACCTGGATCGCACGGTTTCCGCAAGCCGGTCCCGCAGGGGGACCCATACGGCTCGTTCCAGGGGCGGTTCGTTCAGGAGTTCCGGATAAACGGAACTTGCCGGCAGATCGGCTATGACGTCGCGAAGGGTCGTCCAGGCCCGGACTGCCCTTTCGGCTCCCGCATCGAAATCATCTCGTAAAGCGGTATGAAGATCCGCGGAGGGATGCATGTCGACGATGACGGCGAAGCCTCGGCCGACGAGGTCCGTCACCCCGTCGCGGATCCGGTGGAGCGCCGCCGTGTCGCCCGCCGATAGAAGGTCGCCGTTTACCGGCAGCCGGACCGATTCGAAACCCGTCTGGCGAAGCTTTTCAAGAACCGCTTCGCTTGGTGCGATCCCATCTTTCCGGTCGAGCCAGTCCGGCAGATTGAAACCGCGCGTAGGAACGGCAGGCTTGGCGGCCTGTACCGAACCGGACATAGGGAGGGAAAGCGCCGTCAGGGCGGAGCCGCCTGCCAGCGCGAGGACGCGCCGACGTGTGATCGTCGTCGTTCGGCTCCCGCTATTCGTCAACCGCATGCCCACGCCTTCCCAAGACGCCGCGCGCCCATTCTCCGTCCTCGGCCGGTCGGATATGTCCTGCTGCCTGGTTGGCCGCCTCTATGCCTTCGGAGACGATCGCAAGCGTAGCGCATCGGCGGATTTGCTCGGCATCGAAACGTTGCCGCAGCAGCTTTACGGCTTCGGAAGTCTCCTCGGAGGGGCCAAGCGCAAAAAGCATGAGATCCGCATCCGCAAAAAGTTCCGTGTTCCAGCCGCTGTCGGTGACGGAGGGGGCCATCATGAGCACGAAATCGAATGCCTCGGCATCCGTCAGGATGTCGTCCATGATAAGGCGATCCCGCGATGCCGGGCTTCTTTCCGCTGCGGTATTGTACGTGACGGTTTGAAGGCCGCTTGCGCTGTCGACGAACATGCCGGTGCCGCGTCGCGCCGGGATTTCCAGCCGCGGCCGGCCGCCGAACTCGACGACGAGCACATCCTGGCCGGCATGTTGAAGGCCGATCCCGATCATGGCGCCCGCGAGCTTCGCTTCGAAAGGGTTATGGATCGAGGACACCGCGAGCACATAGGGTTTGGGGTGCTCGGTGAGGCGGGAAATGATCCGCCGTACGAGCTGCAGCAGATCGCGCGAGAAGGCCTCGCTGCCGGTTTGCGAAAACCGCCTCCTGATCGCCCGTATGCCTGCATGCACGCCGGTTCCGGCGATTCCGGGCCGGCGATATTCTCCAAGGTCGGCAGGCGCCGTGGCCGATACGTCGCCTTTGGGGAGCTCGACCGTCTGCAGACGACCCCTTGGGGGGCCTTCCGGGCCGTCTTCCGGCGGATGGATCGGTCCGCGCATCAAGGCAAGGCCGCATCCGGCAAGGAGGCCCAGGACGGCACTCACCGGCAAAAGCAGCAACGGTTTCGGCCACGTCGGTTGCACCGGCGGAGCGGCCGCGCTGATCACCCGCGCCTCGGAGAGCTGGAGGCCTTGCAGCTGCGACGTTTCCTCGGCACGTTTCAGGAAATCGTCGAGTACGGCGCGGGCCGCCTGCGCCTTGGCTTCCAGCCGCCGCAATTCCACCTGCGCCACATCCGAGTTCTCCGACTGACGGCGCAACTCGTCGAGCTTCGCCTGAAGCGTTGCCACGTTTTGTGCGGCGAGATCGTATTTCGCCTTCAGCTCGCGCGTTATCCGCTTCGCCTCCGCAGCCATGAGGCCCCTGGTCCTGTCCAGTTCGGACTGAAGCCGCTTGATGGTGGGATGGCGCGGCTGGTAGACGATTTCGTAGCTGGCAAGCTCCGCCGCCCGCTGATTGTAGTCTTCACGCAGCTTCTCGGTTGCGCTGGAGGAAAGTATTTCCGAGAGCAGGCTGAGGTCGGCCGGCAAGGTGCCCGCCGCCAATGCCTGATCGTACTTGTCCTTCGCTTGATCGGCGTCACCGCGCGCGGCGATCAACTGGCTGGTGAGCTGGTCGATCTGAGACTGCAAGGTGCCGCCGGAAGCAGGGTCCAGGATCTGATGCCTGGACTTGAAATCCGCAACCGCGCGCTCGGCATCGCCGACATTTTTCTGAAGGCCGCCGATCCTGCCGGCAAGCAGGGAGTTCACATCGCTGTTGGCGGTCTCCCTTTCTCCCGCAAGACCGGCTCTGTAGCGGTCTACGATCGCATTGGCGATGCGTGCGGCCTTGTCGGAGGACTGGGACTTGAAACTGACATCGATGACATAGGTGAGGCCCGCCCGCTCCGCCGAGACCGCGCGTTGAAAGCGCTTGAAGGTCGAATCCTTCGCGAGAGCACCGCGGGCGTAAAGGAAGGAGAGGAGACCGCGGTCCGAAAACTCGGGGTCGTTTTCGATGCCTTCGCCTTCGAAGACATTCATCAGCAGATCCCGCGATTCAATGATGAACACCTGGCTTGCGATGGCGGCGCTGTCGGGGCCGATTCCGGGAAGAACGCTGTTGAAATTGGTCGCGTGGGAATCGCGCGGATCGATCAGTATCGATGCCGTTGCCGTATAGCTCGGTTTTGCTGCCGCAAGATAAAGGAGCGTCAACACCAGCATCGCGCCGACGCATGCCAGCACCATCATCCGCCGTTGCCAAAGGACGGTCCAGATGGCGTCGACATCGAACAGCGGCGGAAAGGTGCGTTCGTCGACGCTAAACGGTTTCATCCTTTTCGTCTCCCCAGCCGCCGGTTCCCTGTCCCAAGTCACAGGGCAGTATCGATTATCAACATTAGCTATCCGTTAAATTCGCTACCATTGAGTGCGTGATCTATCCGGGGTGCCGGTAACCATGCCGCGAGTTCGTTGTGGCGTGGTCGTGCGCTTTCAAGCTATTCAGAGGCGCATTCTGCCGCGGGGTTCACCGGCCGCCGGCCAGGATAAATCATCTCAGGATTGCATTAGTGGACGACTATATAAGTAACCGCGAAACAACGTCCGCCGCGACGACCGCTCCCGCGGCCGGCATGCGCCTGTCGATCGGCGCGCTTGCCAAAAGCGGCGCCATCGCAAGCGTCATAAAACTCGCCAGCGCCGGCTTGTCCTTCCTCATGCTGGTGGCGGTCGCGATGGTCACCGACGAGCGGCAATTCGGCCTTTACAGCGCCGCCTATGCCGGAGCGAGCCTTGTCTCCTTCTTCTCCCTGGTGGGCCAGCACAGCACCGTCCTGCGCTTTTGGCCCCAATATGCGGGAAACAACGATCTCGCCTCTGCCAATGGCCTGATGGCCCGCGCCATTCTCGTGGCACTGGCCGGGCTCGCCGCCTTCAGCCTGTTCATCATCGCGGTCGGGTTTCTGCCGCTTCTCGGCAGGGACGTGCCGGAATGGCGCGCGCTCTGCGCGGCCACGACGGTGCTGGCCTTCGCGCTCGGATGGTCGGAATTCACCTCCTGCGCCTTCCGCGCCAAAAACGCGCTCATAGCGGGTCTGCTGCCGCGGGACATCATATGGCGGGCGGCGACCATTGCGGCCTTTGCCGCGGCGAGCTTCATGCATGCCGAGATGAGCGCGGTTGCCGCAACCTGGCTGACGGCCGGGCTTCTTCTTCTTTCGGTCCTTCCGCAAACGATCATCCTGCTGCGCGACACCGTCCGCGCCAAGCGTGGACCGCTGACGGAAGGGCAGAAGGCGGAGTTCAGGACCGTGACGCTCGGCGTCTGGGGCGTCACCGCGCTGCCGCCGGCGCTCGGTCAGGCAAGCACGCTGCTCGTCGCGGCAATCCTGGGGCCCGAGGCTGCCGGCGCGATCTTCGTCGCCGACCGCATCATGCGGCTTGTGGTGCTGACCCTCAACGGGATCAATCAGGCGCTTGCGCCGCAAATCTCGAATGCCTTCTACAGCGGCGACAGGCCGCATGTGCAGCGCATCACCAGCCTCGCCGCCCTCGGCGGCTTTGCCGTCGCGCTCCTGGCGCTGGCGCTCTTCGTAATTTTCGGAAACCTCATTCTGTCGATCTTCGATCCTGCCTACGGCACGCCGGCGATGCACGTGACGCTCATCATCCTCGGCATCGGGGCAACCGTCGGGACGGCCTGCGGTCCGACCGAAATCCTTCTGCAATTGACCGGCCTGCAGCATGCGCTCTTCAAGCTGCTCGTCGTCGTCAACACGCTGGGGCTCGGGGCGACGGCGGCGCTGACCTATCTTCTGGGACCGATCGGCGCGGCGCTCAGCATCGCGGGCACGATCGCCGCGTGGTGCGTGATCGCCGTGTTCATCGCCCGGCGGGAAATAGGCATCAACCCGTCGATCCTCGGCTTTTTTACCGGGCAGGACGCGCTCGCCGCCCGCGCCTTCCTGAGGGACCGCGCATGAAGATCGTCCAGGTGCAGACCCAGGCGGAGGCCGCCGGTTCGCAGCGCATTTCCGACATGGTGGGCGAGGGCCTGCGTGCCCGCGGCCACGAGGTGCGCACCGTGTTCATGTACAGGAAGACCGACGTCTACGACCGCGATCCTCACGCGGATTTCATCCTCACCGAACCGCCGAGAGGATTGCCGGGGCAGATGCGGGCGGCCCTTGGACTTGCGGGCTATCTGCGCAGCGCGCGGCCGGACGCGGTCATTACCTTCCAGCACTATGGCAATATCTTCGGCACGATCGGCGCGCGCCTGTCAGGCGTCCGGCCGATCGTCGCGAACCAGAGCGGCGCGCCGCAGAGCAGAGGGGTGAGGGGGCTCCTCACGCAGATCGACAAGCTGATGGGCACGGTTGGGCTCTACCACGCGAATGTCGTCAACTCGGCCTGGACCAAGGCGCAATTCAACCGCTATCCGCAAGCCTATCGGCGGCGGATCCTGCGTATCGACCACGGCGTTCCCGCGCCGTTGGAAGAGTTCGACAGGGCGGCGGCCCGCGCCGCCTTCGGCCTGCCCCGGGAGGCATGGATTGCCGTTTCGTCCGGCCGGATGGCGCCTTCGAAGAACCAGATCGCGCTGGTCGGGGCGCTCGTTCACCTGCCCGACATCCACATCGCAATCGCCGGCACAGGTCCCGAGTGGGACGCGCTTGTCGCCTTTGCCAAAAGCCGGCGTGTCGCCGAGCGGCTGCATCTGGTCGGCGAGGTCCCTCCCGCGCGCATCTTCGAATTCCTCGCCGCGGGCGACGCCTATGCGTTTCCGTCGACGACGGAGACCTTCGGCCTCGCTGCGGTCGAGGCGGCCATTGCCGGTCTGCCGGTGGTGGCCAGCAATCTCGACGTGATGCGGGAGGTGCTGACGGCGGAGGATGGAGAACCCGCCGCGCTCTTTGTCGAAGCCGATGCGAAGGGCATGGCCGAGGGGCTCGCCGCCCTCGTCGCAAGGCCGGGGCTTGCGGCCGGGCTTGCCGCGGCAGGACGGCGGCTCAAGGAGCGATATTCGCCTGCCAGGATGTGCGCAGGCTACGAGACGCTACTGTCTTCCTGAACGCTTCCGCACGGCCGCGATCCCGTCGATCACCTCCAGCCGGCCGGAGCGGTTCAGGGTGTGGATTTTCGGATAGGGCCAGTCGCCGTCGGCAGCAATCGGCCGGGGTGCCGAAAGCCGCACTGTCTGTCTGTCGAGCGCCAGCACTTCCGAGAAGCCAAGGCCGCCGCCATAGCCGAGCGTCCCGTCCTGGACCGGCAGAAAGATGCGCCCTTCAGGGCTGCGGACGAAAGCGCCGCCTGGACGGGCACTTCGGCGATCGATCAGAATCGGGTTCAGCGGATGCGGTATCCACGGTCCGGTGAGTGCCGTAGCGTTGAAAACCACAAGCGTGTCGGACGTGCTGCCATAGCCGTCACGGTGCGTAGCGAAAAGCCAAAGCAGCCCCTCATGCTCGAGAAGCGTGGCATCCGAAATTTCGCCTTCGATGAGCACGGCCTTGGCGGTCCAACGGTCCGGAAATGCCGTCGCGCGGTAAAGCGTCAGCTTTCCGCCGGAGCTTGCCTCCGGCAGCATCCAGATCGCTCCGTCGCGTTCGAACACCTGCGGATAGGAGAGGTGGTGCGGTCCTTCCAGCACTACCCGTGCTTCCTGAGGGACGCCGTTGACATCGAACGGCACGACGGAAATGACGGCCTTGCCGGTCGCATGGGGGTAGTCTTCCACGAACACGAAGGATCGCCCCTGCCATTCGAAAGCGAAGGGGTCGGCATAGAAACGGTCGCCCAGGTCCGGCAGGACCGACCAGCCTTCCCCAAGACGGCCTGTTTCCGCCACACCCGGCCCGTGGGTAAAGCGGTAGCCGACACGCCAGTGCGCCTGGCGGAAACGCGTCCGCCGAATGGCCTCCCGGCCGAGGCGCGGCAGGGCTTTCGTCAGATAGGCGGAGGCGAACCGTATGGCCGTGCCGTTACCGCTCCCGGTGGTTTCGAGCACCCGCTCGTTGCCGGCAAGGCGGCCTTCGGCAAAGGCACGAACGACCGAAACAGCCAGGGTTATGGCGCGGGCGAGTACGTCCTCGATGCCGAGTGCCGCAGACTCCCGCTTGTCGATCATCGGCCAGGCCCGGCCCACGACCACATTATGGTCGAGAACGGCCTCGATCACGGGCAGATTACCGGCTGCGACGGCTACGGCCGCGGACAGGTCGCAACGGGATCCGTCGAACACAAGCGCGATGGTGGGGATGTCCGACGGCGCGACGTCGCCCGCAAGGTCCAGACGCAGCACGGCGGAGCGGCTGCGGGAACTGGCCCGAATTTCCGCTATGGGGGCGGCAAGACCGGGGCCGGTCCGGCGAAAGATGCGCCGTTCGAGCGCAAGTACGGCACTCACCGCAGCGGGCCAATCCGCGGGCTGAGGCCAATGCAGCACAGCGATATCGTACCCCTCCGCCCGAAGCCGCTCGATCACGATCATCTGCCAATTGCGGGCGCCGGATTGCGGAACGATGATGTCGATCGGCGGCATATGGCGCTTCCCAGCCACGGTTGCGTTTCGCGGTTTCTGCAGGCGTCAGAAGCATAATGGTTGAACGCAAAAGCTTACTTTCACGTTATTCCCGAAGCCGGATGCAAGCGCCACGGGCAGTCCTGCCACGTCTCGTGGGCCAAGCTCTTGTCACCCATGCGGCAAATCGGCATCTGCGCTCTTCCGGCACGAGGCAACGTGAAGACAGAATCGCCTTTCTTCGCTATACAGCATGTCTGATCGCAACGATCCTGCCCCACGGCATGGTGCAATGAGCATTATTCTGAAAGAGCATCAGGAACGCGTCTCCCACGCGGTTTCCGCCTACCGTTCAGAAATTGCAGAGATAGAAGCGCACATCCGGCTGCGCGCGATGGCGCCTGACGTGTCCGATGCAGAGCTCGCCCTTCTCAGGCGCCTCAAGGATGAAAAAGCGGAAATCCTCTACAGGTATGAAAATCTCAAGGAGGCTTTCCGGGCCATACTGCCTTGACGCCTCAGAGGCCACGTGCGTGTCAGGGCATGCCTGCCTTGTTCGCCCCGCTCCTGGAAGCGGACGTCGTATTACAGTTTCCGCACGTTTTTCATCATCAGCCGCATCACGCGGATGGCGGCCTCCAGATCGTCGGGATCGGCACCTTCGATGAGCGTCTCCTCGCGTCGAAGCGCGATGCGGATGATCTTGGCGTGAAGCTCGTAGCCTTTTTTATTGAGCCACCACAGCCGCTTGCGCGGATCCTTCTCGGACGAGACCGAATCCAGATAGCCGAGCTCGTCGAGCGTGGCGAGTGCGCGGCTTGCGGCCGCCTTGTCGAGATTGACGACCTCGCAAATGCGCGCAGCCGTGATCCCGGGCTCGATGGCGAGCATCGAGACGGTACGCCATTCGCTGATGCCGATGCCGAAGCGCTCGCGATAGAGGTTCGATGCGCCGCGCGAGAGCGCGTTGTTGATGCTGGAGAGGAAGAAGGGGACGTAGTTGGTGATGTCGAGGATCTCGACGCCGTCTCGCGTGGTCGTCGATTCCGAAATACGTCCTTGGGGGCACGGCGCGCGCGGGTCCGCTGGCGGCGCTTTGGTCTGCCTCTCGGTCGGTGTCATCAGGTTTGCACTTTCCTAGCCTTTGCCAGTCCACTGATGTCGAAACCGCATTGCGCCAGTTCGTTGAATTTCACCTTGGCGGGCGACTTGAGCAGCTGGCGCGCGGCCATGTGTTCGGCGGCGGCATTGATTGTCTCCAAGGCCAGCAATTTGCCCAATTTGAAGCGGAACACAAGCTTGCGTCCGTCCTCTTTCTCGATCGCGTGATCTTCGTCGGCGCCGAGGCCCAGACCGGCGATCTGGAGCTTCAGCGCCCCCTGATCGCTCCAGAACCACGGCACGGCGTCATAGGCATGCGGCTTGCCAGTGAGGCGGCGGGCGATCGTGCGGGCATGATCCGTGGCGGCCTGTACCGATTCCAGCCGTATCGACTGCCCGGAGAACGGGTCCGAAAAGGACGCGCAGTCGCCGAGGGCGGAGATGTCCGGATCCGAGGTCAGCATGAAGCCGTCGACCACGATGCCGTTGGCGACCGTAAGCCCCGCTTGCTCCGCAAGCTCGACATTCGGGCGTATGCCGGCCGCGACGAGCACCATGTCGCCATCAATGACGCCGCCGTCGGCGAGGCGCGCGCCAACCACGTCGCCCGCTTGGTCGCGCAAGACCTCGGTGACCGTGGCACCACGGACGAGCCAGGTACCCGATTTCGTGTGATAGCCCAGGAAATGTTGCGACATGGCCGGGGAAAGCGCTCTCGCCATCAGACGGTCCGCCGCCTCCACTACCGTCACCGCGTGGCCGCTCGCGGTCGCCACGGCGGCGAATTCCAGGCCGATGAAGCCGCCGCCGATGACGATCGGGCGTCGGCTGCCCCGGGCAAGGGCGTCCCGTAGGCGGCACGCGTCCTCTGCGGTGCGAAGCCCGAAGACGCCCGATCCGTCGAGCCCCCTGATCGGCGGGACGAGATTGCGCGCCCCTGTCGCGAGCACGAGATGGTCGTAGGCGATGGCGATGCCGCCAAGGGTCTCGATCGCCTTTGCGTTCCGGTCGATCCGGATCACGCGCTCCGAGGTCATCAGGGTGATGGCGTTGCGCTCGAAAAAGCTTGCCGGTCTGAGCTCGATGGCTTCGATGCGCCCGTCCTTGAGATAGGCCTTGGAGAGGGGTGGGCGTTGATAGGGCCGTCCGGGCTCGTCGCCGATCAGGGTGATCGGACCTTCATAGCCTTCCTGCCTCAGGCTGGCGGCGAGCTGGAAGCCGCCCTGCCCGGCGCCGATGACGACGACGCCCGTCATGTCTGGCTCTCCGGCAGATGCACGACGAGACCGTCCAGCTCGGGCTCTATCCGGATCTGACAGGACAGCCGGCTCGTCGGCTTTACCTCGCAGGCGGCGCTTTCCAGCATGTCCTCTTCGCCGTCGGCGCGCGGGCCGACCCGGTCGGCCCATGCGTCATCGACATAACAATGGCAGGTGGCGCACATCATGGACCCGCCGCATTCGCCGACGATGCCGTCGATATCGTTGGCAAGCGCGGCCCGCATGACATTGTCGCCGTTGGCGATGTCGATGGTCGTCTCCGCGCCGTCGTGGGCGATGAAAGTCACGTTCGTCATCCGTGTGCTCCTATTGCGCGACGAATTTCAGCGGCAGGCGATCGAGCGCGTGGATGGCGTTGTTGGGCCGCCAGACGGGTCCGCCGTCGAACTCGATCCGGTCCACCTTCTCCGCGAGTACGGAGAGCACGATTTCCAGTTCGAGACGCGCGAGGTTCTGCCCGACGCAACCGTGGATGCCGGCGCCGAAGGCCATGTGGCCGACCGGCTTGCGGTCGATGCGGAAGATGTCCGGATCGCCCCATTTGGCCGGGTCGAGATTGGCGGAAGCAAGCGCGCAGAGGATCTTCGTGCCCTCGGCGATGCGGTATCCAGCCACTTCCGTGTCCTGATTGGCCGTGCGCGCAAAGGTGTGGACGGGCGAGGTGTAGCGCAGCACCTCCTCGAAGCAGGGCCGGGCGAGCGCCGGATCGGCCTTCAGCCTGTCGTATTCCCGCGGATTGGAAGCGAGGCACCATAGCGCGTTGCCGATGCCGGTCACCGTCGTATCGACGCCGGCCGACAGGAAGGAGCGCACAAGCATGGCGGCTTCCTCCTCGGTGACCTCGCCGTCGTCCGCGGCACCGTAGATGAGTGCCCCGAGCCCGTCCTTGGTCAAGCGGTCGCGGGCGCATGCCGCGGTGATCCAGGGCACGATATCCGGTACCTGCGCCATCGCCGCCCGGCGGAACTTGTTGTCCGGACCGAGCGCGTTGAAGACCATGGCGCCGTAATCCACCAGCCGGCGCCGGTCGCTGTCGACCATGCCGAGCGCTTTCGGGAAGACCGTCACGGGAAAGGCTTCCGCGAGTTCGGCGACAGCCTCGAAGCTGCCCTTTGCGACCAGGCCGTCGACGATGTGCTCTGCCGCCTCGCGGAAAGCGTCCTTCAAGCCGGAAATGGCCTTGGGCGACAAGGCGCGCGCCATCACCTTGCGCGTCTTCGTATGATCCGGCGGGTCCACCTCCAGAATGATGGACGGTGCCCGCCAGGGTTTGCCGTACTTGAAGTCGTTGAGCCCTACGCCCCGGGACGAGACGAAGCGCGTATGATCGGAAAAGATTTCGCGCGTTTCGTCGTAGCGGCCGCAGGCAAGCACCGAATATTTCGGGATATAGACCAGAGGCCCGTGCCGGCGCAGTTCCGCATAGTAATCCTCCGCATTGAGCAGCATCTCTTCCGCATAGGGATCGACGTCCCAGACGGGAATGCCGGGGGCGGGTTCGAAGGCGGCATGTCCCTCGATCATGTTCATGGCGATATCCTCCTCAATTGGTCGTGCGGCCGACGCCGATGTGCCGCTCCAGCAGCTCCGGCTGCTGTCGCAGGGCGGCGGCGCTGCCGTCGTAGACGATGGTTCCGTTGGTGATGACGACCGCGCGCGTGGCGAAGGCGAGCGCGGCAGAGGCGTGTTGCTCGACCAGCATCACGGTTCGCCGTCCGTCCGCGGCCAGTTGCTCGAAGGCATGCATCAGCTGCTCGCAGATGACGGGTGCCAGTCCCTCGAGAGGCTCGTCCAGAAGCACGACCCCCGGCTCGGTCATCAGGGTTCTGGCGATCGAGAGCATCTGCTGCTCGCCGCCGGACAGCTGGGCGCCGCCGTTTCTGCGGCGCTCCTTGAGCCGGGGGAAAAGCGCATAGGCCTCCTCCAGCGAGGCATCGCCCCGCATGACGACGGTCAGGTTCTCCTCGACCGTCAGCGACGGGAAGATGTCGCGGGTCTGCGGCACCAGCCCGAGGCCCAGCATGGAGCGCCGGTGGGGCGAATGGCGGGATATGTCGGTGCCCGCAAGCGTGATGCGTCCTCCATGAAGCCGCGTCAGCCCCATGATCGTCGCCAGCAGTGTCGTCTTGCCGGCACCGTTGCGGCCGATGACCGCCAGCCGTTCTCCACGGGAAACGGTAAGGGAAAGCTCGCGCAGGACGTGGGTCTGGCCATAGCCCGCGATGATGTTTTCCAGTGCAAGCACGGTCTCAGTCATGGACTTCTCCGAGATAGAGCTGGCGGACCATGGGATCGCGGCTGATCTCGTCGGGCGCGCCTTCGGTGAGGATGCGGCCGTTGACGAGCACGACGATGGATCGGGCGATGCGGAAGACCAGGTCCATGTCGTGTTCGATGATCAGCACCGCGAGATCGGCGGGCAGACGCTCGATCGCCTGCAGGATCAGGTGGCTTTCGCTCGACGGAACGCCGGCCGCGGGTTCGTCCAGGATCAGCACGCGCGGCCTGAGCGCGAGCGTGAGCGCCAGTTCGACAAGCCGCTGCTGGCCATAGGCAAGCAGGTGGACCGGCTTGTCGGCGAGGGGCAGCAGGGCGAACTGGTCGAGCAGGGCATCGATTTCCACTTCGGTCGCACGGTTTGCAGCCGCCCGTCCGAACATGCGCCCGCCGCGTCCCTGCCTTTCGAGGATCGGCAGCCGGATATTCTCGCGCACCGTCATGGTGCGGAAGAGCGTTGTGATCTGGAAGGTCTTGGCGATGCCCCGCTTGACGCGCCCGCTCTCGCCCAGACTGCCGATATCCCTGCCGTCGAAACGGATGCTTCCGCCGCTCGGCTTCAGCTTGCCGGTTACCAGGTTGGCGAATGTCGTCTTGCCCGCCCCATTGGGGCCGATCAGCGCCTTCCGGGCGCCGGGAGGCAGGTCGAAGTCGATCTCCTGCGCGACGGTCAGGCCGCCGAAGGACTTTCGAAGGCCGCGGACTTCAAGGCCTTGCATCGCCGTTCCTCCCGATGAGATTGCGAAGGGCGGCAGGAATGCCGAGCATGCCCGCCGGCACGAAGAAGACGATGCCGAGAACCAGCGCGCCGATGATGAAGAGCCAGTTGAACGGATCGACGGAGGCGGCGACGTGGTGAACCACCATGAAAATGAGCGTGCCGACGATCGCGCCGTAGAGCCTGCCGGCGCCGCCGAGGATCAGCATGATCAGAGCCTCGGCGGAGAGATTGAAGGCATAGACCTCCAGGCTGACGAGCTGGGTCACCTGGGCCGCGAGCGCGCCCGCCACGCCGGCGATCACACCGCCGATGGTGTAGATCGTGACCAGCCGGCGATAGACCGGACTGCCGATCGCCACCATGCGCGCCGCGCTGTCCTTGATGCCGCGCACCGAAAGACCGATCGGCGAGAGCGTGACGATCTTCAGGATCGCATAGCAGATGCAGAGGACGGCGAGTGCATACCAAAAGCCGGTCCGGCCGACGAAGTCGAACTTGAAGAGGCCGAGGACGGGCTCCATGCGGATGCCGCGCAGGCCGTCCGCGCCGCCGGTCAGGTCGCGCGCCTTGTTGGCGATTTCCTGACAGATCAAGGTTACGGCGATGGAGAGCATCAGCAGCGTCAGCCCGTGGGCACGCATCAGCAACAGACCGGAAACGAAGGCGAGGGCTGCGCCGGCCGCCGCTCCGACGACGAGGCCGGTGACCGGATCGGCCGAGACATGCACCGCGAAAAGGCCGGAGGCGTAAGCGCCGGTGCCGTAAAGCGCGGCATGGCCGAGCGTCGCGATGCCGGCATAGCCGAGCACCAGGTCGAGAGACAGCACGAACAGCATCATCACCATGATCCGGGTGAGGAGTGCGAGATCGTAGGGGAAGAGAAAATAGGCGATGACGGCGAGTGCCAGCATGACCGCCTCGGGCATGAGCGGCACGCCGCGAATGCGGGTTCGGATCGTGGTCAATGGGATCTCCTGAACGCTCATGTCACGCCTTTCCGAGAAGGCCCCTGGGGCGGATCGCGAGCACGGCCATGACGGCCGCGAAGAAGACGATCGTGCCGAAGTCGGGGATCAGGTAGCGGGAAGCCGTTTCGAGGATGCCGAGCGCGAGCGCCGCCATGAACGAGCCGGTGATGGAGCCCATGCCGCCGACCGAGACGACGATCAGGAACAGGACCATGTAGCGGAGCGGGTAATAGGCATCGATGGGCAGCAGTTCGGCGCCGAGAATGCCGCCGAGTGCCGCAAGCCCCGCGCCGAGACAGAAGGTTGCGGCGAAGACCGCGTCGATGTTGATGCCGAGCGCGCTTGCGATGCTGCGATTGTCGACGGCAGCGCGCAGCCTGGTGCCGAAACGGCTCCGTTCGATCGTCAGGTAGAGCCCGACGATCACGATGACCCCGGCCAGTATCACTGTCAGCCGGTGGGCCGGCAGCACGCGGAAGCCGAGATCGATCGATTGCTGCAGAAAACCGGGCAGCGGGATTGCCAGCAGGCTGGAACCCAGCAGTCGATTGACGAGGGCAATGAAGATGAAAGTGATGCCGATGGTTGCCAGCACCTGCTGCAATTCACCGAGCCCGTAGATGCGGCGATAGACCAGGCGCTCGAGCAGGAAGGCGACGGCCATGGTTGCGACAATGGCGATCAGCGCGGCAACCATAAAGGAAAGTCCGGCGCGGGCGATCAGCGCATGGGCGGCCGCGCCCCCGAGAAGCGCGAAGGCGCCGTGGGCGAGATTGATCACGCGCATTAGGCCCATCGTGACCGACAGGCCGACGGAGATCATGAACAGGATCATCCCGTAGGCTATGCCGTCGACGGCAATGTTGAGTAGGAGTGACATCGTCCGGTCCTTGCTTCGGCGGCGCGGGAAGCCCGCCCGCGCTTTCCAGCGCGGGAATAGCCGCCTTCTTCGATCGACAGTTCAGAGATGCATGGGACCGGCGACGCCGCCGGCCACCGGCACGGGTCAGTCGGTCCAGCCGAGGTCGCCGACTGTGGCGATCACGCCCTTCTCGCGGTTGACGAGCCGGCCGCTGTCCTTGTCGCGCTCGACATCGCGGATGTAGACGTTCTGGATCAGGGTGCGGGTCTTCGGGTCCATCTCCACGGGTCCGCGCGGGCTTTCCCATTTCAGCGATTTCACCGCCTCGATGGCCTTCGGCCCGTCCGCGCCGGCAGCCTCGACCATCTTGTAGATCAGGTGCGTGCCGTCATAGGCGCCGACCGAGGCCCAATTGGCCACTGCGCCGGCGGACAGCTCATCGAGCTTCTTGGTGAATGCGGCATTGACGTCGGAATCATGCGCTTCGGAATAATGAAACGCGGTTGTCAGGCCGATTGCCGCGTCGCCGAGCGCCTGGAGATTAGATTCCTCGGTTTCGGCGGTTCCCAGAAAGCGGATGCCCTCTTTTGCAAGGCCGTTTTCGTTGTAGCTCTTGGTGAAGCCGAAGGTCGGCGGGCCGCCGGGCAGGAAGGCGAAGACGCCGTTCGGTGCCTGGCTGCGGACCCGCTGGATGAAGGGCGTGAAGTCGGTGGTCGCCAGCGGCATACGGATCGTGTCGATCACCTTGCCGCCCTTCTTTTCGAAGGCCGCCTTGAAGGCGTTCTCGGCGTCGATGCCCGGTCCATAGTCGGAAACCGTCGTCACCACGGTGTGAATGCCCTGGTCATAGGCCCAGTCGGCAAGCGGTGTGGAAACCTGCCAGAGCGTATAGCTCGTGCGGAGAAAATAGGGCGACTGCTTGTTGATCGCCGAGGTGGCGGCGTTGAAGATCACCGTCGGCGTCTCCGACTGCTCGATCAGCGGTGCGAGCGCCAGCGCGTTCGGCGTGAAGGTGAGACCGGCAAGATAATTGACCCGGTCGCGAATGAGGAGTTCCTGGGCCAGCGTCTTGGCAAGGTCCGGATTGGCACCGCCGACATCCTTGTAGATGAATTTGATGTCATGGCCGCCGGACTGGCTGCCATGCTGGGCGACATAGGTCTCGATCGCTTCCTTGTATTGCTTGCCGTAGATGGCGAAGGGGCCGGAGAATTCGGCGATCACGCCGACCTTGATGGTATCCGCCCAACAGACGCCCGCGCAAAGCGCCGCCATCGCAGCCGCAAGCGCGGCGCGTACAAGATTGTTCATGATTTCCTCCCAAAGCGTCAAACGGCGGCGGCCAAAATCCTCCATAGCCAGCCAAGCCGACGAGTTGCGATCACAACTCGATCCGTATTAAGGCTTTAATGAGTTGTGATGTCAACTCATAATTTTGCGCTTGGCTCGGTGCCCTGAACCGGAGGCGTTCTTGATGCGCCAGCGCAGCTCTCCGCATGAAATCTCAATGGAGCCAATGCCGGAACGCGTCCATCGGAACAATCCATGCGTGCGATGGTTCTCCTTTTAGGAGGAAGAAGATGAACCGATCACCGCACAGTCATCACGATTGGGTCTTCTACATCGGCCTCAACGCTGCCCTCGCCGGCCTCATTGCCGCAGGCATCTGGTATTCAGCGGGCTTCTGAGCCTGGGTAGCATCGCCATGACGAAGAACGCGATAATCGGCGTGCTCGTTGTCGTAATCGTCATCCTGGTCGGCGCGTTCCTGATGCGCGGGCCAAGCTCACCCTCCGATGACAGCCCGCCGCCGGCAACGGCCCCCTTACGGTAAGACGGATCAACCGCCGCCGGGCTTGAACTGGGCCGTGACCATATGCCGGTTGCCGGGATAGGTCAGGCGGACGTTCGTGACCGGGCCTGCACTGCTCCAGGTCTGCCGCTCGATCACCAGACAGGCTTGCTGGAGAGCGAGCTTCAGGAATTTCGCTTCCTTCTTTCCTGCAGATACTGCCTGAATGCGGTGTTCGGCAGCCGTCCAGGGGACTTGCGCCAGCAGCCATGGCCCCGGGGCCAGAGTTTCGAATTCGAATTGGCCCGCCTGCGGCACGGTTCCGAGATTGATCAATCGTTCCTCGAGGCAGAAGGGCTGCCCGCCGGCGGAATGGAGGCAGGCAATGTCGACGACGCGGGCCGGCAAGGGAAGCCTGAGCCGGCGGCCGTCATCCACATCCGCTTCGCGCCGGACCCTCGATACCAGCGCATAACCGTAGGCGAGGTTCAGGGATTGGACCTCTTCCCTGATGTCGTGAATCTCGAGAACTGCGGATTGGGCCTTCGGCTGGGTGACGAAACTGCCCGATCTCTTCCGGCGCTCGATCAGCCCGGTCTGGACAAGCTGTGTCATGACCTTGTTCACGGTCATGCGCGAGCAACCGTATTGCCGGGCAAGGTCGACTTCGAACGGCAGCCGGAACCCGGGAGGCCATTCGCCGGATACGATGCGCCCTTCGATGTCGCTCAGAATCTTCCGGTGCAGCGTGGAATCCTGGGAAATGGTCGTCGTCCTTTGCCTGTTTATCTTTTCCGGCACTAGCGCAACACGGGGATATTGCAAGGCCAATCGCCCAGCAGATCAGGCTTCCAGAAGGGAACGCATGGTGCGGACGAACCGCTTGTTGATCGTGTCCCGGCTCAGGTGACGGCCGCCCGCCACCCGTTTTCGGCCGCGCGCCCAGACGCTGTCCACCGATATGCCGCTGCTGAAGATCCAGTGGTCGAGCAGGCGGTCTTCCGAAAGGTAGGGAACCGCGCCGATGTCGAGCGAGACGATGTCGGCGGGAGCGCCGGCAACGAGGCCTGTCGCTGATCGCAGCGCCGTCCCGCCGCCGATGATTGCCTCATCGAAGAGCTTGCGGCCCGTCGATCCGTTGGGATCGGCGACAACGTTGCGCGCCCGCAATGCCAGACGCTGCGAATATTCGAGCTGGCGCAGTTCCTGCGGCAGCGAGATGAGAACGTTGGAGTCCGAACCGATCCCGTATCGGCCGCCTTCGGCCAGAAAAGCGGAGGCGGCGAAAGTCCCGTCCCCGAGATTGGCCTCGGTGATCGGGCAGAGGCCTGCGACGGCACCGCTGCGCGCCATGGCTTGGACTTCGCGGTCCGTCATGTAGGTGGCGTGTATCAGGCACCAGCGCTGGTCGACGGGCGCGTTTGCAAGCAGCCATTCGACCGGGCGCGCGCCGGACCAGGCGATGCAGTCCTCCACTTCCTTCACCTGTTCGGCGACGTGGATGTGGATTGGCCCGTCGCTGGCCATCGGCAGAAGCTCGGCGAGCTCGTCCGGCGTCACTGCCCGCAGGCTGTGCGGGGCGATGCCCAATTCCATTCCGTCCAGCCGGGATTTCATCGCCCGGCAGGCCAGCATGAGGTCGCAGAAGCGGTCGATCGAATTGATGAACCTGCGCTGCCCTTCGACGGGATCTGCCCCGCCGAAGCCGGAATGGGCGTAGAAGACCGGCAGCAGGGTGAGCCCGATGCCTGCCGCCTCGCTTGCCGCTCCGATGCGTTCGGCAAGTTCGGCGATATTGGCATACGGCCGCCCGTCCTTGTCGTGGTGCAAATAATGGAACTCGCCGACGCGGCAGAAGCCGGCTTCGAGCATTTCCATGTAAAGTTGCGCCGCCACTGCCTCGATCTGTTCGGGCGCCATCGTCAGGGCGAATTTGTACATCACGCTGCGCCAGCTCCAGAAGCTGTCGGCCGCAGGCCCCCGAACCTCCGCGATCCCCGCCATGGCGCGCTGGAACGCGTGGCTGTGCAGGTTTCCCATTCCGGGGATCAGGACGGGATGGGCCTCGTCTCCTGCCTCCGCCGGCACGCCGGTCTCGACCTTGGAGATAAGGCCGTCGTCGAGAGCGAGGCGTATGTCGGAACGCCAGCCTTCGGGCAGGAGAGCCGCGTCCGCATGCAGCGTGGTCCCGATCGATCGCGTCATCGTTGAGCAGCCTCCCTCTCGCCAGTCACGGCCTACCAGATTTTTCGCTTGTCAGTACCTCTATTATGTATATACATATTTTACGCGGAAAGAAAGGGGAAGGCGATGAGCAGGCTTAGGAATTCCTCCGAGGAACCTGCGCAGGGGGCAGGGGTGGCGCTTTGGCGCAACGCCAGGCTCGCGACGCTTTCGTCCGACGCGGCAGGCCTCGGCATCGTCGAGCATGGGGTTCTCGCGGTTCGCGATGGCCGCATCGCCTATGCGGGCGCCGCCGATGATCTCCCGCAGGACTTTCCGCGCGATGCGTCCGAGATCGATTGCGAAGGGCGCTGGATCACGCCGGCGCTGATCGATTGCCACACCCATCTGGTCTATGGCGGCGACCGCGCCCTGGAATTCGAAATGCGGCTGGCCGGCGCGTCCTATGAGGAAATCGCCCGCGCCGGCGGCGGCATCATCTCCTCGGTCAAGGCGACCAACAATCTTTCCGAGGATGCGCTGGTGGAACAGGCGCTGCCGAGGCTGGATACGCTTCTGAGGGAGGGCGTTTCCACGGTTGAAATCAAGTCCGGCTACGGCCTCAATGTCGACGCCGAACTGAAAATGCTGCGGGCCGCTCGGCGGCTTGGCGATCTTCGCCCCGTGCGGATCGTGACGAGCTGGCTTGCCGCACATGCCGTTCCGCCGGAATACAAGGGCCGGAGTGCTGCCTATCTCGATGAGGTGGTGCTGGCGGGGCTGGAAGCCGCACACGCACAAGGCCTTGTCGGTGCCGTTGACGGTTTCTGCGAGAACATCGCCTTTTCGGTCGATGAGATGCGGATCGTCTTCGACAAGGCAAAGCAACTCGGCTTGCCGGTGAAGCTGCATGCCGAGCAGCTTTCGAACCTCCGCGGGGCGGAAATGGCCGCATCCTACGGCGCGCTATCCGCCGATCACCTGGAATATCTCGATGCCGAGGGTGCTGCTGCGATTGCCTCGGCGGGCACTGTCGCGGTGCTTCTTCCCGGCGCCTTCTATACGCTTCGCGAAAAACAGGTGCCGCCGGTTGCGGCCCTCCGCGAGGCCGGTGCGCATATCGCCATCGCAACGGACAGCAATCCCGGCACATCGCCGCTGACCTCCCTGCTTCTGACGATGAACATGGCGGCGACGCTCTTCGGGCTGACGGTCGAAGAATGCCTGGCCGGCACGACCCGCGAGGCCGCGAGAGCCCTCGGCCTGCTTGCCGAGGCCGGCGCGCTGGAGGCCGGAAAATCGGCAGATTTCGCGATATGGGACATCGAACGGCCGGCCGAGCTCGTCTACCGCATCGGTTTCAACCCTCTTCACAGCCGCGTCTTCAAAGGCCAGCAGGTATCCGCATGACGATCATTCTACAGCCGGGCAAGGTTCCGCTTGCCGACCTAGCCCAGATCTACTGGAGCAATGGATCGGCCAGGCTTGATCCGTCTTCCGACAGCGCTATCGAAAAGGGCGCGGCCCGCATTGCTGAAATCGCCGCCGGAAACGCGCCGGTCTACGGCATCAATACCGGATTCGGTAAGCTTGCCTCGATCAAGATCGACGCCGCAGACGTTGCAACGCTGCAGCGCAATCTCATCCTGTCGCATTGCTGCGGCGTGGGCGCGCCGCTTCCGGAAAACGTTGTGCGTCTCGTCATGGCGTTGAAGCTCATTTCGCTCGGCCGCGGTGCGTCGGGCGTGCGCATCGAACTGGTGCGGCTGATCGAAGCCATGCTGGAGAAGGGCGTCATTCCCGTCATTCCGGAAAAGGGCTCGGTCGGCGCATCCGGCGATCTCGCGCCGCTCGCCCATATGGCCGCCGTCATGATGGGCGAGGGTGAGGCCTCTTTCCAGGGCGAGCAGATAACGGCCCGGCAGGCGCTTGCGGCGGCGGGGCTGGCGCCGATCGTGCTCGCCGCGAAAGAGGGGCTGGCGCTGATCAACGGTACGCAGACTTCCACCGCGCTGGCGCTTGCCGGGCTGTTTCGCGCCCACCGCGCCGCCCAGTCCGCGCTCGTGACGGGCGCGATGTCCACCGACGCGGCCATGGGCTCCTCGGCGCCGTTCCATCCGGATATTCATGCCCTTCGCGGCCACAAGGGGCAGATCGATGCCGGCGCTGCGCTGCGCCGGCTTCTCGAAGGCTCGGAAATCCGCATGAGCCATATCCAGGGCGACGAGCGCGTGCAGGACCCCTATTGCATCCGCTGCCAGCCGCAGGTGGACGGAGCCTGTCTCGACCTGCTCCGCTCGGTCGCCCGCACGCTCGAGATCGAGGCCAATGCCGTCACCGACAATCCGCTGGTGCTGTCCGACAACGAGGTAGTGTCCGGCGGCAACTTCCATGCCGAGCCCGTTGCTTTCGCCGCCGACCAGACGGCGCTCGCGATCTGCGAGATCGGCGCGATCGCCCAGCGCCGTGTCGCCTTGCTGGTCGATCCGGCGCTCTCCTACGGCCTGCCGGCCTTTCTTGCGAAGAAACCCGGTCTGAATTCCGGGCTGATGATCGCGGAAGTGACGTCGGCCGCCTTGATGAGCGAGAACAAGCAGCTTTCGCACCCGGCCTCGGTCGATTCCACGCCGACCTCCGCGAACCAGGAGGACCACGTATCCATGGCCTGCCATGGCGCCCGCCGCCTTCTGCAGATGACCGACAATCTCTTTTCGATCATCGGCATCGAGGCGCTGGCCGCGGCCCAGGGCGTCGAGCTGCGCGGTCCCTTGAAGACCAGCCCGGAAATTCAGAAGGCGCTTGCGACCATCCGCGCCGCAGTACCGCCGCTGGAGGAAGACCGCTACATGGCGCCCGACCTCAAGGCCGCAAGCGAGCTTGTGGCCTCCGGCGCGCTCGCCGCGGCGATTGCTCCCGGCATCCTGCCTGTGCTGGAGGTGTGACGATGGGCGTTTTCGAAACCCGCAGGGGCACATCTCCCGTCATCCTCGCCTTTCCGCATACGGGTACAGAAGTCCCGGCGGCCATATGGGACCGGCTGAACGACAACGGGCGAGTGCTTGCCGACACCGATTGGCATATCCACGAACTCTATGCCGGGCTTCTCGACGATGCGACGACAGTGCGCGCTACGTTCCATCGCTACGTCATCGACGCCAATCGTGATCCCGAGGGCACCAGTCTCTATCCAGGCCAGAACACCACCGGCCTTGTCCCGGAGACCGATTTCGACGGCAAGGCGATCTGGAAGGAAGGTGCCCTGCCGGCGGCAGAGGATATTTCCGAGCGTGTGGCCGCGTTTCATGCACCCTATCATGCGGCCCTCAAGGCCGAGATCGAGCGGGTCAAGGCGGTCCACGGTATCGCCGTTCTTTATGACTGCCATTCGATCCGCTCGCATATTCCCTTCCTCTTTGAAGGCAGGCTGCCGGATTTCAACATCGGCACGGATGTCGGCCGCACCTGCGACCCGGCAATCGAAGGGATCGTCGTGGACGTGACGGGAGCCGCCACGGGTTACACCAGCGTCCTCAACGGGCGCTTCAAGGGCGGCTGGACCACGCGCCATTACGGCCGGCCGGAAACGGGTGTGCATGCCATCCAGATGGAGCTCGCCCAATCGACCCATCTCTTCACCGAAGCGCCTCCTTTCGCCTACGACACGGCGAAGGCCGAGCACCTGCGCATCCATCTCAAGGACATTCTCGTGCGCATCGAACGGATCGCGTCCGAGCTCAAGAAAACAAGCCGGAGCAGACCATGATCAATCCGCGTCACAATATCCGTGAAGTCCGTGCGCCACGGGGGCCGGAACTCAATGCCAGGAGCTGGATGACCGAAGCGCCGCTTCGCATGCTGATGAACAATCTCGATCCTGATGTGGCCGAGAACCCGCATGAGCTGGTCGTCTATGGCGGCATCGGCCGCGCCGCCCGCACCTGGAACGACTTCGACACGATCGTCGCGACGCTGAAGACCCTTAACGAGGATGAGACGCTGCTGGTGCAATCGGGCAAGCCCGTCGGCGTGTTCCGCACCCACAAGGATGCCCCGCGCGTCCTGATCGCCAATTCCAACCTCGTGCCGCATTGGGCGACCTGGGACCATTTCAACGAACTCGACAAGAAGGGCCTTGCCATGTACGGCCAGATGACGGCCGGCTCGTGGATCTATATCGGCACGCAGGGCATCGTGCAGGGTACCTACGAGACCTTCGTGGAAGCCGGCCGCCAGCATTACGGCGGCAATCTCAAGGGCAAATGGATATTGACCGGCGGCCTCGGCGGCATGGGCGGCGCGCAGCCGCTTGCCGCCGTCATGGCAGGCGCCTGCTGCCTTGCCGTGGAATGCGACGAGACCCGCATCGATTTTCGGCTGCGCACCCGCTATGTCGATGAAAAGGCGAAGACCTTAGACGAGGCGCTCGCCATGATCGACCAGTGGACCAAGGCGGGCGAGGCGAAATCCGTCGGCCTGCTCGGCAATGCGGCCGAAATCTTCCCGGAGCTGGTCCGGCGCATGAAGGCCGGCGGTCCGCGGCCGGACATCGTCACCGACCAGACCTCGGCCCATGATCCGTTGAACGGTTACCTGCCCGTCGGCTGGACGGTGGAGGAGGCGAGGGCCAAGCGCGAAAGCGATCCGAAGGCTGTCGAAGCCGCCGCCCGCGCCTCCATGAAACAGCATGTGGAAGCCATGGTCGCCTTCTGGGATGCGGGCGTCCCGACGCTCGACTACGGCAACAACATCCGCCAGGTCGCCAAGGACGAAGGGCTTGAGAACGCCTTCGCCTTCCCCGGCTTCGTGCCGGCCTATATCCGCCCGCTCTTCTGCAGCGGCGTCGGCCCCTTCCGCTGGGCGGCACTTTCCGGCGATCCGGAGGATATCTTCAGGACCGATGCCAAGGTGAAGGAACTGCTGCCGGACAACAAGCACCTGCACAACTGGCTCGACATGGCGAAGGAGCGCATCTCCTTCCAGGGTCTGCCGGCGCGCATCTGTTGGGTGGGTCTGGGCGATCGCCACAAGCTCGGCCTCGCCTTCAACGAAATGGTCCGCAACGGGGAATTGAAGGCGCCGATCGTCATCGGTCGCGACCATCTCGACAGCGGCTCGGTCGCCTCGCCGAACCGCGAGACCGAGGCGATGAAGGACGGTTCGGATGCCGTCTCCGACTGGCCGCTGCTCAATGCGCTGCTGAACACCGCGTCCGGCGCGACCTGGGTATCGCTGCACCACGGCGGCGGGGTCGGCATGGGATATTCCCAGCATTCCGGCATGGTGATCTGCTGCGACGGTTCCGAAGATGCCGCTCGCCGTATTGAGCGCGTCCTCTGGAACGACCCGGCGACCGGCGTCATGCGCCATGCGGATGCCGGCTACGACGCCGCGCTCGACTGCGCCGGGGAGAAGGGCCTGCGCCTGCCCGGGATCCTCGGGAACTGACGCCATGCGCATCCTCCGGTCCGCGGACTACAAGCGCATGCCGTGGAAGAACGGCGGCGGTCAGACGACGGAGATCGCCATCTTTCCGCCGGATGCTACGGTCAACGACTTCGACTGGCGCATCAGCATGGCGACGGTCGGGGAAGATGGGCCTTTCTCCATCTTTCCGGGCATCGATCGTACCCTGAGCGTGTTGAGCGGCGAAGGCATCGAGCTGACGATTTCGGGAAAGCCGTCCATTGCCCTCGTTCCCGCCTCCGAACCCTGCCGTTTTGCGGCGGACGTGCCGACAGGCGCCCGCCTCACCGGCGGCCCGATCACCGATCTCAACGTGATGACAAGGCGCGGCCGGTTCACCCACGACGTCACGCGCCGGATATGCCAGGGCCAGGTGCAGGTGAGGTCGGACCACGCGGTCGGCCTGGTCGTGACGACCGATCGCTGCGGACTGAACGGCGAGAGCAATGCACTTTCCCCGCTCGATACGGTCCTGCTGGAACCGGGCGACGGCACTGTGACCTTCCACCCGGACACCATGACGATCCTGTTCATCATAAGGATCGAAACGCTCACCTTATGATCTGCCGTGCTTCGGGGCGATGACGGACTGCCGCTTGTGAGCCTCGACTGCCTGCCGCTTGTCAAAGTTCATTGAAAAGTTTGGTAAGCCGGTTCATGGCCTCGTCGATGCGTTCGATGCTTTCGGAGCCGAAGCAGACGCGCAGGTGGCCTTCGCCCATGCCGCCGTAAAAACTCCCGGCCTCGACCACGACCCCCGTTCGTTCGAGAATGAGATCCGCGGCCTCCTGGGATTTCAGGCCGGTGCCGCGGATGTCGGGAAAGGCGTAGATCGTGCCTTCGGGGCGGGCGCAGATGACGCCCGGCATCTGGTTCAGCCGCGCCACCACCAGATCGCGCTTGCGGCGGTCGTCCTCGACCATGGCATCGAGGATGGAGGCCGGGCCGGTGACGGCCGCCAGTGCGCCGTGCTGAATGAAGGTGTTGACGTGCGTGACCTCGGTGGAGGTGATCTTCATCAGACCGGGGATCAGGCTTGCATCGGCCGCGATATAGCCCAGCCGCCAGCCGTCCATCGCATAAGCCTTGGTGAAGGCGTACATGCCGACGGTGCGCTCCTTCATGCCCGGCAGCGAGGCGATGCTGACATGCTCGGCGCCGTCGAACAGGATCTGTTCGTAGACTTCGTCGGACAGCACCGCGAGATCGTGCTCGATCGCCAGATCGGCGACGATCTGCAGCTCCTCGCGGGAATAGACGCGGCCCGTCGGATTGACCGGGTTGACGAGCACGATCATCCGCGTCGCCTTAGTGATCTTCGCCTCGATCAGATCGCGCCGGATGCGGAAGCCGTTCTCCCTGTCGAGAGGTGCGATGACCGCCTTGCCTCCCGCCATTTCGATCTTGCCGAGATGCTGCGGATAGTAGGGTTCGAGCAGGATAGCCTCATCGCCGTCGTCGATCAGCGCCATGAAGGCGGCGAAGGATGCCTGTGTCAGGCCGTTGGTGACGATGATCCCGTTCGCCGAGGTATCGATGCGGTTGTAGTCGCGCAGCTTGGCGGCCAGTGCCGCACGCAATTCCGGCAGGCCCTGCAGATCGCTGTAATGCACCTCGCCGCGCCTCAGCGCCGCGATGGTCGCTTGCTTGATATGCTCCGGCGTGTCGTGGAACGGCCGGCCGAGTTCCAGATGGATGAGGTCGCGCCCTTCGCCCGCCATGGCGGCCGCCTTGGCATACATGCCGAAGCTCTTCTTGGAGGTTTCAGTGACGCGGCGGGCTAAACGGACCATCGGTTCCTCGTATGTCTTCTCTTTTATCCGCCCTTGAAGTGAGCATTTGATCAAATCTGCGGATGTTCTATTGTGGCGTGAGCGGCAGATCAAGGAGATTTCAATGCAGCGCGGTATGGATGCACAATTCAGTCTCGATCATGTGCCGGGGCTTCCGGCGGTTTTCGAGCGCCGCCAGCAATTGGCGGATGCGGCTTTGAGGCGCTACATGGTCCATCGCAAAGTTCCCTATGCCGATTTGCCGGACCACACGCTGAACATCTTCCCGCCCGAAGGTGCCGGCGGGCCGGCGCCCGTCCAGTTTTTTATCCATGGCGGCTTCTGGCGCTCGCTGGACGCCGATCTTTTCAGCTTTCTCGCCAACGGGTTCGTGCCCTTCGGTGCGATGCTGGTGGTGATCGACTATCCGCTGATGCCGGCGACCCGCATGGCGGGCGTGGTCGAGGCGTGCCGTAAGGCATTGGCCTGGACGCATGAAAATTGTGCCCGATACGGCGGCGACCCCGACCGGCTGTTCATATCCGGCAATTCCGCCGGCGGGCATCTGGTGGCCGAGCTCGCCGACCGGCCCTCGCTGATCGGGTCCGGCCTGCCGGGAGATGCGGTCAAGGGCGTAACGGCGATCAGCGGCATCTACGATCTCGAACCGGTGACGCGCTCCTTCCAGGACGATTCGCTCAATCTGACGCCGGACGAGGTGACAGCCTTCAGCCCGCTCAACCGGGTTTACGACCTGGCTGCGCCGCTGATCGTCACGCTTGGCGACGACGAGACGGGGGAATTCCACCGCCAGTCCGAACTGTTCACGCGCCATTGCCATCAGGATCGCTTTCCGGTTTCGCTTCTGAAAGTGCCTCGCACCAACCACATCACCGTCCTCAGCGAAGCGCTCGCCGAGCCGGAGAACGTCCTCAATCAGGCCGTTCGCCGCCAGATGGGCATGCCCGTCTGAATACGCGCGGCGGTATCCGGCCGCCGCGCGAAACGTCGAGCCCGCCGCCTACTTGTCGATCTCAGCGATCGCGTCAGCGACGCGGGTCTTGTCCCACTTGTCCACCACGGTCAGCTTGCCGTCACTGCCGACGCCCCAGATGAGATAGGGGCCGGTGACGTCGCCGAACTGGTCGAAGGAGATCGGGCCGGTTGCGCCCTCGTAGCGGATCGGCTTGCCGGCCTTGGTCAGCTCCTTGGCCTTCTTGAAGCCGTCCGGACCGGGATGGATGACCTCGCCGTCGCCGGTGGTGATGGCACGGATGTTGTCGCGGATCGCGGTGCCGTCTGGTTTTCCCGCCTTTTCCATGGCGAGAAGGGCGACTGCCGCCGCGTCATACATGGTGTGCAGGCCGGGGCCGTTCGGGGCCGAGCCGAATTTCGCCGCCCAGGCCTTGTTGAACGCGTCGACAGACGGACCTTCCGTCTGTGCGTTGTCGATGCCTTCCGCCTTGGCGAGGTATTGGGCGCCGACCGATTTCACGAACTCGTCCGCGCGCAGCGAGTTGCTGAGCAGAAGATTCTGCGAACCGCCGAAGGAGATCCATTCGCGCAGGGCCGTCGCGCCGTCCGCCGGAAAAGCGATCAGGAAGAGCGAGTCCGGATCGCCCTGCATCGCGGCATTGACCTCGGCCCGGTAGGACGCCTGCTCTTGGTTGTAAGGTGTCACGCTGCTCACCGTACCGCCGACTTTTTCGAACGCGGCCTTGAAGGAGCGGGCGAGCGAGACGCCATAGTCCGAGTTCACGTGGATGACGGCAATCTTCTTGTAGCCTTTGGTCTTGGCAATGTTCGCCATGACGACGCCCTGTGGCCGGTCGGTCGGCAGCGTGCGGAACCAGTAGCCGCCGGTGCCGCCGTCACGGGCGAGCTGGGTGAAGGTCGGCGCCGAGGAGCAGCAGGAGATCTGCACGACCTTGCCCGGCACGCTGACCGAGGTCAGGATCGGCATGGTGACGCCGGACTGGATGGCGCCGAGGATGACCGGCGCCTTCTCGATCTCCACCAGGGTCTTGGCGGCATCGACGCCGACATTCGGCGAGCCCTGGTCGTCGCGAATAATATATTTCACGTTGCAGCCGGCAACCCCGCCGGCTTCGTTGAACTGGTCGACGGCAAGCTGGCCGGCATCGCCGATCGCCTTGCCGATCGCCGCCATGGAGCCGGTGATCGACAGCACCGATCCGACGGGGATTTCGCAGGACTGCGCGGCTGCGGGCAGCGCGCTTGCCATGAGGCCGAGGCCGAAGGCGCCCGACAGAAGAAGATGTTTCGTCATGTGTGTTCCCTTTTTCTTATGCGGCGGTTGATGATGGTTTATGCGCTGTTCTTGTGATTGCCCGGCGGTCGGATACCAGTCCGCGCATCAGGAAGAAGGACGGGGCAGCTCGCGCGAAAGACCGGAAAGGCACGGCGTCTGCCGGTACGAGCGGAACCGCGAGCTGATCGAGTGGCGACGAGCCGAGTATTGCATCCGCCAGCACGTCGCCGAGCATGGTCGTCATGGCGACGCCCCGGCCGTTGCAGCCCGTCGCCCCGAGGAAGTTCGGGCCGAATTCATAAAGATGCGGCAGGAAGTCCGTGGTGACGGCCGCCGTGCCGCGCCAGATGTAATCCGTTCGCGGAACGGACGGCAGGACGAGCTCGAAGGCAAGCCGTTCCGCGATCGTGCGGCCCATGCGCTGTTCCGCCCCGACGGGCAGGATCGCCATGCCGCCGGAAATCAGCCGGTTGTCGCGGGTCAGCCGGTAGGTGAAGATGTTGGCGCGGGTATCCGACACCGGCTCCCGGCGCGGCGAGAAGCGCTCGATCAAGGCGGCGTCGAGCGGTTCGGTCGCGATCTGATAGACCTGGAGTGGTATGACGGTTTTGCCGAGGCGTGCGGCAGCGCCGGTTTCAAAGGCATTGGTGCAGAGGAGGACGTACCCGGCGCTGACGGAACCCGCAGATGTCACGACGCGCCAGCCGCTGGCGTCCTTTTCCACGCCCGTCGCCGGCGACTGCTCGAAGACCTGTGCCCCGGCGGAAACCGCTGCCCGCGCGAGCGTCCGCGCATAGGCGACGGGATTGATCGTGCCGCCGGAGCGATCGGACAGCGCGCCGTGATAGATCGGCATGCCGGTGCGCTCGCGGGTCTCGCGCGCATCGATCCATTCCACGGGCCGGTCGAAGAGCTGCCAGGCCTCGACACGCTTCTTCAAGGCCTCCGCCATTTCGGCGGAATGAGCGGGCTGCAGCCAGCCGGTGCGCTGCGCGTCTTCCAGCCCATATTGTCTGGCTATCTCGAACACGCGGTCGCCGCCCTGGGCGACGAGCCGCAGTAGTCTCTGCCCCTTTTCCTCGCCCAGCTTCGCGATCACGTAGGCCGGATCCGCCTTGGAGAAATTCGGCACCACGAAGCCGGCATTGCGGCCGCTCGCACCGAAAGCGATCGCCTCTCCCTCGATGAGTGCGACGGAGGCGCCGCGTTCGGAGAGCCTGAGGGCGGCACTCAGTCCGGTGAACCCGCCGCCGATGACGGCGACGTCGGCCGTCAGATTGCCTTCGAGCTTCGGATAGCCGGTGATCTCCGTTGTCGCATGCCAGAAGGTGGGCGGGTTTGGGTGCGGCATGTCTACCTCGCATGCCGGGAAACGGATTGGGCTTCGCCGATCAGCCCGCGGGGGCGGAAAAGCAGCGTCAGCACGATGATGAGGCCGATGATGATGACCTGGATCGCGCCCCCCTGGCTCTGGTATTGGACCGGCAGAAGGCGGCTGATCGCAAAGCCGCTCATGGTCCAGAGCGCCCAGACGCCCACCGCGCCGACGATCGCGCCGCGATTGTTGCCGCTGCCGCCGACGATCAGCATCGCCCAGATCTGGAAGGTGAGGAGGGGCAGGAAATCGAGCGGGCTGACATAGCCGATGAAGCCGACATAGAGCCCGCCGGCCAGTCCCATCAGCGTCGAACCGAGCACGAAGGCCTGCAGCCGGACCAGCGCCGGGTTCTTGCCGAGCGATGCGGCGGCGGTCTCGTCCTCACGGATGGCTTTCAGCAGGCGGCCCCAGGGCGAATGCAGCGCGACTTGGAGGCCGGCAAAGACGATTGCCGTTATCGCGCCGACCAGGCAGAGATAGAAGAGATTGTAGGCTCCCGGCGTGCCGAGGGTGGAAAACAGCGGCCGCGGAATGCCGGTGAGGCCCTGCGCACCGCCCGTCAGCGCATCGAAGTTCAGGCCGACGAGCTGGATGCTGATGGCGATGCCGAAGGTGGAAATAGCGAGATATTCTTCCCGCAGCCTCAGCGTCGCGAGCCCGACCAGAAGGGCCGCGAGTGCCGCAAGGATCATCCCTCCGGCGACGCCCGCCGGGAAGGGTAAGGCAAAGCCGCCGATCAGCTCTGGCCGGTCGGGGCCGGTCAGGATCGCGGTTCCATAGGCGCCGATGGCGAAGAAGCCGACCACGCCGGCATTGAAGAGCCCGGTATAGCCCCATTGCAGGTTCAGCCCCATCACCACGATGGAATAGGTGAGCGCGACGATCAGGAAGAAGACGAGATAGGCGAGATAACCGCTCATTTCGCACCTCCGCGAAGGGCGCCGAAGATGCCGCTCGGCCGGACGTAGAGGACCGCGAGCAGGATGAAGAAGGGCACCGCCATCTTGTAGCCGGCCGGAACGAAAAGGACGGAGAGGGATTCAGCCAGTCCAACGATCAGGCCGCCGATGACGGCGCCGAAGACATTGCCGACCCCGCCGAGGATTGCGGCGGCGAAAAGCGGCAGCAGAAGCTGGAAGCCGATCTCGGGCCGGAGCTGCACCGTCAACCCGTAGAGCACGCCGGAAACGGCGGCGAGAGCCGCGCCTATGACCCATGTCCAGCGGACGACGACGCGGGTGTCGATGCCGTTGATGCGGACGAGATCCGGATTTTCGGCGAGAGCCCGCATCGAGAGCCCGAGCCGGGTCTTCTGCAGGAAGAGATGCAACGCTACGACGATGACGACGGTGAGTGCCAGGGTGAAGATGTGGTCCGGCATGACGCGCAGCCCCGGCATCACCCGGACCGCGATCTGCAATTCGTTCGAATAATATGCCGCGCTGCCGCCGAAGATCAGCAGGATCACCATGCGCACCAAAAGCGATACGCCGAAGGAGGCGAAAACCACCGTCATGTGGCTGGTATGGCTGCGCAGGGGCCGGAAGACGAGATGGTCGATCAACAGCGCCAGCGCCGCCGTCAGCACCACGGCGATCAGGGTCGCGAAGACGAGCGGCAGGCCGAAGGAGAAGGGGGAGATCGGCCCGGCGAAGGTGCCGGTGATTGCAAGCACGCCGAGCGCCATGTAAGCGCCCCAGGTGATGAGTTCCGCATGGGCGAAGTTCGCAAAGCGCAGGATGCCCATGGTGAGCGTCAGACCGATCGCGCCGAGCGCGATGATCGATCCGGTGAGAATTCCGTCCGCGAGAGCCTGAAGCATCAGCGTTTGCGACCTCCGGCGCCGAGATAGATGGCGGCGACTTCCGTGTCGCCGGCGAGTTTGGCCGAAGCGCCGTCGATGCGGTTACGGCCCTCTGCAAGCACATAGGTGCGGTCGGATATGGCGAGCGCCGCCTTGACGTTCTGTTCGACCATCAGAATGGAGACTCCAGTCGCAATCAGCGTCTTGAGGCGTGAAAAAACCTCGCTCACCATCAGGGGGGAGAGGCCGGCGCTCGGCTCGTCGAGCATCAGCAGACGCGGTTCGGTAAGCAGCGCGCGGGCGACGGCGAGCATCTGCCGCTGCCCGCCGGACAGGACTTTCGCCTTTTGGCCCCGATACTGGGTAAGCGCCGGGAAATCCTCATAGGCTTTGGCGATGCGGCGTCCGGCATCGGCCTTGGATAGCGTCGAGGCTCCGAGCTTCAGGTTCTCGTCGATCGTCAGGCTGGTGAATACGTTCGCCGTCTGCGGCACGTAGGCGATCGAGGCGGTCGCGAGCTTGTGGGTAAGGAGATTGGTGACTTCGGTACCTTCGATGGCGACCGAACCCGTCGAAATCGGCACGAGGCCGGCGATCGCCTTGACGAGCGTCGACTTGCCGGCGCCGTTCGGACCGATCACCGTTACCATCTCGGCCGCCCCGACATGAAGCGACACGCCATGCAGGATCGGCAGGTCCGGACGGTAGCCGGCGGTGACGTCGCGGACTTCGAGGAGGGGGGCGCTCATGCCGCGGCCCCTCCGAGATAGGCGTCGACGACCATCCGGTCGGCGCGGACCTGTTCCGGCAAGCCCTCGGCAATCACCTTGCCTGCAGCCATGACGACCACCTTGTCGCAGAGCGACATGATGAAATCCATGTTGTGCTCGATGATCAGGAAGGTCATGCCGCGCTTGTTCAGTTCGACGATCCGGTCGACGATCGTGTCGAGCAGCGCGGGATTGACGCCGGCCCCGGGCTCGTCGAGCAGGATGATCCTCGGATCGGCCATCAGCGCGCGGGCGAGCTCCACCAGCTTTTGCTGTCCGCCGGAGATGGCGCCCGCAAGCTGTTTCTCCACGGGAGAGAGCCCGCAGAATTCGATGATGGCGCGGGCCTTTTCGCGGTTTGCCTTTTCCTCGCGGGCGACGAGGCCCGGCCGGAACCATGTGTTCCAGAAGCGCTCGCCATGCTGTCTTGCCGGGACCAGCATGACGTTTTCCAGCACGGTCATGCCTCCGAATGGACGGGGAATCTGGAAGGTCCGGACAAGTCCCCTGGAAAACACCTTGTACGGGGGAAGTCCGTCGATGCGTTCCGCATCGAGCGCGATCTCGCCGCTGTCGACCGCAAGCTCGCCGGCGATGGCGTTGAAGAGCGTCGTCTTGCCGGCGCCGTTCGGGCCGATCAGGCCTGTGATCCGGCCCGGTTCCGCCGTGAAAGAAACGCCGTCGACCGCGCGCACCGCGTTGAAGCTGCGCACGGCATTCCTGATGTCCAGACGGCCCGATATCCGCCTGCCGGCAAGCGGCAAGGGCTCCTTGGTCATTCATGTTCCCCGTTATGGTTGTTGACTGGGGAGCTTAGTCGTGATCATGTGATCAAACAAGATGGATGGAGCGGAAAATTCATGCCGGATGCACGCTGGACGATCAACTCAGGCTCGCGCTTCGAGGAAATGGCGGGCTATTCCCGCGCCGTCGTGCAGGATCCGTGGGTCTTCGTATCCGGCACGGCCGGTTATGACTTTGCGAACGGAGGCACGATTTCCAGTGACGCAGCCGAGCAGGCGCGCCAGTCTTTGAAGACGATTTCCGAGACGTTGCAGAAGGCCGGGTCGTCGCTTTCGGATGTCGTGCGGGTCAGGGTCTATCTGGCGAGCCGAGACGACGTCATGGCCGTCTCCAGGGTCCTGGGCGAAACCTTCTCCGATCCGCGCCCCACCAACACGACGATCATCTGCGGCTTTGCCATGGAAGAGATGAAGGTGGAGCTGGAAGTCACCGCCCTGAAACGCGGCTGACCGGTCTTTTATTGCCACCCTGATCGCGTCCTTCGCCGGAGGATGGCAACGGTTTCCGTGGAACATGCTGGCCGCCCTCAGGTTCGGTAGCCGAGACCTGCCAACGAGGTGCACCATGACCAGACTGATCTCCGCTGCCGCCCTGTCAATTCTTCTTGCTGCCGGCAGCGCATCTGCGCAATCGACCGGCGGCACGTCCGGAAATACGGCCGGGGGCGCGACGGGAGCGACGACGGGGCCGGGCAATACCAACGATACCGGCGGATCGACAGCCGGAACGGGTGGGCAACTCGACCACGGCACGACTGGAAGCACCCCGGGACACACAGCCCAGCCGCCAAACAAGTGCGACCCTGATGTGGCTGCCCAAAACGGCTCTACGGCCAACCAGAACAATGCTTCGGCGGCCTGCGTGAAATAGAATTCGGTCGGCGCAGCCGGCTTCTTTCCTCGTCGGCTCAGTTGAGCTGCGCGCTCTTCAGCGCAGCCTCGAACTTTTCGCGCGCTTCGTCCGGTGTCTTCCTGCCGTCGAGAGCGGCGAGAATGGTGCTCTCCGCGATCGCGAATTCGCGGTCCTTGATGTTCGGCCAGCCTGACATCATGAATTTGTGAGCCTCCAATGGCCCGAAAATCAGATTGTCGCCGACCAGAACCGGCTTGTCCCATCGTACCGAAAGCATCGTTTTTCTCCCGATACTGCAAGGTAGGGCGGCAGGCTCGGAAGGCAACCTGTTAAGCGGCACGGGAAAGGCCTCGACGCCGGGAGGTACCTCGGCCGATTGGAACGTAAAGGGGGCTGACCGGTTATCCGGAATATTCAATCTGTTTCAGTGGGACACATGCTCAAGGTCGGGATTCTGACATTCCATCGCTGCATAAACTATGGCTCCTACTGGCAGGCGCGCTGCCTTGCCGAAGGTCTCGCTTCCATGGGGGTGGAGGCCGTTCTCCTGGAACACACATCCGATCGCGTGAATCGCGCGGAATGGCGCTGCGCCCTGCAGCCGCTGCTTCCTGCCGCAACGCCGAAGGAAGATTTTCCGCTCTACAAGGCGAAGATCCGCAAGTTCTTCGAATCGTTCGCCGCGCTGCCGCTTTCCTCTCCGTTTTCACTGGAAGATGCGACGGCGATGGAAGATTTTCCGCTCGTCATCGTCGGCAGCGACGAGGTCTGGAACCTTCGGCATCCCTGGTATGGCGGGCACCCGCTATTTTATGGAGAGGGTCTGCGGTGCGGGCGTCTCGCCTCCTATGCGGCGACCTTCGGAAGCCTCGCGTCTTCGGAAATACTGGAAGGCTGGGCGGAAAAGCTGCGCAGGTTCTCCCATATTTCGGTCCGCGACCTCCATTCCGAACGGCTCATTCGCGACACGCTGGGTTTCGAGCCGGAACTCGTTCTGGACCCGTGCCTCCAGTTTCCGGAGGCGATAGGTGCCAAGGCCGGTGGCGTGCGAGAGCCCGACTATGTTGCCGTCTATGGACACAGCTTTCCCGCCTGGTTTCGGAACGCCGTCCGGCAATGGGCGAAGGATCGAGGCCTTCCGCTGGTCAGCATCGGTTACCGGAACGATTGGGCCGACGAGCAATGGATCGATGCCGGACCGGAAGAGTTCGCCGGCTTCATTGCCGGAGCAAAGGCGGTCGTGACGAACTTCTTTCATGGATGCGTCTTTTCGCTCGTCAAAGACAAGCCGTTTGCAGGTGTGCTGTCCGACTATCGCTCCAACAAGATCCGCGACCTGACGCTGACGGTCGGAGCGGGTGATCATGTGATGACCGAAGAGATGAAGCCAACGCATCTGGATGTCATTCTCGGCAATCCCCTTCCAGCGGGCGTTTCGCAGCGGATCTCCTCCCTGCGCCATGCCTCCAACGCCTATCTCAGCCATGTCCTGCAATAGCTCCGCTCGACAGGACCGGCTCGCGGCAAGCGTGAGGCCCAGAGATATCGTCAAATCCGGCCTCTGCATCGGTTGCGGCTCTTGCGCCGCAAGCTCGGCACGGCCCGATGTCCGCATGCAGCTCGACCGGTATGGGCAATTGAAGCCGCGAGGTCCGAAAGCCTGGTTGCGCGGCCGAGATGGTGAGTTTGCCCGGATTTGTCCGTTTTCCCCTACGGCGCGGGACGAGGATGATCTGGCGGCCGAGCATTTCCCGTCCGCGAAGGACCGGCACCCCCTGCTCGGCCGTTTCGAGGCCGCTTATGTCGGCCATGTCGTGGAGGACGAATATAGGGCGAACGGCAGTTCCGGGGGCATGGTCACCTGGGTGGCGGCGGAACTCCTGCGTTGCGGGCTTGTCGATGGCGTCGCGCATGTCAGGCAGAGCGATGATCCGCACACGGAGGGACGCCTGTTCCACTATACGTTGTCGCGCGATCTGCAGGAGCTTCAGGCGGGCGCCAAGTCCCGATATTATCCGGTCGAGTTTTCCGGAGTGCTCCGGGAGATTCGGGAGACGCCGGGCCGGTATGCGGTGGTCGCCATTCCCTGCTTCATCAAGGCCGTGCGGCTGGCCTGCGCCCATGATCCGGTATTGAAGGAGCGGGTGGTCTTCACCCTTGGGCTCTTCTGCGGCCACATGAAGAGCGCGCGCATGGCCGAAAGCTTCGCCTGGCAGATGGAGGAGGACATCAGCCGCGTGAAGCAGCTCGACTACCGGGTGAAAACCCCCGACCGGCCGGCGAACTGGTACCGGGCTAAATTGACGCTTGGAAACGGCGAGATCCGTGCCCGGGATTGGTGGCACCTGGCCGATGGCGATTGGGGGGCAGGTTTCTTCCAGAATTCCGCATGCAATTTCTGCGACGACGTGGTTGCCGAAACGGCCGATATCGCATTCGGCGACGCCTGGAAGGAACCTTATTCATCGGATGGACGGGGAACGAACGTCGTGCTCGTCCGGTCGCAGGTGCTTCTCGCCCTTCTCCGCGCGGGAATGGGTGCGAACCGGATCGCGCTGTCGCCTGTGGCTGCTGATTTCGTGGTCGCCACCCAGGCTGCCGGATTCCGTCAGCGACGGGAAGGCCTCTCGTTCCGTCTGACCTGGCCCCGTCTCGGTCTGCGCCCGCGCAAGCGCGTCCAGGCCGGTAGCCATTATCTGACTTTGCAGCGCAAGATGATCTATATCATGCGTTGCGGGATCAGCTTCTGGAGCCACCGGGTTTTCCTGGCTGCCCGCCTGCTTCATAGCCCTGGGCTCTACATTCTCTGGGCCCGCGCTGCCTTGGCCTTCTATCAGGGGCTGGCCTACTCGCGGGGACCGGTTGGCCGGATTGCCCGGCGGCTCGGATTAGCGGGCTCCGAGGGAGGCGCGTGATTCGAGCCCCAGCAGCCGCGCGGCCGACCTGGCAGCGCGCGACACGTATCCGCTACCCTGTCGCGGTGCGTATCGATCGATCATCTCCGCGCAGAACTCGGCGAATTCCTCGGGCACGAGCGGTGCGCTGGTGTGATGCGGTGCTATGCCCCTGTGCTCGGGCGTGAAGCAGAATGTGACGGTGACGTCGAAATCCTCAAGTGCGCGCATCTGCCGGTCGAACCAGTCGAGCGCATTGGGCCGGAACCGGTCGGCCCAGGACAGGCCGGTGCGGATGGATTTCACACCCAGCCGCTTCATCCATGCGGCAGCGTCGTCCAGCCGCGGGTCCTCGAAATGGAACCATTGCACCAGCCCGAGTTCCGGCGTGTGCTTCGCAAACTCGTCAAGCGCCGGTTTGGGCGTCCCGTCTTCCCGCAGGATGCCCATGTAATAGTGCCGATAATAGGAAGAGCCTTCGGCTTCCCGGTGGCGCGTCGTCGCTTCCCACGATCGGGGGAGATCGTAGAGGCTGTACCACTGGCACCGCTCGACTTTGCCCTTGAGCAGTTCGGCGGTTCGCTTCAGGCCCCATAGCTGCACTTCTTCCGCGCCGAAGGTCGAAACGCCCACCTCGCTCACCCAGATCGGCAAGTCGGTAACGGCACGGATTTCGTTGATCTTCTCCGGCCATTCGTGAATCTGCCACAGGTTCCAGTCGAGGGGAAAGCCGTGCACGGCGACCGCGTCGACATGGTCGAGCACGCCGTAATCCTTCATGCGGCCGATGAAGAAAGGATCGATCGGCGATATCCCCCCGAGCACCTTGGTAAGCTCCGGATTTTTTTCCGCGATGGCATCGGCGGCGAGAATTGCCATCTGCGCAAACAGGTTCCATTCGGGATCGATTTCCGGATCCCAGTGAGACTTGTTGTTCGGCTCGTTCCAGATCATGGCAGCTTCGATCATGTGTCTTCCCCGATAGGATTGGGTTCCAAGGCTATTTCGTTGAGCGTCATCACTTTCGCGCCCCAATCGCCCACCACGAGCGTGCTTATGGAGGCGGGCGCGATCTCGAATCTGGGCCAGGCATCGACCGGCAACCCCAGGACATGGCTGACGGCCGCCTTGATGACATCGGCATGGGACACCAGAGCCAATCTCCGGCCACTGTTGCCGTTCGTCAGGGTCTCGATGAGGCGGAGGACCCGCCTTTGTACGTCCAGCATCGTTTCGCCTCCCGGGGTGCGCGTGAGGCTTCGGACGGTATTCCACCGGCGCCACAGGGGGTCGGCATCGAGAACCGCGAACGTCTTTCCCGACCAGGCGCCGAAATCCACCTCGTCCAGCTCGACGGCAATCTCCGGCGCATCGAGGCCGCAAGCCGATGCGATGGCGGCCGCCGTTTCCCGGGTGCGTTCGCGCGGGCTCGTATATATCCCGCCGATATCTTCGCGCCGCATCCGTTGCGCCAGAGACCGGGCTTGCGCGCGGCCTGCGTCTCCCAGCGAAATGCCGCCTGTCCGGCCCGCCAGAAAACTCCCGACATCGTCATGGGCTGCGTGACGCACCAGGAAGAACGTCACCGTCATTCCGCCGCTCCGCGCAGGACGTCTTCCTGGTCGTCGATGAAATTCTGCGTTCGCCGGCGGGCCTCGTGGTCGGTGAATTGCCGTGGCGGGGACTTCATGAAATAGCTGGAGGGGCCGGTCAGGACACCGCCCAGGCCGCGATCGAGCGCCAGTTTTGCGCAGCGTATCGCATCGATGACCACGCCTGCGGAATTGGGGGAATCCCAGACTTCCAGCTTGAGCTCGGCATTGAGCGGCACGCCGCCGAAAGTCGTGCCTTCCAGCCGGATGTAGGCCCATTTGCGGTCCGCGAGCCAGGGAACATGGTCGCTCGGTCCGACATGGACGTCATCGGCGGGGAGCGGAACGTCCAGCTGGCTCGTCACCGACTGGGTCTTGGAAATCTTCTTCGATTCCAGCCGCTCGCGTTCCAGCATGTTGAGGAAATCCGTGTTTCCTCCGAAGTTGAGCTGGTAGGTCCGGTCAATCCGAACACCGCGTTCCCGGAAGAGATTGACAAGCATCCTGTGGACGATCGTTGCGCCGACCTGGCTCTTGATGTCGTCGCCAATGAGCGGCAGCTTGCGGGCAGCGAACTTCTGCTGCCATTCCGGTTTGGAGGCTATGAACACCGGAATGCAGTTGATGAATGCGCAGCCGGCTGCGAGCGCCTGTTCGGCATACCATTTCGTCGCTTCCTCCGAGCCGACCGGCAGATAGGAGACCAGGACGTCCGTCCGGGTCTGCCGCAGGATTTCCGCGACGTCGGCCACCGGCTCGGCCGACTCCTCGATGCGATCGCGGAGATATTTCCCTATCCCGTCCAGCGTCCGGCCGCGGTTCACTTCGATGCCGGTCGGCGCGACATCCGCGAAACGCTGGGTGTTGTTGGGTTCCGCATAGATCGCTTCCGCAACGTCGTGCCCGACCTTGGTCGCCGCGACATCGAACGCGGCGGATATTTCGACATCGCTAACATGATATCCGCCGAGATCGATATGCATGAGGCCTGGAACCGGTTCGTTCTCCCGGACGTTACGATAGTAGGTGAGCCCTTGAACCAATGACGAGGCGCAGTTGCCAACACCCACCAATCCGACGCGAATGGATTTCGAACGCATGCTTCCCTCCGGCATTTGCGAGCTGCAGGATCTACAAAGCTAACAACGGGAAGCCGCAACAGTTCCAGATGCCTCACTTTTAATCTTCCCTCATGGATCGCTCTTCCCGTTTCAGGCGTTCGATGCGCTGCAACGGAGAGGAAGGACCGGATGTTGGTCTATGACGATGTCGAGCGCATCGAGGACGCAGCGGCGATACGCGCATCGATTGCAGGAATGATGGCCGCCTCCGTCGATAGGCAGCCCGGCCGGCAGCGTCATGAAACACTGGTGCAAGCGTTTATCCGGACGGGGGAACTGGTCCAGGGGCTGGCCGATCGGGAATTCGGCATAAAGGGCGCGGACGATGTGTCCGAGGTTCAGGATGCGGGCGCAGAACTTCTGCTCGGACAGGCCCGGGCAATTCTCCAATCCTGGCGGAACGGCTTTGTCGGGGAATTGCTGCTCCCCGAGGATTGGCCAGACAGGCTGGAATATCTGGACAGCGCCGAGCCGATACGGACGAAGCGGGCGGAGGGTTATGCTTTTTATGCGCTGTATCCCGAGAGTTATATGGAAGCGGCGTCGATCTCGAAATTGACCTCCAAAACGGTCGTGATCGGGATCCGCAGCATAGGCACCGGGCTTGCGGCCCTGGTTTCCGCGGCGCTCGGCGCCGGGCCTGCCTGTTCGCTTCGGCCGACGGGGCACCCGTTCGAACGGCGCGTGCAAGTGACGCCTGCGCTTTCCCGGCGCATTCTCGCGGACCCTGAAACCGATTTCGCCATCGTCGACGAAGGGCCGGGATTGTCGGGGAGCTCGTTCGGCAGCGTCGCGGACTGGCTGCAGGCCAATGGCGTGGCGCCGGGCCGGCTTCATTTCTTCCCCAGCCACGGGGGCGATCCGGGACCCCATTCAAGCGAGCTCCACCGGATGCGCTGGAAAGAACGGCCACGCCATGTCGTCGGTTTCGACGACCTCATTCTCAAGGCCCGGGACCCGAAACATCGACTGCAGACATGGGCGGCCGATACCGTGGGCGTCGCGAAGCCGTCATGGCGGGATTTGTCCGGCGGCGCGTGGCGCGCCCTCCCGCATGATGATCCCTCGCTCTGGCCGCCGAGCTATACGCAAATGGAAAAACGCAAGTTCCTGATGGAAGCCGACGGGCAGGCCTGGCATGTCAAATTTGCCGGCCTTTGCGGAGCCGATGCGGACAAGGCGAGAAGAGGCGCTTTGCTGAGCGAAGCGGGGTTTATTCCGAAAATTGCCGGCACCTGTTACGGGTTCATCGTTGAAGAATGGGTCTCCGGAGCGTCCCTCGACAGGGTGAGCATGGACAGGCCGCGGCTTGTGGAGCATCTCGGCCGCTATCTCGGCTTTCGCGCGCGCCATCTTCCCGCGCCGGGTGGCGGCGCGTCGATCCATGATCTCTGCCATATGGCTGCCTTTAATATTGGGGAAGCGGCGACACCGGAAACGGCGGAAAAGCTGAGGCGCCTGATAGGCTCGCCGAACCGGTTCCGCGGGCGGCTGCGTCGGGTCGATACGGATAACCGGCTTCATCCGTGGGAATGGCTGTTGACGGCGGATGGCCGGTTGATCAAGACGGATGCGCTGGACCACAATGCCGCCCATGATCTCGTCGGCTGTCAGGACATCGCCTGGGATGTCGCGGGTGCCGGTGTGGAATTCGAACTCACGGGCGAGGAGCGCAACCGCCTTGCCGAGCTCGTCATGCGGGAAGCCGATTGCGATCTGCGTGAAGACGTCCTTGCTGCTTTCGAAGTCTGCTATCTGGGTTTCCAGACAGGGCTGTGGTCGCAGGCCCGGGCGAGTGTCGACGGCTCCGAAGGAAAGCGCATCGAAAGCCATATCAAACGGTATCTCGACCGGCTGAAGGCGGTAGGCAAAGCCGCGGGGCTGCGATATCTGTTCGCGGATGCCGATCTTCGGGCGGCGAAATTTCAAGGAGAATCCGATGGCTGAGACGGAAAAGGTGGCGCTGATCACCGGCGGCGGACGCGGCATGGGCGAGGCGATCGCCCGCGAACTGCACGGGCAGGGCTACAGGCTGGCGCTGATGTCGCCGTCGGAAAGCTGCGAAAAGCTGGCGGCGGAGCTCGGCGGCGTCGCCTCCCGCGGCGTGGCGGAGAAGGCGGAGGACATCCAGGCGATCTTCGACCTGACGATGAAGACCTACGGGCGGATCGACGCCGTGGTCAACCATACCGGCCATCCGCCGAAGGGAGACCTGCTCGACATCGCCGACGAGGCCTGGACGCTCGGTTCCGACATGATGATCCTGTCGCTGGTGCGCATGGCGCGGCTCGCCACGCCGGTGATGCTGAAACAGGGCAAGGGCGCCTTCGTCAACATCACCACGTTCGCGGCCTACGAGCCCTCGCTGGTCTTTCCGGTATCCTGCACCTATCGCGCTGCGGCCGGCGCCTTCACCAAGCTCTACGCGGACCGTTATGCCGCCGACAACATCCGCATGAACTGCATCCTGCCCGGTTACATCGACAGCCTGAACCACAAGCCCGAAACCGCCGGCAAGGTGCCGATGAAGCGCGTCGGCCATGTGGAGGAGATCGCCAAGACGGCGGCCTTCCTGCTGTCCGACGGCGCCGGCTACATCACCGGCCAGAACATCCGCGTCGATGGCGGCATCACCCGGCACGTCTGATTTGGAGCATATCTCATGAGATGGAAGCGCACGATCCAGCTTCTGGACGTCCATTGCGAAGGCGAGATCGGCAAGGTCGCGGTGGGCGGCGTGCCGAAGATCCCGGGGGAAACGGTGGCCGCCCAGCTTCACTGGCTGAATACCGATCCGAAAGGGCGGGAGCTCCGCCGCTTCCTCTGCCTGGAGCCGCGCGGCGCGCCGATCGGCTCGGTCAATCTGCTCTTGCCGGCAAGGCATCCGGACGCGGATGCCGCCTTCATCATCCTGCAGCCGGACCAGGCGCATGCGAGCTCCGGTTCGAATTCCATCTGCGTCACCACTGCGCTTCTGGAATCCGGCATCGTCGAGATGAAGGAGCCCGAGACGATCGTCACGCTGGAAACCGCTGCCGGCCTCGTCAAGGCGGTCGCCACCTGCCGGGACGGCCGCTGCGAAAAGGTGAAGCTCACCATGGTGCCGTCCTTTGTGCATGAGCTCGACGTCCGGCTCAGGACCCCGGATTGGGGCGAGATCACGCTCGACCTTTGCTATGGCGGCATCTTCTATGCGCTGGTGGACGTCGGCCAGATCAATCTGACGATCGAGAAAGGCAATGCCGCCGCTCTCGTCCAGGCCGGCATGGTGCTGAAGGACCTCATCAACCGGGAAATCCCCGTCGTGCATCCGGAAATCCCGGCTATCTCCGGCGTGGCTTATGTGATGTTCCGCAATACGGAGGCCGACGGCACGGTGCGCACCTGCACCACCATGTGGCCGGGCCGGGCCGATCGTTCGCCCTGCGGCACCGGCAATTCAGCCAATCTCGCGGCGCTTCATGCGCGAGGAAAGGTGAAGGTCGGAGACGTCTTCCAGTCGCGATCGATCATCGGCTCGCAGTTTGAAGTGGGACTGGCGGCGGAAACCACGGTTGCGGGAAAGCCGGCGATCATTCCCACGATCGCCGGCCGCGGCTTTACCTTCGGCCTGCACCAGGTGGCGCTCGATCCCTTCGATCCGCTGTCGGAAGGCTTTGCCATGACCGACGTCTGGGGTCCGTCCGCCGGAGAAATCTGAACCTTCGAAATCTGAACCTTCGAAATCTGAACCTCAGATTTCCTTGCCGGCGGCGGCGGGTTGCTTCAGGTCGTCTGGCTTCAGCACCAGCGAATTGACGCCTTCCGGTGCGGAGGGGGTGACGGGAGCCGGAACGATGCCTTGCTCCTGCATCTGCAGGAACTTGTAGGCGCCGAAGACATCGCCGTTTTCCGCAGCCTGGCGGTACATTTCCGCGGCCTTCACGGCATTCGCTTCGATGCCTTCTCCGGCCTCGTACATCAGGCCGAGATTGATCATCGCATCCGTGTTGCCGCGCTGGGCGGCGAGATCGTACCAGGCGATCGCCGTCTGGTCGTCCTGCGGCAGGAGCTGGCCTTCGTCATAGATCGCGCCGATGTTGAAGGCGGCCGTGTCGTCGCCTTCCCCGGCGGCTTTTTCGAACCATTGAAGTGCCTTTTGGACATCCGGTTGCGTGCCGAGACCATCGCGATAGGCGACGCCGAGATTGTAGGCGGCGAGCACGTTGCCGCTCTGCGCCGCTTCCGAATAGAGCTGGAATTCGGCCCGCTCGTCGCCGAGCCGGCCCATCAGCATGCCGAAATTCACCTTGGCGGCCGGATAGCCGGCCTGTACGGCGGCATCATAAGCGCTCATCGCCTCGTCGGCTTGCTGGGTCTTGTTGAGCGCGCGGCCGAGCTGATAGGCGAAACGCGGATTGCCGGTCGCCTCATAGGCCGTCCGGCAGGCATCGACCGCCGAACCGTCGATCTCGTCGATGCCGACCGGCGCAAACTCGCTGTTGCGCTGCTGGTCGTAAGGACTGCCGGCGAGGCGGTCGCATTCCGTCTGCACGGCCGGGACGAGCTGCAGGCCGGCCCGTTCCTCGGCGCCCGGAGAAGCCGCGAATGCGCAGAGCGCCACGGCAGTGCCTGTGGCAATCACAAAACCCCTGTTGACTTTAGAGGCACGGGATTTCATTCTGTGCTCCGATTTAACTGATTCTTCAGATTGCGTACGAACGCAGAAAAGCGGGCGGCGGTTCCTGCTGTCTTGAGCTTTCGTGACGGTTTCTTCCCTCCTATCCTGCACATTTGCGTGAACGTCGGTATTCGACAGATCGGGGTACGGCGGGCGCCACCCCATCACTTTGGATTGTCTTGTGCGAGCCGTTGGTGGTATGGGGGCGCATCGATCAGTTCCGGAAGTTTCCCCATGAAGACGCTCACCCTCCGCCGCCCCGACGACTGGCATCTCCACCTGCGCGACGGCGCCGTGCTGCAAGGGGTGATCGGCGACACGAGCCGGCATTTCGCCCGCGCCATCATCATGCCCAATCTGGTTCCGCCGGTGGTGACGACAGGGGATGCCAGGGCCTATCGGGAACGCATCCTCGCGGCGCTTCCGAAGGGCGATCGCTTCGAACCGCTGATGACGCTCTACCTGACGGAGCACACCGATCCGGACGACGTGGAGGAGGGCAGGAAGAGCGGCCTCATCTCAGCGGTGAAGCTCTATCCCGCGGGTGCCACGACCAACTCCCACGGCGGTGTGCGCGATCTCGACAAGGCCATGCCGGTGCTGGAGCGCATGGCGAAGATCGGCCTGCCGCTCTGCGTGCACGGCGAGGTCACGACGCCGGAAGTCGATATCTTCGATCGCGAGGCCGTCTTCATCGAGACGGTTCTTGATCCGCTGCGCCGGCGTCTGCCGGAGCTCAGGGTCACCATGGAGCACGTGACGACCGCCGACGGCATCGATTACATCAAGTCGTCCAAGGGCAATCTGGCCGGCTCCATCACCACCCATCACCTGATCATCAATCGCAACGCCATTCTGGTCGGCGGCATCCGCCCGCATTATTACTGCCTGCCTGTCGCCAAGCGCGAGAACCATCGGCTGGCGCTCCGGGCCGCCGCGACATCGGGTGACGCGCGCTTCTTCCTGGGCACGGATTCCGCGCCGCATGTCGATCCGCTGAAGGAATGCGCCTGCGGTTGCGCCGGCATCTATACCTCGGTGAACACCATGAGCTGCCTGGCGCATGTCTTCGAGGAAGAGGATGCGCTCGACAAGCTGGAAGCCTTCACCTCGCTCAACGGTCCGGCCTGGTACGGCCTGAGGCCGAACGAGGAGACGATCACCCTCGAAAAGCGGGATGAGCCGGCGAAGTTTCCCGACAAGCGCGAGACCGGCGCGGGGCCGATCACGGTCTTCGACCCGATGTTCCCGCTCTACTGGCAAGTGGTTGAGACGTAAAATCAAGTGCCATCGAGATCGGTTGCATTTGGATATATGCGGTAACCTTTTGGATAGAATCCCGAGGTAGCGTGGAGCCAAGATTTTCCGCCGGGCATGCCCGAAGAGAAGGCTTGGCATGATGCTTGACTACCATTCTCTTCTGCTGGCGCTCGGCGTGTCGGCGGCGTGTCTGATGGTGACGCTGTTCGGCACATGGTTTTCCCGTCGCACCGATTCCTTTCTGCTCACGCTCGTCGTCGCTCTCGGCCTCACCGTTTCCGGTATTTTCGTCTATAGTTCCTATACCGTTGAGGCCGGCCTCATCGGTGCATCCTTCGCCTATGCCTTCCTGATGGCGGGGTTCAGCACCATCTATTCCGCCTCCGTTCAGTTCCGCACGGGCATCAGGCCCTGGAGGCTGGCTATTGTCCTATCGGTCGTCAACATGGCCTTGGGCTTGCCCCTTCTGGCGAGCGGGTTCGACGGCCTCGGCTTCATCGCCATGAATCTTGCAACTGCATTGCTGCTGATCGGCACGGCCCGGCAATATTGGCTTGCCCGCGGGGAAGCTCCGGGGCCGTTGGGCGGCATGGCCACGCTTTACACGATCAGCGGCTTTTCCTTTGCTCTGTGTGCCGCCGTTCTGATCTTCAACCGGCAATGGGTTCTTGGCCACGCGCCGGACAATTGGGCGGAAACTCTCAACATCGGCGTGTCCATCGCCGGCATGACCGGCATCGGGGCCCTCTCGCTCGCGCTGCACCAATGGCGCATGGCGGCGTATCACCGCCGGGAAGCGACGACTGATGCCCTGACGGGGCTTCTCAATCGCCGTGCACTTTTCGAGCTGTACGGCCACCGGGTTCTCGGCTCTTCGACGGCGGTCATCGTCTTCGATATAGACCGTTTCAAGTCCATCAACGATCAGTACGGCCATGCCTCCGGCGACCTGGTGCTGAAGATCTTCGCCGAGGATCTTACGAAGGGCACGAAGCGCCCGCATACGATCGCGCGGCTCGGCGGGGAGGAGTTCGTCGTGATCCTGGACAACGTCCTGTCGGGCCGGGCCGAGCGGATCGCCAACGACATCTCGCGCAGCTTCGCCGCGCGCGAGATCAGGATCGGCGAGGCTTCGCTCCGCTGCACTGTTAGCGCTGGCATTGCCATGGGCGCGGCGGGCGGCCAACCCTTCGAAACGGTGCTCAGTCTCGCCGACAACGCGCTGTACGAAGCCAAGCGCGCCGGCCGCGACCGGGTGGAAGTCGCAGGCTACCTGCGGCCCGTGGATTTGAACGATACGCGGACCAGCGCCTGATCCTTCTTTAATTTATGGCATCATTCACGGCCCCGTCTGGCGCCGGCCTTCGCATGCTGCTATTGCGGCGCGTGGTTTTGACAAAGAAGGATAGGGCGCATGATTCAGACCACGTTTCCGGATCGCGGTGTAATGGCCGAACTGATGGCGAAGATGCTCTGGGAAATCGGAGCGGTCCATTTCAGCGCCGACAAGCCCTACAAGTTCTCCTCCGGCATGATGAGCCCGGTCTATATCGATTGCCGCAAGCTCATCTCCTATCCGCGCATCCGCTCGGCGATCATGGATTTCGCCGCCGCCACCGTCATGCGCGATGCGGGCTTTGAAAAATTCGATTGCGTCGCCGGCGGCGAGACGGCGGGCATCCCGTTCGCAGCCTTCCTCGCCGAGCGGCTCGGCCTGCCGATGATCTACGTCCGCAAGGCGCCGAAGGGCCATGGCCGTAATGCGCAGATCGAAGGGCACATGCCGGAGGGCGCGCGCGTTCTCGTCATCGAGGACCTGACGACGGCGGGCGGTAGCATGTTCGCGTTCATCGACGCGATCCGCGCCGCCGGAGGCACGGTCGACCACGGCATCGCGCTCTTTTTCTACGATATATTCCCGGAGGCCGGACTGCGCTTCTCCAAGGGCAAGGTCGATCTTCATTATATTGCCACCTGGCGCGACGTTCTCACCGTCGCCCGGGCAGGCAAGCTGTTCGACGAGAAGACGCTGTCGGAGGTCGAGGCCTTCCTCGATGCGCCGCTCGCGTGGTCGGGCCGGAATGGCGGGGTGAGTGAGCTTTCGCTCTAGTATTTTTGCAAAAGCTCGCTTAATCGATTGAAGACTGCTGAGCGCGTGCGGGAGGACACTATGATTTTGTGCTGCGGCGAAGCCCTGATCGACATGTTGCCGCGTGAGACGACGGCGGGCGAAAAGGGCTTTGCGCCCTATGCCGGCGGCGCGGTCTTCAACACGGCGATCGCGCTCGGCCGTCTCGGCCAGCCGACGGCGTTCTTCACCGGCATTTCCGACGACATGATGGGCGACATCCTGCGCGAGACGCTGGCAAGGAGCGGGGTCGACTACAGCCTCGCCGCCGTCTCCTCGCGCCCGACGACGATCGCTTTCGTCAAGCTCGTCAACGGCCAGGCAAGCTATGCCTTCTACGACGAGGGCACGGCCGGCCGGATGATCACCGAGGCCGATCTGCCGGTATTGGGCGACGACTGCGAGGCCATGCATTTCGGGGCGATCAGCCTCATCCCCGAGCCCTGCGGCGGCACCTACGAGGCGCTGATGGCGCGCGAATACCAAAGGCGCGTCATTTCCTTCGATCCGAACATCCGCCCGGGCTTCATCAAGGACAAAGAGAAGCATATGGGCCGGGTGCGCCGCATGGCCGCCATGTCGGATATCATCAAGTTCTCGGACGAGGACCTCGCCTGGTTCGGGATGGAAGGCGATCACGATGCGCTCGCCGCCCGCTGGCTGAACGAAGGCGCCAAGCTCGTGATGCTCACCCGCGGCGCCGAGGGTGCGACGGGTTATACGGAGCGCTTCAAGGTCTCCGTGCCGAGCGAGCGGGTGACGGTGGTCGATACGGTCGGCGCCGGCGATACGTTCGACGCCGGCATCCTGGCTTCGTTCAAGATGCAGGACCTGTTGACGAAGGAAAAGGTCGCGGCGCTCACGGAAGAGCAGGTCGGCAAGGCGCTGGCACTCGGCGCCAAGGCTGCTGCCGTGACGGTCTCGCGCGCCGGCGCCAATCCGCCCTTCGCGCACGAGATCGGGTTGTAAGACACGCGGTCCATATCATAGGGCTTGCGCGGCACGCCCGAAAAGACCCGGCCCGCCGAACCGGCGAGCCCAAATCACATCAGCCAAATCCTACTTCTTCAACTCCGCGAGCGCCTCAACCAGCCCCTGCGTCGAGGAATCGTGACCGGCAGCGCTTTCCCTGCCTTCGATGACGGGCAGTAGGCCGGTCGCCAGTTCCTTGCCGAGTTCGACGCCCCACTGGTCGAAGGAGTTGATGCGGAAGAGCACACCTTCGACGAAGACGCGGTGCTCGTAGAGCGCGATCAGTCGGCCGAGCGCGAAAGGCGTCAGCTTGTCGTAGACGAAGGTGATCGACGGGCGGTTGCCGGCAAAGACGCGATGCGGGGCGATGAAATCCGCCTGTTTCTCGTCCATGCCCTTGGAGAGGAGCTGCTCTTTGGCTTCCTGGAACGTGCGGCCCTTCATCAGCGCTTCCGACTGCGCCAGGCAATTGGCGATCAAGAGCTCGTGCTGGTGGCGCAGATGCGGCTCGAAGCCGTTGGCGGCGATCATGAACTCGGCCGGGATGATGCTCGTGCCCTGATGGATAAGCTGGTAGAAGGCGTGCTGGCCGTTGGTGCCGGGCTCGCCCCAGACGACCGGGCCGGAATTGCCCTCGACCGGCTTGCCGTCGATCGTGACCCCCTTGCCGTTCGATTCCATGTCGAGCTGCTGCAGGTAGGCCGGAAAGCGCAGGAGCCGCTGGTCGTAGGGCAGGATGGCGCGCGAGGGATAGTTCAGCACGTTGCGGTGATAGAAGCCGATCAAGCCGAGCAGCATGGGCAGGTTCTGGCGCACTGGCGCGGTGCGGAAATGGTTGTCCATCGCATGCGCGCCGTCGAGGAACTTTCCGAAGTTTTCCGGGCCGACCGCGATCATCAGCGGCAGGCCGATCGCCGACCAGATCGAGTAGCGGCCGCCGACCCAATCCCAGAAACCGAAGACGCGGTCGCTCTCGATGCCGAAGGCGGCGACCTTGTCGAGCGCCGTTGAGACGGCGCAGAAATGATGCTTCACCGCGGCCTCTCCGAGCTTGCCGGCGATGAAGGCGCGGGCCGAAGCCGCATTGGTCATCGTCTCGATGGTCGTGAAAGTCTTCGATGCGATGATGAACAGGGTCGTCTCGGCATCGAGCAGTTTCAGCGTGTCGGCGATATGCGCGCCGTCGACATTGGAGACGAAATGCGCCCGCGGGCCGTCGTGGAAGGGTGCCAGCGCCAGGGTCGCCATAACAGGGCCGAGGTCCGAGCCGCCGATGCCGATATTGACGACGTCGGTGATCTTTCTGCCGGTGGCGCCTTTCAATGCGCCGGAGCGGATGCCGTCGGCGAACCTGCCCATGGCGGCGAGCACGGCGTTGACATCCGGCATCACGTCCTTGCCGTCGACCAGGACCGGGGTGTTGGCACGATTGCGGAGCGCGGTGTGCAGGACCGCACGGCCTTCGGTAAAATTGATCGCGACGCCCGAGAACATCTCCTCGCGCTTGGCGGCGACACCGCCGACCTCGGCAAGCCTTTGCAGCAGCAGCAGGATCTCTTCGTTTACCGACGTCTTGGAATAGTCCATCAGGAGATCGCCGAAGCTGGCGCTGAACCTTTCGAAGCGGTCGGGATCGGCCGCGAATGCGGCCCGGATATTCGTGGCGTTGGTCTTCGTGACGGCGGATTTCAGGTCTTGGATGATGGCCTGCATGGGGGCTTCCTCACGCTCGGAAAGGGGATGCACGGGAACCTATTCGCTTTCCCCGTCAAATCAAGCGTCGCGGGAGGCTTTTCACCTATTGCCCGACGGCCGTGGTGACCGTGTTGCCGACGGCATTGCCGAGGCGATGGACCTGGTCTTCATAGGTGCGCCGCGTCGTCGGGTCGAAGATAGCGATCGGCGTGCTGACGGCAACGCTTGCCGCGCCTCCGACGGTCTGCGCCGCGCCGAGCGCAACGGCGCCAAGCCGGTCGCCGAGACCGACGTCGGAATCAGTCACCGTCTGGCCTTCGATCAGCCGGTTGCCGATCAGCTTCACCACTTCCGGGCTTTCCGCGAACTTGCCGTGGTTCAGCCTGTCGCCGGTCTTGAGCGCGGTAAGGTCCAGCACAACGATGCCGGCCTTTTCGAATTCGCTGCGATAAGGTTCGACGGTCGGATCCACCTGGCCGAGCCGGTCGATATTGCCGGAGATGCGGCGCGACAGGCTGAGCGCCCGGTCGTCCCGCGAGACGAAGAGGGTGAAATGCGGGCGATGCTGGCCGAATTCCGCAAGCTGCTGGCCGAACACGTCGACATCGAGGTCGGGCGAGGCGAGGATGACGTTCTGGATCTTGGGCGCGACGCGGCCGTCGCGGATCGCCATTTGCCTGAGCGCCTCGACGGTGAGCCAGGAGCCCATGGAATGGGCCATGATGGTGACCTCGCCGACGCTCGGCTCCTTCGCGAGCCGGTGCAGCATCTCTTCCAGCGCATCACGGGAATAGTTCGTGCTTTCCTTGTCGTAATTATAGGCGAAGATGCTCCCGCGCGACGGCCAGGTGAAGAGCACCGGCGCCACGTCCGCCTTCGAGTCATGGACGATCTGCGCGAAGCGGTAGACCGCGTCCTCGTAACGGTTGTTGAATCCGTGCACGAAGACCAGCACGCGGCGCGTTTTCGGCAGATGCCCTCTGAGCCAGTTCCGGGCGTCATCGACCGCCAGCGGCGTCACGGAAACGGTCGCGAACTCCTTCGCCGGATTGGCGGGCAGCTTCGACGGCCACTGCACCTGGCCGATCTCGCGGGCGCTGTCCGGCGGAATGGAGACGGCGATCTCGGTGACCTGCGGTTCTCTGCCGCGTTCGCCCGAAAACAGCACGCCCGGCGCATCGGTGGGGCGCCGCGTGGTCGCGACGAGGACATCGACCTTTGCGGCCCCCGCAGCCTGAGCCTGGGTGGGAATGAGCACGCCTTCGGGCCGCCCGGCGCAGCCAGCGAGGACGGCCAGCGCCGTAGCAGCGGCGATCAGGCGGAACGAAAATCCGACGTGGCTCTCCAAGCGAACTCCAACATGCTCCTGTTCAAGCCCCTATGGGAAAGCGCTAATCAAGGATCGCCGGGCCGTCCACCGCTAACCGCGGAATTCCACCTACGTGACCAATTCTTGATTGCCGCCTGTCGCAGCGATGCAACGGTCGGTCAGCCCCGCAATTCGCGCCGCAGGATCTTGCCGACGTTCGATTTCGGCAGTTCGGTGCGGAATTCGATGAAGCGCGGCCGCTTGTAGTTGGTGAGATTGGCGCTGCAATGGGCTTTGAGGTCCGCTTCCGTCAGGTTCGGATCCTTCTTGACCACGAAAAGCTTCACCGCCTCGCCGGAATGTTCGTCCGGCACGCCGATCGCCGCGCATTCCAGTACGCCCGGATGGGTGGCGACCACTTCCTCGACCTCGTTCGGATAGACGTTGAAGCCGGAGACGAGGATCATGTCCTTCTTTCGGTCGACGATCTTCGTATAGCCCTCGCGGTCCATGTAACCCATGTCGCCGGTGCGGAAATAGCCGTCCGGCGTCATCACCTTGGCGGTCTCGTCGGGACGGTTCCAGTAGCCGGCCATCACCTGCGGGCCGCGGATGCAGATTTCGCCCACGTCGCCAAGCTCGACTTCACCGCCGTCGTCGTCGCGGATGGAAATCTCCGTCGACGATATGGGCAGGCCGATCATGCCGGTGAAGTCCTTCGTGTCGAGCCGGTTGGCGGTCGCGACGGGAGAGGTCTCCGAAAGACCGTAGCCTTCGGTGATCGGGCAGCCGGTCATCTTCAGCCAGCGTTCGGCGACCGGCCGCTGCACCGACATGCCGCCGCCGAAGACGAGGAGCAGCGAGGAGAAGTCGAGCTTCTGGAAATCCGCGTTGTTCATCAGCGCGTTGAACAGCGTGTTGAGGCCCGGGAAGACGTGAATCTTGTACTTCTGCAGCTCCTTGACGAAGGCGGGGATGTCGCGCGGATTGGCGATGAGGATATTGTGGCTGCCGGTGGCAACGCCCATCAGCGAATTCACCGTCAGGGCGAAGATGTGGTAGAGCGGCAGGGCGCAGAGGAACTGCAGCTGGTCCGGCCGCGGTTTCGAAAGAAAAGCCGTCTCAAGCCACATCGCCATCTGCTCCTTGTTGGCGAGCAGGTTGGAATGGGTCAGGATCGCCCCCTTGGAAATACCCGTCGTGCCGCCGGTATATTGCAGGAAGGCGATGTCCTCGGCTGAGACTTGGACGGGGCTCATGGCCGACCGCGCGCCTTCGGCGACGACCTGCTTGAAGCTCCTGGCTGACGGAAGCGACCATGCCGGCACGAGCTTCTTCACCCGCCGGACGACGAGATTGACGATATGGCCCTTGAGGCCCAGCATGTCGCCCATGGTCGCCACGATCACATGCTTGACCTCGGTATTGGGCAAAGCCTGCTCCACGGTCCGGGCGAAGTTTTCCAGGACGAAGATCGCCTTGGCGCCGGAATCCTTGAGCTGGTACTCCAGTTCGCGCGGCGTATAGAGCGGATTGACGTTGACCACCACCAGGCCGACGCGGAGGATGCCGTAGACGATCACCGGGTTCTGCAGGATGTTCGGCAGCATGACGGCGATGCGATCGCCCTTCGCGAACCCCTGCGCCTGCAGCCAGGCGGCGATCTTGCGGCTTTCCGCTTCGAGCTGCCGGAAGGTCAGCGACTTGCCCATGCTCGAAAAGGCGGGGCGATCGGCATATCGCGCGCAACTGTCTTCGAAGAGTTCGCCGAGAGAATGATGCTGCAGCGGCGGGATTTCCGCCGGGACTGTCGGCGGGTAGGAGGCGAGCCAGATTTTTCCCGGATTGGCGTCGGTACGTGCGGTGACTTCGTTCATGCTGGACCTCCTCTATCGTTTTTCTTGTCGTCCCGCGCTTGCCGGCGCGTGGGCTGCAAAATCCTCCATTTTGCCGCCCGAAACAGATTATGCCATGGCGCCCACGCTTCAACCATAGGCGCATGTCAAACAGCTATATAACTTTGACGTAAACGTCAATGATCGCACGCGCCGGGGAACATCCCGCCGGGCGGGGCGTTTTACCCATGTGACAATGGATGAGGAAACAAAGGAGGTGCGTTATGTTGCATGAGGAACCGCGAGCCGGCCAGGACCCCTATGTCAAGGATACTCCCGCGCTGATTGCAAGCGACAAGGTCGAAGGCACCCGCGTCTATGGCGCTGACGGCAAGCATATCGGGTCGATCGAACGCGTGCTTCTGGAAAAGCGCGGTGGCCGCGTCGCTTATGCGGTGCTGAGCTTCGGCGGCTTCCTGGGGATTGGCGACGACTACTACCCGCTGCCCTGGGAAAAGCTGCGCTATGACGAAGAGCTCGACGGCTATCGCATCGACCTGACCAAGGACCAGATCACCGGCGCGCCGCGTTACCGCGATCTCGACGACGAGACCTGGTACAACGACAAAGGCCGGACAATCTACGACTATTACGGCGTCCCGCCCTATTGGATGTAACAGCCCGATCGATACCGTACAGGCCGGTTTAGGGCTCCGCGATTTGCGGGGCCCTTTTTCGTTTATTTAATCCTCCTCGTGCAAGGTCGTGCCTCCAGTGAGGTGATGGGGCATGACGGCAAAGACGGAGGCGGGCACGGTCCGCGATTTCGAGCGTGGGGATGTCGAGCCCGTCGCACGGCTTTTCCAGGAGACGTTTCGCAATTCCAAAACGCAATCTCCCTCGCTGAGCGCCTATCTCGAAGAGGCTTTCTTCAATAATCCCTGGGCGGAGCCTGATATCCGGTCCAAGGTTTTTGCGGCGGCGGATGGCCGCATATCGGGTTTCGTCGGCGTCTTTCCCGCACGCCTGGAATTCGACGGCCGGCCCTTGCGCGCGGCTTTCGCGGGCTCGCTGATGGTCGAGAACCCCAGGGAAAATCCGCTGGCGGGTGCCCGTCTCGTGCGCGCCTTCCTGTCGGGTCCGCAGGACATTTCCCTGACGGAGACCGCAAACCAGACGGCGCTCGGCATGTGGCAGAAGGCGGGCCATCCGCTCGATCCGGGCTACAGCCTGAACTGGCTGAAGGTTCTGCGGCCGGCCTCCACCGGCGTGCAGCTGCTGGAACGGCACGTCGGCATCGCGCGGCTGCTTCGCCCGTTCGGACGAATGGCCGACCGCGCGACCGCGCTTGTCGGAAAGGCGTCCTTCCATCCGGCCCAAGGCGGCAAACTTGCTTTTCGCGACGTGACGCCGGCCGAATTCGGCAAGGCGCTGCTGGTGTTGAAGGACGTCTATCCGCTGAAACCGCGCTGGGAGGCGGACAATATCGGCTGGTTCCTCGATCAGGCCGAGCAGAAGCGGAAATTCGGCTATCCGGAATGGCGGGTCGGCTACGGCGCCGGCGACCGTCCGCTCGCCGCCTATGTCTATTTCACCGAACCAGGAGCCATCGGCTGGGTGCTGCAGGCGGTTTCTGCGCCGGCTGCGGCCGGCGAGCTCGTCGACGACCTTTTCGCCCATGCCCATGGGCTCGGTTGCGCCGGCCTTCGTGGCGCGGCCCACCCCTGGCTTACTCCGGCGCTGATGACCCGCCGCGCTTTCTTCTACAGCCGGTCCTTCTATGTCGCGGCGGCACGCGACAAGAGCCTGCTCGAACCGGTCAGGGCAGGCCAGGCGCTGATCAGCGGACTGGCGGGCGAAGGCTGGATGCGGCTGATCGGCGACCGGTTCGACTGAGGTAAGCGTGTTGATCCCTCATCAACGAAATCTGAGACTTAGCCGAGGCTAACTCAGACTGCTGACAAGGTGAGAGCTTCTCTTCCGTCATGCTCTGGCCTGTTCCGGGCACCTGCAAGCCATTGATGTTTATAGATCCTCGACACAAGGCCGAGGATGACGCCGAGTAAGACCGGGGGTTCACCAACAAGCTGACTTAGCCGAAGGCTAAGTTTCGGACATTGCAAGTGAGGGGATTAATCCTACCCCACGGATCACCCCAGCATCGTCAGCGGTGCTGCATGCAGATATTCCGCCACCTTGCGCTTGGAGGCGATGTTGCGCCAGACGGCTTCGACTTGGTCCGGCGTCAGGCCGGCGGCCTCGCCGACTTCTTCCCGTGAAATGCCGTTGTCAAGGCCGTAGAGGCAGAGATCCATGCGGTCATAGGGCAGCGAGAAATAATATTCGTCCTGCCCCTGCGGCAGCGACCATGTATCGGTCGTCGGGGGGCGGCGGCGGATCTCGGCCGGCACCCCGAGCGCTTCTGCGAGCTGGTAGACCTGGCTCTTGTAGAGATGCGCGATCGGCTTGAAATCGGCTGCCCCGTCACCGTTCTTCACGAAGAAGCCCTGGTCGTATTCCAGCCGGTTCGGCGTTCCCGCGACGGCGAAGTTCAGCCGGTCCGCATGGTAATATTCGATCTGCTTGCGGGTGCGCTGCTTCATGTTGGCGGCGGCGATCATGCCGAGATAGACGTCGAGCGGCATGCGGTGGCGGCTCTGTTCGCCTTCCGGATTGGCGACGACCAGCCAGGAGATGTTGTAGCCGCGGCCGGCAAGCGCGTCTTCCAGCACCACCTTGCAGCCCCAGCTTTCGCCGAATTCCGGCACGACCTGGCGGATGAAGCCGTCGCGGCGGGCATAGCAGCCGGCGGCGGCAAGCGCCGGGCCGATATCTTCCAGCACCGTCCCGATGCCAACGGCTTCCGCGAGCGCTCTGCCGAGGCGCAGGCTTTCCGGATCGGAATCATGCTCCGGCATGAAGATGCCGGTCACCTTGGCCGGTCCGAGCGCGCGGGCGCAGAGCGCCGCCGTCACGCTGGAATCGATGCCGCCGGAAAGTCCGAGCACCACCCCGCGCTTGCGCAGGTCCTTAAGCACCGCTTCCCGGATCCAGCCGCAGATGCGCTCGATCTCCGCCTCCGCATCGAGCTTCAACGTATCGGGCGAGAATTTCCCGGCCGGCTCTGCGCGCTTCAAGCTCTGGGTCATGCCACATTCTCCCGTATGATTTCGTTGGTTTCGCCGGCGCCGAGCCGGATCTTGCCGGTCGTCGTGCGCGGCAGCGCGTCGCGGAACTCGACGCTTTTCGGCACCATGTAGTCTTCGAGCTGGCCCGCGCAGTGGCGGATGATCTCGCGCTCGGTGAGCATTGTGCCTTCCTCAAGCACCACATAGGCGCGGATCGCCTGGCCGAAGACTGGATCGTCGATGCCGCCGACCGCGGCTTCCCGGATGCCGGGCAGCGCGTAAAGCGCGCGCTCGACTTCCTGCGGGCTCACCTTCTCGCCACGCGTCTTGATGATGTCGTCGCGCCGGCTAACGAAATAGAGGAAACCGTCCGCATCGGCGCGGAAGAGGTCACCGGTATGCAGTCGCCGCCCGTCGGCCGCCGGCGAAAGCGCGCGCACGGAAGCCAGGCCGTCATCCCAATAGCCGGACATGACATGCGGTCCTTCGACGACGAGTTCGCCGATCGTACCGGGCGGTATCGGCCGGCCGTCCTCGTCGACGACGAAGGCCCTGCTGCTGGGAATGGCTTTGCCGACCGAAAGCGGCCGGCGGGAGATTTCCTCCGGCGGCAGATAGGTGGCGCGCAGGCATTCGGTCTGGCCGTACATCAGGAAAAGCTGCGTCCGGGGAAGAAGCTGCTGCAGTCTTTCGGTAAAGGCGGGCGGCATGGCGGCCGCAGCGCTGGTGATATAACGCAGATGGGGCAGGAAACCCGGCGCCAGATCCCTCATGCCGGTAATCAGCGCGGCCATCGGCGGCACCAGCGGGAAGCCGGTCGCCTTGACCTCGCCGAGCCGCTCCAGGATCTTGCGCGGGAAGGCAAAGCTCTTTTCCAGCACCAGCGTACCGCCCACCGTCACCATGGTGACGACCTGGGTGATGCCGTAACCGAAGGAGAGCGGCAACACGTTCAGCACGATGTCGTCGGCCGTATTGCCGAGATAGGAGACGATCGCGTCGCAGGCGGCTGCGACATTGGCATGCGTGAGCATCACGCCCTTCGGCCGTCCCGTCGAGCCCGACGTGTGGATCAGCAGGGCCAGCGCTTCGCTGTTCGCGAACTCGCGGAGTGGGCCTTTGGAGCCCTGCGCCACCAGCTCCTCGAACCGCAGCGCGTCGCCGATTTCTTCGCTGTCCCGCGATTGGGCTATGACGACGGCCGGGCGGATTTTCGTCATGGCGATGGCTGCATCCACCATTGGACGCTGCCGCGCTTGGGTGACGATCGCCGAAGCCTGCGTGCTGTCGAGAATGATCGAGAGTTTCTCGGCCTTGATCGCCGGATAGAGCGGGCAGGGAACGGCGCCCGCTTTCCAGGCGCCGAAGAAGCTCAGCACGGCCTCATGGCCGTTGTCCAGCACCGTGAGAACCCGGTCGCCGGGCCTGATGCCGGCGCGCACGAGGCCTGCCGCCAGCCGGTCGGATTGCGCATCGAGGTCCGCATAGGTCAGCCGGACCCCGCTCGCGATGAGCGCGGTCTTTTCCCCGAACCGTCGGGCGCTGTCGCGGAGCCTGGCCTCTATGCGCATGAGCGCATCCTCAGGCCGCGGCCAGTTTGGCCGAGAGATAGTGCGTGACGTTGTCGATGCTGTCGAGATTTTCCGGAACGATCTCGCTGTCGGCAACGGTGATGCCGTAGGTCTGTTCCAGGAAGGCGATCAGCTCCAGCACGCCGGTCGAGTCCATCACGCCGGTTTCGAGCAGCGACTGGCTGTTCGCTACGTCGGCGTCCGCCCGGAACAGGAAATTCTCAGCAATGAACTCGCGTACCGTATTTTCGAATGCTTCCGCCATCGGCCGGCCCCTTTCCATTAGGTCTGTCGCGCGGTTGATTGAACGCACATCTTCCGCATGACCCCTAAATGTTTCGCTAAAGCCGGAAATACTATTCTAGCTATGTATCGTTTATGGGCGGATTATCTGAGGTCGAGCACCATTTCGGACTGGGTGAGCGCGCTCTTGCGCCAGCCGATACGCCGCATGAACCGGTCGAGCACGCCTTCGGGCACGTTCTCGATAATGTAGAGCTTGCGGCCCGTATAGCGGGCGGCGAGCCCGTCCGCCAGCGATCGGCCGAGGCCCTGCCGGCGGTGCGCCGGATCGACCGCAAAACCATAGAGCCGCACGTCCCGGCCGCTGTCGTCGATCAGCGTGGCGGCCTTTCCATCCAGTGCAAAGCCCCTGAGCGGCAAGCCCGCATGCCGGAACGAGACCGGGTCCGTCTGCCATGTCGGATTGGCATCCGAGAACTTCGCGAGCATCTCCACCGCCATTCCGAGATCGCCTTCCACGGCAGGAGCCGCATCCGGCGCGGCGAGCCTGCGGCTGCGGCCGAAGCCGACAAGCTTGCGGGTGATGGCAAAACCGAGCGAGAGATAGAGATCGCGCGCCCGGACGTTCGTGTCGATCACTTCGAGGACGAGCTGTTTCTCGCCGCGTTGCCGTGCCGCTTCGATTGCCTCGCGCATCACGCTGCGGCCGAGGCCCTTGGCGCGGATCGTCGGGCCGATGCCGAGAGCGCTGATGCGCGATCGTTCGCCCCGCCGGGCGACGAGCAGGATGCCCGCCGGACGCTCGCCGTCGAAGAAGACCTCGCTGATGTCGGGATCGATGTCCTCGCGCTGGATGCGCAGCGCCAATGCCTGCGGCGTGACGTTCACCGGCACCACATAGCCGGAGAAGCCCTCGGTAAAGGCGGCGGCACCTTCTTCCGGCGGGCAGGCGGAAAGCGGTCGGCGGGTGACAGCGGTATTCAAATCCATCGACGGCACTCCCTAAAGCGTGGTTCCGTCAAAGCACGTTGGTCGGCGTGCCTTTCTCGAAATTCTCCACATGGCTGATCACCTGCGCCCAGAGCGTCTGCATCGCCTCGTCGCTCGCCCATGCGACATGCGGCGTGACGATGACGTTCGGCCGTTCGAGCACGGTCAGCAGCGGATTGTCCGGTGCCGGCGGTTCCTTTGTCAGCACGTCGAACCCGGCGCCGGCGATCAGGCCCTCGTCGAGTGCCGTCAAGAGGTCGGCCTCGTTCACCAGCCCGCCGCGCGCCGTGTTGATGATCAGCGGGCGGCGCTTCATCCTGCGGAACTCGGGCAAGCCGATGAGGTCGCGGGTCGCCGGCGTCAGCGGCATGTGGAAGGTGATGATGTCGGCAGTCTCCAGCACCTCGTCGAAGGCCGTGTAGCCGGGTTCGATCTTCTCCGCATCCTTGCGGGCCGCGAAGATGACGTTCATGCCGAAGGCTTCGGCGATCTTCGCCACCGACTTGCCGAGCGTGCCGCGCCCGAAAATGCCAAGCGTCGAGCCGGCGAGATCCCTGATCGGATGGTTGAAGAAGCAGAACTGGTTGGCGCGCTGCCATTCGCCGGCGATGACGTCCTGGCGGAAACCCACGATCGAGCGGCGCAGCGCGAAGATCAGCGCGAACGTGTGTTCCGGCACGGTGTTGACCGCATACCCGCGCACGTTGGAAACGGTAATGCCGCGCTCTTTGGCGAAGGCGAGGTCGATCACGTCGTAGCCGGTGGCGGCGACCGCGATCATCTTCAGCTTCGGCGCGCCGGCGATCGATGCTTCGCGCACCGGCGCCTTGTTGGTGACGACGATGTCGGCATCCGCAATGCGGGCAGCGACCTCTTCCGGCGCCGTCTTGCCGTATTCCACCCATTCATGCGCGAAAGCGGGCCTTGTGATCGTCACCGAAGGACCGATCGTATCGCGGTCGAGAAATACCACCTTCAGCATCGATAAAAGCCTTGCATCAGTTAAACTCCTCCTCCGATCGGAGCGCTGGCCGCGCCGTTTTTCTCGTATATCATCCGGACCGGCAATCGGAAGGCAAAAGTGCGGAGGGGGGACATGAGCGAAGTGCTGGAGCTCGATTGCGTCGTCGTCGGCGGCGGCGTGGTCGGGCTTGCGGTGGCCCGCGAACTGGCGATCGCCGGCCGCGAGGTCGTGCTCCTCGAAGCCGAGCCGATGACCGGCAGCATCACCTCTTCCCGCAACAGCGAGGTCATCCATGCGGGGCTCTACTATCCGGCCGGCAGCTTGAAGGCCGAGCTTTGCGTCGCCGGCAAGCACAGACTCTACGACTATTGCGAGGAGCGCCACATCCCGCACCGGCGATGCGGCAAGCTGGTCGTCGCCTCGAACGAGGCGGAGGTCGCCTATCTCGAAAAGCTGCTGAAGCAGGCGGAGGCGAACGGCGTCGATGACTGCCGGGTAATCGATCAGACGGAGCTTGCCCGGCTGGAGCCTCAGATCCGAGGCTTTGCGGCCCTCGTGTCACCCTCGACCGGCATCATCGACAGCCATCGCCTGATGGAAGCCTATATCGCCGATATCGAGGCGCATGGCGGCGCCGTCGTCCTCAATTCTCCCGTTCTCGGCGGCGAGCTTCTGCCTGATGCGGTCCGGCTTTCGGTCGGCGGCCGCGATCCGGTGGAGATCGAGGCGGGGCTGGTGGTGAATGCGGCCGGCCTCGACGCCTGGGCGATCTCCGGGAGCATAACCGGCCTGGACCGGAAGACCATGCCGGAACGGCATTATGCCAAGGGCTGCTATTTCTCTCTGACGGGCCGTGCTCCCGCCGGTCGGTTGATCTATCCCGTGCCGGAGCCGGGCGGGCTCGGCGTCCACCTGACGCTCGATCTTGCCGGTCAGGCCCGTTTCGGTCCCGATGTCGAATGGGTGGAGACGATCGACTACGACGTCGATCCGCACCGCGCCGACAAATTCTATGCTGCGATCCGCCGCTACTGGCCGGACCTTGCCGCCGGCGCGCTGCAGCCTGCCTATTCCGGCATGCGCCCCAAGGTCGTCGGCCCGGACGGGGGAGGGGGCGGCGACTTCGTCATCCAGGGGCCGGAAGCCACCGGTCACCCGGCCTATGCCGCGCTTTACGGCATCGAGAGCCCCGGGCTGACGGCTTCGATGGCGATTGCGGGGAGGGTGAGTCGATTGGTCAAATAGCTTCCGGCGGAGTAAGCGGCCCCCTCACCCGGCCTCCGCTCCGCTCGGCCATCAACCGGGGACGGGTCGACGGCCCCGTCCCGTCCTCCGGACCCCCGAGGGGAGAGGATGATTGGAGACGTCGCGGCACTTCCCCTTCTCCCCAGCGGGGGAGAAGGTGCCGGCAGGCTTGCCGCTATTAGACAATCTCAAAACGCAGCCCGCTTATCCTTCTTCGCCATGCGGCTGAGCAGATAGTCCACTTCTGCCTTGGCCGCCGGGGTGAGCATCTGCGCCGGCTTGCGCTGGACGTCGGTCGCGATCACCCCGCGGCGCTTCAGCACGTGCTTGCGCACGGCAAGGCCGACGCCCACCTGCTGTTCGTAGCGGATCAGCGGCAGGTGCGCGTCGAAGAGGTCGTGCGCCTCGTCGCGCCTGCCTTCGGCGAAGAGCTGCACCAGCTCCGTCAGCATGTCCGGGAAGCCGTAGCCGGTCATTGCGCCGTCGGCGCCGCGCTCCGGCTCGAAATCGAGGAACAGGCCGCCATTGCCGCAGAGGATCGAGAAGGGGCGCAGGTCGCCCGCCTTCTGCATGGCCCTGAGCTTCGAGATTTTTTCGAGCCCCGGCCAATCCTCGTGCTTCAGCATCAGGCAGGAGGGATGATTGGTCATGATCCTGGCGATCACCCCAGGCGACATGACGACCGTCAGCGTCAGCGGATAGTCCTGCAGCACCCAGGGCACGTCCTCGCCGACTGCCTCCACGGCTCCGGCGAAATAGTTGACGATCTGGTCGTCCGTGCGAAGCGAAGGCGGCGGCGCGATCATCACGCCGGCGGCGCCCATCTCCATCGAATCCCGCGCCAGCGACCGCATGCCCGAAAAACCCGGCGCGGAGACGCCGACGATGACCGGCACCCTGGCGCGCGAGACCACCCGCTTGACGATCGCCCGGCTTTCCTCGGGCTCCAGCTTCGGCGCCTCGCCCATGATGCCGAGAATGGTGATGCCGGTGCAGCCGGTCTCCTCGTAAAAATCCGTCAGCCGGTCGATCGACGTGAAGTCGATCGAGCCGTCTTCGAGGAACGGCGTGGTGGCGATGGCGTAGACGCCCTTGGAATCGGTCCCGAACGTCATTTCTGCGCATCCTTCCAGGCCTGGTAGCGGGCCTTCGTTTCGGCATTCATCGGATAGAGGCCCGGAAGCGGCACGCCGCGGTCGACCTCCGTCATGATCCAGGCCTCCATGCGCTCCTGTTCGGGCGCCTCGGCCAGCACGGCGTCGAGCAGCTTCGCCGGGATAAGCACTGCGCCGTCCTCGTCCACCACCACGATATCGTCCGGAAAGACGGCGACGCCGCCGCAGGCGATGGGTTCCTGCCAGCCGACGAAGGTAAGTCCCGCGACCGAAGGCGGGGCGGCGATGCCGTTGCACCAGATCTTCATGCCGCTGGAAAGCACGCCTTCCGCATCGCGCATCACGCCGTCGGTGACGAGAGCCGCCACGTTGCGCTTCGCCATGCGGGCGCAAAGAATGTCGCCGAAAATGCCGGCATCGGTGATGCCCATCGCACCGGCGACCGCGACGCAGCCTTCCGGCATCGCCTCGATGGCGGCGCGGGTGGAGATCGGCGAGGCCCAGCTTTCAGGCGTTGCGAGGTCTTCGCGGGCCGGCACGAAGCGCAGCGTGAAGGCCTTGCCGACCACCCGGCCCTGGCCGGGTTTCAACGGCCTGGTGCCGCGCATCCAGACGTTCCGGAGCCCCTTCTTCAAAAGCACCGTGGTCAAGGTGGCGGTGGAAACGCTCTTCAGCGTCTCGATGATGTCAGGGGCCAGCGACATGAATTCTCCTTGGGAAATGCCTTGAGCCGCCGAAGGCCGGCGGCGGGCGCGATATTCCTTCGCATGCTCCCGTTCGTCAAGGAAACTGATGCCGAGGTTTTGTTGACAGGATACGGCTTCGTTGCTGTATAACGTCTTTCAACATTGGCAGATGGGAGGATGGCAATGCTTTTTCCAACGACACTCGTCGGCAGTTACCCGCAACCCGAATGGCTGATCGACCGCGCCAAGCTCGCCGGCCGGTTTCCGCCGCGCGTCCGTGCCCGTGAGCTCTGGCGCATCCCGCAGGAATATTTGGCCGAAGCGCAGAACGACGCCACGATCATGGCGATCAAGGCGCAGGAGGAAGCCGGCCTCGACATCATCACCGATGGCGAGATCCGCCGCGAGAGCTATTCCAACCGGTTCGCGACGGCGCTTGAAGGCGTCGATCTCGACAATCCCGGCACGGCGCTCGATCGCTCCGGCCATCCCAATCCCGTGCCGCGCATCGTGGGAAAGATCCGCCGCAAGCATGCGGTGGAAGCGGACGACGTGAAGTTCCTGAGAAGCCATACGGACCGCAAGATCAAGATCACCGTGCCCGGCCCCTTCACCATGTCGCAGCAGGCGCAGAACGACTATTACAAGACCGAGGAGGAGGCGGCTTACGATTACGCGGATGCGGTCAATGCCGAGATCAAGGACCTCTTCGCCGCCGGCGCCGACGTGGTGCAGATCGACGAGCCCTATATGCAGGCCCGGCCGCAGAAGGCGGAACAATACGGCCTTGCGGCGCTCAACCGCGCGCTGGATGGGGTGAAGGGCACCACCGCCGTGCATATCTGCTTCGGCTATGCGGCGATCATCCACGAGCGTCCGTCCGGCTATTCCTTCCTGACCCAGCTTTCCGGCTGCTCCTGCCATCAGGTGTCACTCGAAACCGCGCAATCCAATCTCGATTGCTCGACGCTGACCGGCCTTTCCGGCAAGACGCTGATGCTCGGCGTCATCGATCTTTCGGACATGAACGTCGAAACGCCGGAAGTCGTCGCCAACCGCATCCGCCGCGCCCTGCCCTATGTGGAGGCGGAGAACATCATCGTCGCGCCGGATTGCGGCATGAAATACCTGCCGCGTGAGGTCGCTTTCGGCAAGATGAAGGCCATGGTCGAGGGTGCGAAGATCATGCGCCGCGAATTCGGCGAAGCGGCCTGACCAGCAGAATATCTGTCGAAGTGCGAGCACCGCTTTCGCACTTCGGTCTGGTGCGTCGTTCCGAGAGGACGACGGGAGCCGGCTTTTATCTGTGATCATGGCACGGATGGCCGGCGCAGAGGCCCGGCGCACGCCTCGTGGGTGATCCGCCGCACCGAGCCTCCGGCCGCGACCGACGGCGGGAGGACACCGCCCGGTGCGACGGCCCAGACGTTTTTCGAATCCGGCTCTTGGTTCCACTGCCGTTAAGGATCAAAGTTAGCGGATCGTTACTTTCCACAGCGCCTGTGCCAGGCCGGCACGGATTTTCCCCGGAAGCGCCTCAAGTGGGCGGCGAAGCGTCCAAACGGGATTTCCCAATCGTTAAAAGCGGAACCTCAAGCCGACGGTCAGGTACTGGGCGCCGCCGTCCGAATCGCTCACGAGGCCGTAGCCGCCCGAGCGGTGGTGAAACCGGACGACGAGTTCCTTTGATCTGTCCTGCGGCAGGGCGAAGGTGATTTCCGGTGCAAGGTAGTGGAGCAGGCGGTCGCCGCGGTCGTTGCCTGCGCGCTCCTTCTCGATTTGCGATATGCCGCTTGCATAGTTCAGGCCGATCGACACAGCCACCGTGGTATAGACGTAATCATTCCATGGGAAATAATTGTAGCGAAAGAAGACCGCTCCCCACGCCTCGTATTCGTCCATGTCCCCGAACCGCTTGCCGAAGCCGATCTCGGGCTCGATCGTGATCCTCTCGTGCCAGAGGCTCGCCACGGTCCGGGAGGCGGCGAGGCCGAGAAAGGTGCTGTCGCCATATTCCCATCCAAAGGGCCATAGGTCTCCTCCAAGGAAAATGTCCGACATCGAGGTTTCGACATACTTCCCGCCAAAAACCATGAATGAACATTTTCCGTCGCAGGGCCCTGTTACGCCGTACCATCGCGCATCGAACCAGTCGCCGGCTTTGGCAGGCAGAGGCATGAGCCCGGCCCCGAACAGGAGCAAAAATAATTGAACGACCCGAGAGTTCAACTTCATAGAGAGGTCTCCCGATCCTCTCGTTGATTGGTTGAATCTGAATATTCTAATATTTTAAGTCAACAAAAAACCTGTACCTACGAGGTAGGCAGGTAGGATTTGGATAGGTGTTGAAGAAAAATGGTGCCGCTTACGTGACTCGAACACGTGACCCCCATCATTACGAATTGTTTTTCGTAATCATTTCAGATGGTTAGATAGGGTTGCACGGCGTTGGATCCTACTAGCCAAGCTTTTGGATCGACTCCGCTTTCGTTAGTAGGACGATAGCACATCGTCTCACCCGGTTGCACCCCCTACTACCCTGTAACGCTACTAACCCACTACAGTCCCGACTTTGCCCTACTAACCAGCAACTTGAGCTGGCCCGCCGGACCTCCCCCCATCAACGGGTTCTGAGGATTGGGCGGGGGAGTGGAGTCGGCCGTCTCGATGATGTCGGGGAACTGGCGATTCTGGGAATGAAAACCCGTCCGCAGCGTTGGTTTCCGCCCTTTAATTAGCGATCGGCACTAATAAACAAAATCGCGATTTCGTTAATTAACGCGCCCTACCTGCTAATCCCGCACGGAATATAGATGCACGATCAACCCTTGCCCTGTCCACCTTTCTTCATGTCCTCGGCGATACGTTTCAATTCATCTAGCTCGTCGGTCTTCGCATCTGCCAAGCGCTCGGCTTCTTTGCGAGCCTCGTCAAAACTTTCGTATTGGGCCTCGGCAACCGCCGCAGCCTTCTTGTGTGATACAGAGCCGGCGTTCTTCAAGACATTCAGCTCGTTGGAGCGCAAGAAGTTGTCGAGGACACCTTCCCAATCCGCCAACTGCATGGTCTGGCGACGCCTGGCGCGCAAATCGGCCGTGTCCAGAAACATCGTGACGATGAGGTTGAGTTCCGAAATCTCGGGCTGTGCCAAATAATTCTTTGCGGTCACGACATCGCCCTTGCGCACCCGCGACCCCTTCCATGAGGTTAGCCCCATGTTCGGTGCGGTAGCGTCGGCGCGGGCGACGATAAGCTCGGCAGCGGTATGGCCGGTGACAGCGTGCAGCATCTTGTTCTGGATGGTCGCATAGAACGTGTTCACGGATTTTGAGCTGGGATCGTAGTCCTCGCTGAGCGCCAGAATATCCCGCACCTTTTGATAGAAGCGCGCTTCCGACGCCCGGATGTCACGGATGCGCTCAAGCAGCTCGTCGAAATAATCATAACCCGGCTGCTTTAGCCGGGCATCGTCCATCACGAAGCCTTTGACCAGGTATTCGGTCAGTGTCGTTGTGGCCCATCTGCGGAACTGGACTCCGCGCGCCGACCGAACGCGGTATCCTACGGCAAGGATCATATCGAGATTGTAGTGCTTCAATGCACGGGAAACCGTGCGATTCCCCTCGGTTCGAACCTGTAAGAGTTCCTTACAAGTTGCCTCTTCGCTTAGCTCCTGCTCCTCGTAGATGCTTCCAATTTGCTGGGTCATCGCCTGCGGGGACGTCTGGAACAACTCTGCCATTTGGGCTTGCGTCATCCATGCTGTTCCATCGATCGCGCGTAACTCGATCCGGCTGCGGCCGTCTTCCGTGGTGTAGAGAATAAGATTGTCGTCAGACATCGGCACCTTCCTCCGCGAGATCGTCGTCGGTGACCGGCGCAGCGTCTTCAACTTCTTCTCGGGTAAATTTCTCGGCAAAGAACGCTTCGTCTATCTCGTAGATTTCCACGGGGCGACGTTTCACGCCCACCTGATGTTTGATGCAAAGGTCCAATAGACGTTTTCCATCGATCAACGTGATCGGAGCCGCGCCGACAAACAGCGCACCTTCTTGTGCACCTTTCGCAAAGCTGCCGAGACTGATGATTGTGCCTCGGATGGCTTTGAAATACGGGAGCGCACCCCGAAGCTCATCGACCTTTGGTCGGGTAATGGTGCTTTCCGTCCGCTTAACCTGAACGACTTCGGTGATTTCCGTGATGCCGAACTGTACGCGGGCAACAACATCAACACCCTTGTCGCCACTGACCTTTGTCACGCGAACGTCTTCATAGTCCATCGCGTCGAGGAGTTCTTTGATAAAATGCTCAAACTGCACCGGTTCAAGCTGCATTAGGCGTTCACGGAACGCCGCCAACTGCTCCTCGTTGTGGGCATGAGCAGCTTCGGCGACGGTTGTGCGCCTTGAAGAAGGCGTTGCAACAGCGGCTCGCTTGGCCCCTCCGCTGAAACCCTTCAGCCATTGCAGCCCAGCATCGGTGATGGCGTAGAAATTCCCCTCGCGCGTGATCAGCCCACGTTCGGCGACGCTGACCAACCGTCTCCGCAACGTGTCAGCAAAGGTCTTTGGCGTCGAGAACAGCGAAACCGCTTTTAGATAATCCGACCATGCCGGCAGGATATCACCACGTTTGCAAGGCGAACGTTCGGCAACCAACGAAAGGAGCTTCGGAATCCCTTCTATGGCATCCAGTTCTCGAAGGAGCGCTTCGTCATTATCGAGGAAGCGTCGGCCGCGCTCGCCTATCCGGTAGATGACTGCATCCTTATCCAAGAGGCGCAGGCGGTTGATGAAAAGATAACAGCCATTGAGATAACGCGGATTCAGTGTCTTGCCACTACCATCCCATATTTTTCGAGCGAGCGTTTCAGACTCCCCGGAGAGGCGTTCCCCAATCCAAGTGTCCGGGTCCGACCAATCGACTGGATTTTGCGGCGTTCCCATTTGATTGGCGATGTTGCTGATCAAGTCGCGAACACGTTGGACGGGCTCGCCGCCGAGTAGGCGAATTGTGTGGCCCACATCGGAATATAGGGGATAAAGCGGCGCTTGAACAATTGGTGACGGCTTGGCGTGGTTCTCAGTCATTAACAGTATTTGCCTCATCTTACGGTGTCGGACCGTCGCAACTTACCCGAGAAATTACCTTTCGCACCTTTCCCACTCGTCTTCAATGTGATGAATTGGAAGGGGGCGCGGACCACGCGCAAGTGTGATTCGTAGGTAATTAGATATGCAAAATATTGCTGCAACGGTTTTAGAATATGTTTCTGAAACGCGGCATTTGGACTCGCAGCCTACCTCGACTGAGAATACTTTCTATCCCGCTATCAAGGTATTGCTTTCAGCAATCTTGAAAGAAGATAGACTTCCATTTGAAGTTCGGGTGAATACGTCGGAGGCTCGGGCCAAAGCACGAGACATGCCCGATTTCGTGCTCGGCGACGACAAAATGTTCATCGGGGTTTTCGGCGAGGTAAAGCGATCGACCGTTGGCCTGGAAGACCTTTCCGCCTCAATCGAACAGAAGGACCAGATCGGCCGTTATCTCGCTCAAACGGGAGTCGTGATTGTCTGTAACGTCAGAGGCTTTGGCCTGCTTGCTTGTGAGGCCGGATATGAGCGGCCAAAGACCGGCACCGTTCCGCCGGAAAAGCGGGCGCTTATAAAGACCGTTGATTTATGGTCCGCCGTCAGCGTCGTGGGTTCGCGAACGAAAATCGACGAGGCAGCAATTGCCGATCTCATCGAAATCGTCGATCGGGCTGTAACTGATTACGCCCCGCTCGCCGAACCCGCCGATTTGGCCAAGGTTTTGGCACGACAAGCGCGCGATGCAAAAGAAGGGCTTCCTGCTGACCTGAAGCCTGTAAAGCCGTTGCTGGATGACTATCGGCAGGCGCTTGGCCTTTCGTTCAACGTCGATGATGAACGAGGCGATCGCTTCTTTAGATCGTCGCTCGTTCAAACTGCCTTCTATTCTCTTTTCGCGGCTTGGGTGCTGTGGGACAAGTCCGCCGGACCGGCAGAGCATTTCGACATTGAAGACGCCCATAAGTACCTTCCAATTCCATTCCTAGATGCGCTACTTCACGACATCCGGCATCCGAAGCGGCTCAAAGCTCTTGGTCTCGAAGAGCATCTTGCCCGAGCAATTGCGACATTGAACCGTGTCGATCGGCCGCTATTCCGCGCCCGCATGACCTTCCCTACGATTGATGAGCAAACCTCAGCGGCGGCGATTACCTACTTTTATGAGCCCTTTCTTGAAGCCTTTGACCCCAAGCTTCGCGATGAATTGGGGGTTTGGTATACACCACCCGAAATCGTGCGCTATCAAGTGCGGCGCGTTCATCACGTCTTGAAAACAGAGCTTGGCCGTCCGCGCGGTTTGGCCGATCCCGACGTGGTTGTGCTGGATCCTTGCTGCGGCACCGGGGCATACTTGCTAGAAGTAGCGCGTTGCATTGCCGAAGAGGCCAAAGCCGATGGCGACGAAGCTGCCATCGGATTGGAGCTCTCAAGAGCCTTCCAAGAGCGAGTGATCGGATTCGAAATCCTCACAGCTCCATTTGCCGTCGCTCAACTGCAACTCTATCTACTTCTCGAAAGCCTAGGTCGGATCGACATTCATCGCATCCATATCATTGCTGCGATGAGGTGAACGATACCTGTGAAATGGACGCTTCTG